>NZ_JBEPMA010000005.1:0-145876 GCF_040545475.1 Peptoniphilus olsenii | reverse complement strand
CTTTTACATCTGACTTGCATTTCCGCCTGCGAACCCTTTACGCCCAGTGATTCCGGACAACGCTAGCCCCCTACGTATTACCGCGGCTGCTGGCACGTAGTTAGCCGGGGCTTTTTCTTATGGTACCGTCATTATCTTCCCATATAAAAGAACTTTACTGCCCTAAGGCATTCTTCATTCACGCGGCGTCGCTGCATCAGAGTTTCCTCCATTGTGCAATATTCCCCACTGCTGCCTCCCGTAGGAGTTTGGACCGTTTCTCAGTTCCAATGTGGCCGATCACCCTCTCAGGCCGGCTACCCATCGTCGCCTTGGTAGGCTTTTACTCCACCAACTAGCTAATGGGACGCGAGTCCATCTAAGACCACCGTAGTTTTGATCCTATGTACATGTGTATGTAGGATTTTATTCGGTATTAATCCCGGTTTCCCGAGGCTATCCCGATGTCAAAGGCAGGTTACTCACGTGTTACTCACCCGTCCGCCGCTAATCCGCTTTATCTTCATCCCGAAGGAATCTGTTAAAGCTTCATCGCTCGACTTGCATGTGTTAAGCGCGCCGCCAGCGTTCGTCCTGAGCCAGGATCAAACTCTCAATTAAAATTTGGTTTACCTAACTCTTCTAGTTTTAAACTAAACGAATATCTGGTTTGCTTTTTGCTTTGTGATTATATCACGAATTTATATCTTCACACTATTTAATTAACATGTTTCATGCTGTCCTATACCGGAACAGCTATTTTATTATAGCTTGTTTCTTTTTCTTTGTCAAGTAGATTTTACAAAACTTTTTAAATTTTTATATCTCTTTTACAGATTGTTTTTACAAGCTTGTTGTCTCACGCGACAACTTTTATAGTATATAATAATATTTTAACTTTGTCAACATTATTTTAAACTTTTTAGAAATTTTTTTAATTCAGCTTGTGGACTTATTTCATAAGCTTTTTCTAAATAAGTGACAGATTCTATTTTATCACCAATATCTAAAAGAACCAAGCCTAAATTATAATTTAATGTAAAAGAATTCTGTAAATTTTCGATACCTATTTTGTAGGTTTGAATAGCTTTGTTAAACTCTTCTTTATTTAATTGGATCATAGCTAATAGATTTATATTTTCTTCATTAATTTTGTAACTTATAGATTTATTAATACTTTTTTCTGCTTCTTCTAATTCTCCTAAGTTAAATTCGCATAGTCCTAGCAAATAATAATATTGCATTTTTTTCGTGTAATTATTGTCAATGTTTACCAAATCTTTTTTAGCTTTTGTAAATTTGCCTCGTGATATATATGCTCTTGCAGAATCATACAATACATAATTTTTTAACATTTCTATTTTTGACCTAGCATCTTGTTTCAATTCTTCATCTTTTGAGTAGTTTATGAATTTTTCAAAATATAATTTTGATTTTATGAATCTATTCATGTTTAAATTTATATATGCCAATCTGTAGTATGCAAGTTCATATTGTTCATCAATATTTAGGATATTATTATATCTTCTGATTATATTTTCTAATATTTTGTTATTCTCTTCAATTTCTCTTTCTGAAATAGTCTGATTATAGTATGCTTCTAATATATTAGCTTGTTTAAATAGAATATCTTTATCTTCTCCTAGTATATTTAAGTATGAATTTAGGTATATAAATGAATCTAGTATTTGTGTTTCTTGATTTTCAAATGATTTATGCATTGTATATTTTTTTAAGTCTAATCCTAATTCAATTAAAATATCCAGATATTGTTTTTTGTATATAAAATCTTTGTCTATTCCCAATAAATATATTATTGAGTCTACAATTTTTTCTGCACTTATATTTTCTATCTCTTTATCTTCTTTTAAATCATTTAATATATATTCTAATCTTATAGGTAAAGATGTACCAACTGGTAGACTAATATCTCTCAGTTGGTACTCTTTTTTTAACTCTATAAATACAATATCTTGTAATTTTTGTTCTAATTCATCTTTTAACGGCAATTAAATCTCTCCCATGTAAGCTCTTTTTCTTCTTGTGGAATTATGCAATATTTTATATAAACATCCTCTGAAAATCGCATACACCCCAGTTAATACTATTATTAAAAGTTGTTTTAAGTTTTGTATATCAAAGCCCAACACAACTAAACTTTCTGTGTTTAACCCTAAAGGTGTATCTATTATATTTGATGTAAGTATATAATTTTCTATGCTTAATCCTAAAATCCTCAATAGAATGAGATAGATTATAAAAGGTATAATCCACAATAAAAAATTTTCTTTCATAAATTCTACACAATGAGAATAAGCACTTGTATAGTATTCTCCACGTATATATATTGATTCTGCTATTGGATTTAACACAATTATTAATATAAAGTTTATTACTATTAATATTGACATCATCTTTGACAATGCTGGAGTTATCCAAGATATTAATATTAATATAAAATATACAGAATAAATAGAGGCAAAATAATCTTTAAAGGAGTTTTTAAAATTATTAAAGTTTAATCTGTTGTAAAATATCACATCACTTAATTGTGAATAATAACTAGACAATATTAAGGATGAAATTATTGGCAAGATAAAACCAGATGCGAAACCAAGAACGGGTGCTAAAGTTATATTAAAAGCCATCATTACAAATTTGTAAATGATGCTATATATCAAAGGCATTATTAGTATAAGTGGATTTTTTGTTATTTTACTTATGCTATCCCTTATTGCTTTTTCATATACCATTTTTAAGTCTTCGGTGAAATTCATTGTGCACTCCTTACATTTTATCTGGTGCCTGTATACCCAATAGTAGTAGACCACTAGCAATTACATTTTTCACTGTATAGCATAGCATTAGTCTTGAATTTTTAAGTTCTTCATTATCTACTAGAATTTGTGTTTGATTATAGAATTTATTAAAATTCTTCGCAAGTTCAACTACATATCTAGTTATAAAATATGGTTCATACTTTTCAGCAGCATCTTTTACAACATCACTAAAATTGTAAAGTGATCTGATAATGTCAATTTCAGTTTCTTCTGTCAGTAATTTTGCATTTGTAGGATTATTTAAATTAAAATTACCTTTTTCTAATAGTGAGGATATCCTTGCATGTACATATTGCACATATGGACCTGTTTCACCTTCAAATGACAATGTCTTATCCCAATCAAATACATAATCTTTTATTCTACCATTAAATAATTCTTGGAATTTAATTGCTCCAACACCTATCATTCTCGCTAATTCTTCTTTGTTTTCTAATTTTTGTCCTGAAGAGATTTCTCTATCATTTAAAATTTCCATAACCTTATTAATAGCTTTATTTAATACATCTTCTAGATATACAACTTTTCCTTTCCTAGTTGAAAGTGTTCCATCTTCTAATGATACCATTCCAAAAGGAACATGAACAATTTCATCATAAAAATCGTAATTTGCCTCTTTTAGTGTAGCTTTTAATTGTTGAAAATGTAAAGACTGCTGAGCACCAACTACATAAATACTAACCACTGGTTTATATTCTTCATGTCTATATTTTGCAGCGGCTATATCCCTTGTGAGATAAATACTTGTTCCATCACTTTTTACGATTATTGCTGGTGGAAGATTGTATTTATCAAGATTAATTATTTCAGCCCCTTGCGAATTTTCCATGACATTTTTTGCTCTTAATTCTTCTATTAAAGACGGTAATTTATCCGAATAAAAGCTTTCTCCATTAAACGAATCAAATTCTATATCAAGAATTTCATAAACTCTATTAAATTCTTTTAAACTAACTTCTCTAAACCATTTCCATAAAGAAACAGCTTCTTCATCATTTTCTTCTAAGCGTTTGAACCATTTTCTACATTCTTCTTTTACCGTTGGCTCTTCTTCTACTACTTTATTTATTTTTACATATAATTTAAAAAGTTCAGGAATAGGATTCTTCTCAATAGCTTCTTGATTACCCCATTTTTTATAGGCACAAATTAGCATTCCAAATTGCGTTCCATAATCTCCTAAATAATTAATTGCAATAGTATTATATCCTAAAAAATTATAAATTCTTTTGATTGAATCTCCTATTACAGTTGATCTTATATGTCCAATATGAAATGGCTTAGCAATATTTGTAGACGAATATTCTACTAAGGCATTTTCTCCTTTACCAACATTGATTTTTCCAAAATTCTGTCCTTTATCTTTAGATTCATTTAATATTTCTTCAGCTAATAGTGTTTTATTTATATAAAAATTCAAATATGCGTTTTTGCTTTCTACTCTTTCAAAATATTCTGATTCAATTTCATTTGCTAAATCACTTGCTATGATAGCTGGATTTTTTCTATAAACTTTTGCTAAACTAAAAACTGGAAATGCAAAATCACCCAATTCATATGATGGTGGTGTTTCAAGTATTTCATTTATTTGTTTTCTATCTAATTCTTCAATTTTTTCATCTAATATATTAATTATCTCTTCTCTAAAATTTATCATATACTCACCTCTATTTTAATACAACTATAGTAACTCCATCTCCACCCTCGTTATAAGCAGCATCATGAAATGTTTTTACTATCCTTATTCCTTTCATATAATCTCTTAGTTTTGCTCTCAACACTCCTGTCCCTTTTCCGTGTATTAATCTCACTGATTTTAGTCCAGAAATATATGCATCATCTAAATATTTTTCTACTATATCTTTTGCATCTTCGAAGTTTTTTCCTCGTATATCTATTTCTGATTTTACATTTGTTGCCTTATCTCTTAAAATTTTCTTTGTATTGACTTTCGTTGTATTTTCTTGGACATTTACACGAGTTAAGCTTTCTTTTGGCAACTTCATTTTCATAATACCAGATTGAACTAAAACATTGCCTTTATTATCAGGCATTTCTAAAACAGTAGCTACATTGCCAAAAGATGTCCTCACTTGATCTCCAATTTTAATTTCTTTGATTGGGTTTTTAGCTTTTGTGATTTCTATGTCTGAATCTTTATTCGTTTTTCTAATGCTTTCTCTCAGTAAATCTTGTGCATCTTGAATTTTTCTAGAATTATCAGATAAAATATTCTCTTTTGCTTCGTTTAGTTCAGAAAGTATAAGCTCTGCATTTTGTTTTGCATTTAATAAGACTCTACGAGCTTCTTCTTTAGATTTTTCTATTATTTTTTCTCTTTGATTTTCTACATTTTTTATTTTATTTTCTAAACGTCTATTTTGTTCTTTTAAATCAATGTTTTGTCTTTCTAAATCTTCTTTTAATCTTGCAATTTTAGTCCTATCAGCATCAATTGCTTGAAGAACATCTTCGAATTCGATATTTTCTGAGCTTAAAAGCTTTTTAGATTCTTCTATTATATATTCAGGTAAACCTAGCCTTTTTGATATTTCAAATGCATTGGACTTGCCTGGTACTCCAATTAATAATTTATAAGTTGGTGATAAAGTATTTACATCGAATTCCATGGAAGCATTAGCTACACCCTTTGTTGTAAGTGCATACACCTTTAATTGATTATAATGTGTTGTAGATATACATCTTATCTTTCTATCTAGCATGTGTTGCATTATTGCTCTAGCTAATGCAGCTCCTTCTGTAGGGTCAGTTCCTGCTCCTAATTCGTCAAATAATACGAGAGAATTTTCATCTACCTCGTTTAAAATTCTCACAATATTAACCATATGTGAAGAAAATGTAGACAAGGACTGTTCTATTGATTGTTCATCGCCAATGTCTGCAAATACAGAGTCAAATATTGAAATCTCAGATGATTCACTAACTGGAATTAAAAGTCCATATTGAACCATAAGCACCAAAAGACCTACTGTTTTCAAACTGACAGTTTTACCGCCAGTGTTTGGGCCAGTTATTATTAATGAGGTGAATTCATCACCTAAATAAATATCTATTGGCACAGCAATCTCTCTATTTAAAAGGGGGTGATATGCTTTTTTTAAATTGATGTATTTTTTGTTATTGAGAATTGGCATATTTGCTTCTTGTTTAATTGCAAGTTTGGCTTTAGAAAAAATAAAATCAATCTCTATCAACTTATCTTGATTATATTCAATATTAACTGACTCTTCTGCAACAAATTCAGTGAGTTTACGCAATATTTTTTCTATTTCTGTAGTTTCTTTTAAATACAATTCTTTTAATTCATTATTTGCATCAACAACAGAAATTGGCTCAACATATATAGTTTGACCAGAACTTGAAATATCGTGTACCAATCCTTTAACTCTTGATTTATGTTCTATTTTAACTGGTACTACATACCTACCATCACGGAAAGTGACTATCTGATCTTGTAGATATTCTGATTGTGAAGTCAATACAGAATTCAATTTGTTTTTGATAGATTCTTTTTTTAAACCTATATTTTTTCTTATCCTATTTAATTCTTTTGAAGCGTCATCAGCAATTTCATCTTCAGAAATAATTTTAGAATTAATTTCTTCTTCTAGTGCTCTATTTATATAAAGTTCTTCAATTAATACATTTATAAAACTCATCGGAACATCTTTATGATCATAAGTTTCTTTCTTTAGATATAATTTTAGATTTCTTGCCACTCTCAAAAAGTCTGTTACATCTAAAAGCGATTTTGCAGTTAATACTCCACCAATATTAGCTACTTTTAGTATTTTTTTTATATCTACAATCCCAAAAAGAGCAGGTTCACCTTTTGCACTTATTAACCTAAGAGCTTCACTTGTCACTTTTAATCTTTTATTTACTTCGTCATAATCTGTCGAAAAATTTATATCATCTATATATTCAGTTGTGATTTTGGCACTTGCCAAAGATTTTAACTCCGAGAGAACTTTGTCAAATTCTAAAGTTTTCTTTGCTCTAGTAAAAGAGTCAATCACCTATAATCCCCCTATTTATATGACCTTTTGTTACCTGGCCATATTTATTTATTAATTTAATTCGTAACTTTTCATACTTATCACTATTAAATTCTCTATATAAATTTATAACATAATTAGTATATTCATCACCTAATATTAAAAGGTTTAAACCACTATTTATGACAGTCTTTACATATCCATCCAAAAGAATTGGATAAGAATTAAATATTTCTGTGAAAGCATCTTGTCTGAGGACTTCAAAATCAACATTTTTAGTATCCCTCAAATAATAATTTTTGAATTTACACTCAGGACAATATCTTTCATCTTTACAGTTTTTAATTATGGAAAAAGGGCAGTGCTTCATTGTCATAACAGGTAGTCTTCCATAAGATACAATGTTTGTATTACTATTAACAGTAGATAAAACTTTAATTTGTTTAGCATTTAATTCAGGTGATAAGGTAACACTATATAATCCTAATTTAGATAAAAAATCTAATGAGCTTTTATTAAAAACATTCAGTCCAATATCTCCATTAATCTTTATATCGTCATTTTTAAAAATATAATATTGCGAAATATTATTTATCCAAATACCTTCAATTTCCCTATGTTCTAAAATATAATTCCTTACTTTTTCCAATTCAATATATGAATAAAATTTATCTAAATAGACAGAAAATTTAAGTTGTGGATAACGCGATTTAAACTTATTAACATGATTTGGTCTTATTATTATTTCGTCTATTTTATTAAAATCTACTTTTTCTAAATGCTCAAACTTGTTAAAAAACACTTTAATTTTCGTATGATTTTTTAATAAAATTTTATCAGTTTCTACTAGGAGGTTATTTTTTTCCTTCCTAACCACTTTTTTATTCAAGATTTGTCTTTCTATTTTTCCAATTATCCCTCTTCTGAGTGCATTTACAGATGATATCCTCATAAAAGCATCTTTATCCAAATCTAGTTTTAGGGAATTTAAATAGAATATAGTATCATTTAACTTAGATAAATTTTCTGTAATTTTATCTTCTGTTATAGGAGATTTATGTGCAGCTTCTATTATTTCATCTAACTGATAATAATCTTTAACAAAACTTGTTTTGCCATAAATAATTGGTTTTTGTCCAACTTTTGCTATTACCTTCATATCTATAGGGATTTTATATTCATCAGTTTCTAGTTTAGAGTCTATATTTTCTTTCCATTTAATGGAAAAAGTTCTATTTATTATACTTTCTTTTTCAGTAAATTCTGGTAAATCTAGTATATATTCTTTGCCTTTCAAATATTTTTTATCAGTTTTAATACCAAAAGTCTTACCGCCATTTTTAAATTCTAATCCATCGCCAGCAAACACAGTATCGCTAAATACAACTTTCGCTTTATTTTTTCTAACTGACATTACCTTTCCTATTTCAATACCTCGATTATCAGGTCTATCGTAAGAAACGAAATTTCTACCAAAATCCCCATTAAATAATCCTTTTGTAAAGCCTCTATTAAAAGATTGCTCTACATTTTGTTTATCAGTTGTATCGAGTTTTCCACTAATTGCATTCTTATAAGCTGAGACTACTTGATAAACATATTGTGGGCTTTTCATCCTGCCTTCAATTTTTAAAGAAAAAGCTCCTGCTGCTAAGAGTTGTTTTACTTCATCTAATGTATTTAAATCTTTGGGAGATAAATAATATTTACTATCAGAAACAGAATTTTTATCCAAATCAAATATTTCATATTGTTTTCTACAAGCTTGTGCACATTCACCTCGATTACCAGACTTACCACCTATCATTGAACTCATTAGACATTCACCTGAATAACAAACACAAAGTGCACCATGTATAAATACTTCAATATCAATATTTAATTCTTTAATTTTTTTTATCTCAAAAATAGGTGTTTCGCGTGCTAATACAATTCTTGAAAAACCCATATCTTTTAAAAATAAAGCTCCATAATAATTATTAATTGCCATTTGTGTTGAGGCATGAAGTTCAAAATCAGGAAGTAGTTTTTTAATCTCCTTTACAAGACCAAAATCTTGAACAATTAAAGCATCTACTCCAATATCATACAGCTTTTGCGCTAATTTTAAAGCTTCTTCAAATTCAGTATCTGCAATGAGAATATTCATCGTCACAAAAATTTTAACATTTCTTAAATGAGCATAAGTAATGGCTTCCATCAATTCTTCGATGTTAAAATTTTTCGCTTTTGCTCTTGCAGAAAATTCGCTCGCTCCCAAATAAACAGCATCAGCACCTGCTATAACTGCCGCCTTTAGAGAGCTCATATTACCTGCAGGTGCTAACAATTCATATTTATTTTTCATCATAAAGACTTTCTAATTCTCTAGATAAATCAATAATCCTTCTTTGAGCATTATTATGTTTATTGTCCAGCTCTTTTATTTGCTCTTGATAAGCAGAAATATCCGCTTTTAAAGTGGCAATTTCTTTGCTTCTATCTACATTTATTTGATTAGCTTTTTTGAGTTTTTCAACTGTTTCATGTTCTTTTTCTTTAGTATTAGTAAACTGAGAGGAAATATTGGAATTTTCTTTTTTAAGATTTTCAATTGTATTTTTCAAAGCTTTAATTTCTTCAACTTTTTCCAACATTGCTTTCTCATCAGATTTCATGGAATTAATATCTATCTTATCTCTTTTAGTTCTTTCTAATTCATCTAATATATTTAACGCACAAAGTATAATTGATTGCACTTGATTTAATCTAAAATTACTATTATAAGTTTTCTGTATTTTTTCATCTAAAGTTTGTGCTAGATTTTTAACATAACTTTCATTGTCATCGCCTAGCACATAAAATTTCATGCCATCTATAATTACTTCAATTCTCTTGTTAGCTGACATATTTACCTCCACAATTAAGATCTTAGTTTAGCATTAAGATCCTTCTCAATATCTGCGACAATTTTACCAGAAATTTCTGACACTTCAGAATCCTCTAGTGTACGATCAGGTGCCCTAAATACTAATGAAAAGGCTACTGATTTTTTGCCTTCCTCTATATTATCACCTTCATATATATCAAAAACTTTAAAAGATTCTAGCAATTTTTCCCCATGTTTTTTAGAGATTTTTTCAAGTTCTACAGAGTCAATATCCCTATCAATTACAAAAGCGAAATCACGTTTAATTGTTGGAAACTTTGGCATTTCTTTATAAAGATAGTTATCGATTGTGTTTTTAACTATTGTATCAAAATCCAATTCTGCAACATAAACTTTTTTCTTCAATCCATAATTTTTTAAAACATTTGGATGAATTTCACCCATTATACCCAAACAAAAATCATTTAAATAAATTTCAGCACTTCTACCAGGATGTAAGAAAGATTTTGTTACTCTACGGATTTCTAAGTTTTCTATTCCTAAATACCACAGTGATTTTTCGATAGATTCTTTTAAATAATAAAAATCTCCTAAATCATAAAATCCTAAACATAATTTTAAGTTTTCAGAAGGCAATTTATCTCCTGTAGGAATAAAAGTATTTCCTATTTCAAATCCACCAACTTTTTCATTGCCACGAGCATAATTTTTTGCCAGTGACTCAATCATTGAAGGTATCAAAGTTGTACGCATAACCGAATAATCTTCACCTAGAGGATTTAAAATTTTAATTATATTTTTATCATCCTCAATATAATTAGATTTGTTATATGCATTAGGACTTATGAATGAATAGGTCATAAATTCAGAGTATCCAAGTCCAAATAGTATATTTTTAATTTTGTTTTCAACATTTCTAAATTTTGGCTTCTTGCCAACAGTCAAAGTACCAACTAATTTTTTAGGTTCTATATTTTGATAGCCATATATCCTTGCCACTTCTTCAATTAAATCTTCTTCGATATTTAAATCAAGCCTTATTTGAGGTATTTTAGCTATTAAATAATCCTCTTTAATTTCAGTTTCTATTTCTAATCTATTCAATATATTGGAAATTTCTTGAATTGAAAATTCTATACCTATTAATCTATTACATTTTTCTTTTCTTAATTTTATAGTTTTTTCTGTAGTTGTAAAATTATTTGCATCTATATAACCTTCAACTACTTCAGCAATCCCCATTTTTTGTACAAGTTCAGCAACTCTATCTACAGCCTTTTGGGCTAAAGTCTCGGAAATACCTTTTTCAAATCTTGATGATGCTTCGCTTCTTAGCCCAAGTCTTCTAGATGTTTTACGGATGTTTTCTTTATTAAAATTTGCACCTTCAAGTAATACGGTTGTAGTTTTGGAAGTAACTTCAGAATCATATCCCCCCATTACACCGCCAATTGCTATAATTTCGTCTCCATCTGTGATTACTAAATCTTCTGTTGTAAGACTTCTTTTTTCACCATCTAAAGTTTTAGTTGTTTCTCCATCTTTAGCTTGTCTTACTAATACTTTTTTATTATTGATTGAATCAAGATCAAAAGCATGTAAAGGCTGCCCAAGTTCTAACATTACGAAGTTAGTTAAGTCAACAATGTTTGAAATCGGACGGATTCCTGCCTGCATTAAATAAGATTGTAACCAAATTGGAGACGGCTTAATTTCCAAATTTTTGATTACTCTTGCATAATATCTATTGCAATTTGGAGTGTCAATTTTAATACTTTCGATGTAATCATTTATATTATCTGCTGTACTTTCAATGTTAATATCTTTTACTTTTCGTTTTAAGTCAAATGTGGCAGCAGTTTCAACTGCCATACCTACCATACTTAAGCAATCCGGTCTGTTTGGAGTTATTTCGAGTTCAAGCACTTCATCATTCATATTGAGAGATTCGAAAAAGTCACTACCCAGCTCTACTTCTTCTGGGAATATAAAAATTCCATCCTTTGACTCTTTAGGTACTACTGATGAACTAAATCCAAGTTCTTCTAGTGAACATAACATGCCGTTAGACAGAACGCCACGGAGTTTTCCTTTTTTTATAGTTTTACCGCCATATATTTTTGCACCATCAACTGCTACTGGGACTATCGCGCCTTCAAAAACATTAGGAGCTCCGGTTACTATTTGTAAGTTTTTATTGCCTATATTTACATCACATATAACTAATTTATCAGCATCTGGATGCTTATTTATTTTTTCAATTCTACCAACTATTATTTTTTCAATCCCAGATTTATTATCAATAATTGATTCTACATGTGAGCCCGAATTTGAAAGTCCATCAGCTAACTCTTTAATATCTATATCAAAATCTATATAATCTCTTAACCATTTTATAGGTAATAACATGAGTTCCTCCTTAAAACTGTTCTAAAAATTTCTTATTATTGTCAAACATCATTCTAATATCTTTTATTTGGTATCTTACCATTGCAATCCTATCAATTCCCATACCAAAAGCAAAGCCTGAATATTTTTCTGGATCGATGCCACAATTTCTTAAAACATTAGGATGAACCATTCCGCCGCCCAATAATTCCATACTCCAACCTGTTCCAGAACAACTTGAACATCCCTTGCCACCACAGTTAGGGCAAGTTGTATCAACTTCTAGACTTGGTTCAGTAAATGGAAAATAGTGAGGTCTAAATCTAGTTTTCATATCTTCACCAAAAAATGTTTTGACGAAATAATTTAAAGTTTCAATTAAATTTGCTAATGAAATATTTTCATCTACAACAAGCCCCTCTAACTGATGAAACATTGGCGAGTGAGTTGCATCAACTTCGTCAGATCTGAAAACTCTTCCAGAGCAAACCATTCTTATAGGTGCACCATATTCTTTCATAGCTCTAATTTGAACTGGTGATGTTTGTGATCTAAGTATTGTATTTTTGTCAAAATAAAATGTATCTGACATATCACGAGAAGGATGGTCTTTTGGAGCATTTAAAAGATCGAAGTTGTTTTCAACAGTTTCTATTTCCGGACCATCGTAAACTGTAAAACCCATATGTGTGAATAAATCTTCCAAATCTTCTAAAGTCTTTTTTAATGGATGTCTATGCCCCAAAATTAAATTATCTGTCTTTAAAGTTACATCAATTCTTTCATTTAATAATTTTTTATCAAGAAGGATTTTATTGACTTCACTTTTTTTGTTCTCAATTAGATTTTCTATCTCTTCCCTAACCTCATTTGCAAGGGAACCCATAGCTGGTCTTTCTTCTGGAGAAATATCTCTCATTCCTTTTAGAATTGCAGTTATTTCGCCTTTTTTTCCTAAATATTTTACTCTTAAATCATCTATTTCTTTAATAGTATTAGCATCTTTTATAAGATTTTTAAAATCATTTCTAATACCAAATAACTTTTCTTTCATCGTAACCTCCAAATCATATTATTACAATTATAACATAACTTCAAGCATTACGCTCAGTCTTAATCTCATTTTTTAAACGTTTGTTACTTATTTATGTTAAAATTTTCAAATTAAAAAGGAGGGTTTTCCCTCCCATATATTTTAATTAAAAATCATAACATCATCTGTTAAGTTATTCTCCAAAGAATTATTATTGTTAGTAATTTCTTTATTATTTTGAATTCCATTTTCTACATTTTGCATTTCTTTATTTGCATTATTATTGTGATTATTTATCTCAGGTGATGTTTGTTTATTATGTTGTAAATTATTATCTACTTCTACATTTGAGTTTTCTTGTTCTATAATATTTTTATTTTCTTTTTTTGAAATAATTTCAATTTCACGATCTTTCGCATCATAATTTACTATCATGTTCAATGATTCAGCTATAAACCTAACTGGTACAAAAGTTCGATCACTTGAAATAATAGCTGGTTGATCTATTGCTATTTCTTTACCATTGACAGTCATAGTGTTGGAATTAATTGGTAATTTTATCGAATCTTTACCACTACTTATTAAAACCACTCTATTCTCATCATCCCAATCTACTTTACCACCCATAGCTTCTACAATAAATCTCACTGGTACTAAAGTCCTTGAATTTTTAATGAATGGTTTAGAATCAAGTTTTAATGCCTTCCCATTAACACTATAATTCGAACTACCGACTTGCATTTTTATTATCTTAGAATCTTTATCATATAGTTTAATTTCTGAAGTTTTATTTCCCACATTTGCTACAATTTTAGGGTTATCACCAACAGAATTAATTTTTATTTTAAAAGTATTCGTATCTATTGTTGCATCCATATCTACGAAATCATACTTGACAACACGAGGAGAGATATTAATTTTTCTTCCATCTAATTTCCCTTGAACTTTAACAGTTAAAGCATCACCTGGTTTTATTCTACTATTGTCAGTTGAAGCAAATATTTCTTGATAAGCATTTATGTCTTTTATATTAATTTGTTTTTCAAAAGATTCTTGTTTGTCTGTTTTTATATTTAAAGTATAAGTTCCTGGAGTAAGTGCCAAATAGCTTCTACCATTTAATATATTTTTACCACCAGAGTTTTCGCTTAGTGAATAGTTTCTACCAGAAATGTCAATTGGATTTAAAAATTCATCCCATGCTGATTTTAATTTAAATTCAGTTTGTTCACCAACAACTAAATCTGTATTTCCATCAATCTTGCCATTTATGATAACGCCAGTATTTTTAGTAGTATTAAAAACTCCAAGTCCATTTACTACTGCTCTTTCACCTGAGTTTCTCTCCGGATTTATTACCCTTGTCCTCTTAACATCTCCCAGTTCTCTTACCACCATAGCTGTAGAACCACCACCATCAAGATTCATAGCTTTAAAAGATCCTAAATCCAACATGAATTTAGATAATTCTTTTAGACTAGCACCTTGCGATCTTTTTGTTCTACCTTCAACTGAGGTAATATAAACTGTCTTGCCGTCCTTAGATATACCTACTGCCGTTCTTGCTCTAGTACCCCCAATAGAATTTACATCTTTAGTATATTCTTTGATAGTTCCATTTTCTACTAACAATGCATGTCCACCAACCATCATTTTCCAATTTCTATTAGGTTCAATATTTGTAGAAATATTTAATTTATCTCCAACTTTTATATTGTCTCTTACAAATCTTTCAGATCCACCACTTACCTGCAGAACTTTTTTACCTTCTGCAATCTTTGTGTCAATATTCTTTCTAAATACAATTTTCTCTACTATATTATCTTTTGATAGTAAAACTTCTCCTGCAGTTTTATCTCCTCTAGATTTAGATGACCAGAAAGAATCATACATCTGTATTTTTGACTCGTGAGAATATTCCTTAGAAGGTTGATACCAATAAGATGCTTTATTTAAACCAGCTATTGGATATGAATTCCCATTTGGTGCCGTTACTTTACCGATGAATTTTGTCATATCTATAAAAGCCGTATTATTTGTGTCTATTCCAAAAGACCAAATATCTGTAAGAACTGCCGGCGAAGACTTCATATCTCCATCTATAATCGAAGCTCCTAGAGGTACTCCTTGTAATTGCATGGAGAAGAAATCTCCATTAACCATTGCAACAGCATTTGTTCTATCTGCCATTTGTGTAACTGTCCCTTTGTTGGTATATGTTCCTTTACCCGCCACTGTATTAATTTTTATATGAGGATTATTTAAATCCACTTTTATTACATTTGCTACTGCTTTTCTTGAACCATTTTTGATTTCATACTTGTATCTAACTACACCGGGTGCAACCTCTTCTTGATAAAGAAGTTTGTTTTCTGCAAATACATTCGTTGTAATTAAAACAAATAAGACAAGTGAAATTAATAAATACCTTTTAATCTTGTAAACCATTTTATCACCCTTTTTATTTGATTACATAGATAAGTATAAAGCAATTAGAATGCTAAAACAAAGCTTTTTGCTAACTTGTAATCAAATCTTAATTAACATTTGTTTAAAAGGTAAATTTATCTAGTAATGATTTGAGATAATTTTAAATCAACTTATTACATTTGCTTGTCTACATATATTTTTAAAAAAATACTACTATAATAAAATTCTATTTGAGATAAGTCTAATTTTAAAAATTTTATATTAGTATAAAAAAAGAAATGCTATTAAGCATTTCTATAATAGATTATTTAGGTTTTGCGAAAATCATCTTACCAGCGGATGTCTGTAAAGCACTTGTTACGATTACATCAATAGAATTACCAATTAAATTTTTTCCATTTTCCACTACAATCATAGTACCGTCATCTAAATAAGCTAACCCCTGATTAAATTCTTTACCTTCTTTCACAATATGAATGTGCATCTCTTCTCCAGGAAGATAAGGAGGTTTTACTGCATTTGCTAAAGCATTAATATTGAGAACGTTAAGATTTTGAACAGTGGCAACTTTATTCAAATTAAAGTCATTAGTAACGATTTTACCATTGATATCATTTGTTAGTTTTAATAATTTAGAATCAACCTCTGGTATATTTGCGTACTTTCCTTCAAAGATGATAACCTGAATATTCTTAAGTTCTTGAATTTCAGCAATTGTATCTAGACCACGTCTTCCCCTGTTTCTTTTAAGTGCTTCTGATGAATCTGCAATATGCTGTAATTCTTCTAAAACAAACACAGGAACAACCAACGGTCCTTCCAAAAAACCACTTTTGACTATGTCTAAAATTCTTCCGTCAATTATAACAGAAGTATCTAAAACTTTAGGAATGCCATCATATTCTTTTGCTTTATCTTTATTCTTAGATACTTTTTTAGTATTATTAGACAAAACAAGTTTAAATTTTTCAGATATGGCGTCCTTATTTGACATTCCTATTCTCAAGCCTAAAAAACCAAACATTCCATATAATACTATTGAAATAACAGCACCCATATATGGAATAGGTATCTTATAAATCGGCTGTGAAATTAAAAATGCAATTATAAAACCGATTATCAAACCAACAGCGCCCAGTAAAACTTCGGATAAAGGTCTTGTTTGAATCTCAGTTTCCCATACATTCAAAAGATCTTCTAAAGCTCCTAGAACTTTAGGTGACAATAAATAAAATATAAATGCAAATAATAATATAATAGCAACGGATATAATTGTCACAATCTTCTGATTAGTTATAGCAGTAAATGGTTCAAAATCATCTAAAAAACTTACTATAACTGTACCGGCAATTGCACCTATTAAAGTAAATAAAACTTTAAATATAGTGGACACAACTTTTCGGTTCTTACTAATAAAAATCACTCCTAACTTAAGGCTTCATCAATTAACTTACTAACCTCACTTACTTCTTTCTCATAAACTAATGCCATCTCTGAGGCTATAATTTGTCTAGCTTCAGTTAATATTTTTCTTTCTCCAGTAGATAAAGATTTTTTTTGATCTAGATTTTCTAGACATTTAATTACTTCTGCAATTTCTATCAAATCTCCAGATTTAATCTTTTCAAAATTATGCCTATATCTCCTGTTCCAGTTTTTGGGAACTTTTACTTCATCACGAGATGAAAGTTCTTTAAGTACTGCATCCATTTCATCAACTGTTGTAATTTCTCTAACCCCAACTTCAAGGGCCGTTTTAACAGGGACCATAACCTTCAACTGATTGATAGGCAGTTTCAAGATATAATATTTGTGAATATTACCTAAAATTTCTCTCTCTTCGATTGCTACTATTGTACCTGCACCATGCATTGGGTAAACGACTTTATCACCAATTTCAAACATATATTACCTCCTAGTATCCCATTACTAGTATATCAAATGTATTAGTGAAAGTAAACATAATAATATACCACAGAACTAAAGATATTGCAAAGGTTATTTTTATAAAAAAAGAAATTTTTATGCAGATAATATTATAAATAAAATATCTTAATATAATATAATTATCCAAATACTTTATTAATTAAATCAGAAATATGTGATATTTTTAATAATTTTAAATTTTGGAAATTTTCTTCTTTAATATTTGAATATTGTGAAATATATGCTTTCTTGTATCCCATTCTTTCTGCTTCTTTTAATCTTATCTCTAAACTTGGAACATTCTTTAATTCACCTGTTAGACCTACATCAGCTATAAACACAGTATCGTTATCAACAGGTTTATCAAAAACAGAAGATACTATAGATACCATTACAGATAAATTGGAAGCCTGTTCCTTTAACTTTATGCCTCCAGTTGTCTTTACGACAATATTTTTATCCATAAACTTTATTCCAGCTCGTTCTTCCAATATTGAAACCAGTGTATTTAAATGTTCACGTCTAATACATTCTGAAATTCTTGATGGATATGGTAAAAAAGACTGTGAAGTAAGAGCCTCTGTCTCAAGAATAATTGGCCTTGTACCTTCTCTAATAACAGATAATGAGGAACCAGGAACATTTCTACTAGCTTCTCTTTTTGTCATAAAATACTCTGAAGGATTGTCTATAGATAGCATACCCTTTTCTGTCATAGTAAAAAATCCTATTTCACCGGTGGAGCCATATCTGTTTTTAGTAGTCAGTAATGAACGCAAATCTTCTGATGAATCTCCATCAATCAAAAGAACTGTATCAACTAAATGTTCTAAACTTCTAACTCCCGCAAGTTCGTCTTGTTTTGTCATTTGTCCAATTAAAAATACCATTCGTGGACGATTTATATCTTTTGCAACTTCAGTCATTTTATATGCACATTCCATAGTCTGTGTTGGAGTTCCTGGTCTTTGAGAAAATTCATCTAGAGTAAAAGTTTGTATTGAATCAATTATTATAAAATCCGGATCGATTTTTTCTATCTGATCTATTACGGAATTTAAAGATGTAGTAGAATACACCCAAATATTATTTGAGAATGTTTTTAAAATACGATTTGCTCTCATTTTAATCTGAGTTTCAGACTCTTCTCCCGAAGCATACAAAATTCTAAATCCTTTGTTAGCTAAACTATAAGATACCTGCATTAATAAAGTTGATTTACCAGAGCCTGGTTTGGCTGTAAGAATACTTACAGAGTCACGGACTATGCCTCCGCCCATGACTCTGTCAAATTCTTCTATACCAGTTAATACTCTTTCATCTCTAGATACTTTAATTTCTTGTAAGTTCAAAGCTTTATTATTTTTTTTATTAATACTTTTAGTTGTGCTTTTCTTTTCTTCTATAACTTCTTCTAAAGAATTCCAAGTAGCACAATTTGGACATTTGCCTAAATAACCATGAGATATATATCCGCATTTTTTACACTGATATACTGTCTTTTGTTTCATCTTTATTATTATCCTCTTTAATCTTTTTTATATCTATTTTATTATATTTAACATCAATAGAGATATTATCACCAGATTTAATTTTACCTTCAAGATAGTAGTCGGCAATCTTATCCTCAACTAATTTTCTTATTGTCCTTGCAAGGGGTCTTGCTCCGTATACTTTATCATATCCCTTTTCGACAATATAATTTTTAAGTTTATTAGTATATTTTGCAGTTATTTCCATATCAGATAATCTTTCGTCAACTTCTCTTAGCAAATTGTTGACTATATCTTTAACACGTTCTTTTTCAAGTGGTTTAAATACGACTATATCATCAACTCTATTTAAGAATTCTGGTCTAAATCTATCTTTTAAAGCTTGATTTATAATATCTTTCATATTTTCATACTCATTTTGTCTTTCTGATTCCTCAGAAGTTGTAAAACCGAGTACAGAATTTTTTGCCAATAAGTTAGCTCCTACATTAGAAGTCATAATTATAACAGTATCTTTAAAATTGACGGTCCTTCCTTGTGAATCTGTAAGTCTACCTTCATCAAGAATTTGTAGCAAAACATTGAATACGTCAGGATGTCCCTTTTCTATTTCATCAAATAGAATTACAGAGTAAGGATTTGTTCTAACAAGATCAGTCAATTGTCCACCTTCATCAAATCCAACATATCCTGGAGGAGAACCAATTAATTTAGATACAGAATGTTTTTCCATATATTCAGACATATCTAATCTAATTAGATTGTCATCACGTCCGAATAAGTTTTTGGCTAAATTTTTTGCCAAGAATGTCTTACCTACACCTGTAGGGCCAACAAATATAAAGGAACCTATTGGTTTATTAGGATCTTTTAGACCAATTCTTGCTCTTTTGACTGCTTTTGATAAGGTCAACACAGCCTCGTCTTGTCCTTTTACTTCTTTCACTAAATTGGTATCTAATAATCTAAGTTTTTCAGTTTCCTCTTCAGTCATTTCTGTTACAGGAATCTTTGCCCAATCAGAAACTATTTGTGCTATATGTTCGGGTGTTACTTCTTTTTTAGATTCTTCTTCTTCAAATTTTTCTAACTCTTCTTGATAATCTTGTTCAATTTTCTTTTGTTCATCTCTTAAACTTGCAGCAAGCTCATAATCTTGATTTTTTACTGCCTCGTTCTTTTTGCTCTCAATATTAGAAAGAGCATTTTTATATTTTTCCTCAAATTCAGGAACTTTATAAGATTCAATTTTTAATTTAGAACTAGCTTCGTCTATCAAGTCAATGGCTTTATCTGGTAAAAATCTATCATTTAAATATCTATCAGAATATTTAACTGCTGCTTCTACAGTTTCATCACTAATTATAACTTTATGATGAGCTTCATACTTGTCTTTCAAACCCTTCAAAATATTTATTGAATCTTCTATTGAAGGTTCATCAATGGTTATTGGCATAAGTCTTCTTTCAAAAGCTGGGTCTTTTTCTATATGCTTTCTATATTCTTCAATAGTTGTTGCTCCAATAATTTGAATAGTCTTTCTTGTAAGCATCGGTTTTAATATATTTGATGCATCTAGAGAGCCTTCCGCTGCGCCGGCACCAATTATCACATGCATTTCGTCAATGAATAAAATAATATTTTTATTTTGAGATGCTTCTGTTGTAATATTTTTTAGTCTTTCTTCAAAATCTCCACGGTATTTAGAACCAGCAACAATTGATGAAACGTCTAAATTTAAAATAATTTTATCTTTCATTATTTCTGGCACATTACCATTTACTATTTCTAAAGCTAATCCCTCTGCGATAGCTGTCTTTCCTACACCCGGTTCTCCTATTAACACAGGATTGTTTTTTGTTCTACGAGATAAAACTTGTATTACTCTTTTAATCTCTTCTTTTCTTCCTATAACCGGATCAATTTTTCCTTGTTCAGCTTGTTCGTTAAGATTAATTGTGTATTTATCTAAAGCTTCGGTTGAAGCACCAATAGATTCTCCATCTTCTTCATATTCATCCAAATTATTTAAAATATCATTTTCTAGATTATCTATATCAATACCTAATCTTCTAAGAACTAAAATTGCAACTCCTTGACCTTCTCTTAAAATACCTAAAAGCAAATGTTCGGTAGATACACTAACTTCACCAACTTCTCTAGAAATTTCAAAAGCAAGCTCAAATATTCTTTTTGTTCTAGGTGTATAAGCTATAGAATTCATTACAGGTCCTTGGCCCTTTGCAACTATATCCATTACAGCTTCTTTGGCTTTTTTATAGTCAATTTCTAATTTTGATAAAATATGGGCACCAGTATCTGTTCCTTCTCTGATAATACCTAAAAGTAAATGTTCCGAACCTATATACGAATGTTTCTGTTCTCTTGCCTCTTGTTGAGCGAATAAAATAGCCTTTTGTGACTTTTCGCTAAATCTTCCAAACATACTCATCTAAAAAACCTCCCTCATGAGCGCCCTAGATTTATTTGCTCGCAATATATCGCGAGATTTAATATCTAGTATTGCTCCTCTCTCAAGTTGCAGATGTCCATTTCTTAATTTCATTACCTCATCAAAAAAATCAATTTTTTTATTAGTTTTTAAAATTGACAA
The DNA here is from genome assembly GCF_040545475.1 of Peptoniphilus olsenii. NCBI lineage: Bacteria > Bacillati > Bacillota > Tissierellia > Tissierellales > Peptoniphilaceae > Peptoniphilus > Peptoniphilus olsenii. Next base: position 124,285 of record NZ_JBEPMA010000005.1, on the reverse strand, counting down.
TTCACTGCCGAGTTTAATATTACTCATGGACTGCATCATCTCATCTTCTGATAATATCCTAGCACTTGATAATGTTCCATAGCTTCTATTGACGAGATCTTCAAGTACAATTATATTATCCAAATACAATTTTTTTCTGTTTTCCATCTCTATATCTGAAATTTCTCGTGTTATCAGTTTTAGTTTATTGATATAATTTTTTTCTTCATCCCCAAAAGTTGATTCAAAAGAAAGACTAAACACACTGCCAGAACTTTTTCCCATACCTGCTTGATAAGGTGCAAGAGTGTATCCAAGTCTCATTAAACCTGTAGATATTTCATCAATACCAAAATAATTAAGTGCAGGTAAATGCATTATTACCAGAGGTCTAAGACCAGTGCCAGTATTTAAAACTCTTGAATTTAAATATCCAAATTTTGGATCAAAAGAAAAGTTTAATTTTTCTTCTAACTCAGATTCAACTTTATATACATCTTCAAAAAGCTCATCTAAAGATTTAGTCCTAGAGAATTCTTTAATCTCAATATGCTCAATAGAATTAACTATAACATCGGGCATATTATCTTTAGTAAAAAAACCCTTATTATCATTGTTTAAAAAACTGCTATTTAATTTTCCTTTTTCTACATATTCTAATTTTTTTAAAGATGAAATATTATCTAAATCCACTTCAATAAATCCTATTGAATTTAAAGCATCAGCAATTTTTTCATATACTTTTTTAGATTCTTCATCTTCAGTTTTTATATTAAAATTATGTCCGTCAAGGTTTCTATATAATTTAATTTTATTGCCAATTATAATATCAGACATTTTTTTCTTCCTTCAATTCATTTATTTTATCTCTAAATTGAGCTGCTTTTTCATACTCTTCCATACTTACCGCAATATCTAGTTTAGATTTTAGTTCACTAATTTTTCTATTTAATACCAAGTATTCATCCGCGTTCTTTGGAATTTTTCCTTTGTATCCATCTTTTAAATTTAAGGCCCTCAAATATTTGTCGAATTCATACTCGAAAGTTTTGTAACAGTGGGGACATCCTAAAATACCAGTATTCTTAAATTCAGTAAATGTTCTATTGCAATATTCACAAACAATATCCTCATCCTCGTGATAATAAGGACCTAACTTTAATATACCCCTTAATACATCTTCTATTTTTGGCATTATATCTTGATAAGTTGCAAAGTCCATTTTAAATTTTTTCTCTGCACATATCTCACACAAATGAACCTCTTCTACTTTATTTTCATTTATTTTGGTGTAGGAAATTACCGATTCTCTTTCGTTACAAATATCACACAACATAATACTTCCTCCTCAACTGAACACCACAAGTAGCATATTCTTTAGCAAATTTGCTCTTAGCTCATTTCTATTTACACTTTCTCCCAAAGCCCTGTCTGATAATGCTACCTTTATCAATTCTAATTCTCTTTTAGTAACCTTATCAATTCTAAAAAGTTCTCTCAACAAATCATCTGATTTATCTTTAGTTATAGACTCTCCAATATATTCATTAAATAATTCTAAAGTTTCCATTTCATCTTCTAGCTGCACTTTAACTATGCGAATATATCCACCGCCACCTCTACGTGACTCAACATAATACCCTTTAAAAGGAGTGAATCTAGTTGTTAAAACATAATTAATTTGTGAAGGAGCACAATTAAAATAATCAGAAATTTGTGAGCGTTGAATTTCTAAAGAACCACCAGCTTCAAATAATAATTGATTTATAAACTCCTCTATAGAATTTGAAAGTTTTGCCATATTCTCATTCCTTTGACCATCTTTGTCTTTTTAAATATAAGATATGTAATTTGACTATCTTTTACACTCATTTTAATACAAATCTATTAATTTGTAAAGATATATGGACTATCTCTAATTTATAACTTAATCTATTGATACCTAATATGAGAAAAATTAATCATAACTAATAATCCATGTCACTTAAATTCTTACTAAAATGATTTTTTAAAATATTTTTTGTCTTATCTATATTTGTTTCTCTGATACTTTCTAGCATTTGATAATGTTCTTTGACATGAATATCTCTATATTCTTTTTTATTATATACAGATGTAAGAACAAAAAGATTCATTAAATTGTCGAATTCTTGTATAAGAAATTTATTATTTGTTGCTAACACAAATTGTCTATCAAAATCTGTAGACAGTCTTACAAATTGATAGTCAAAAAGTTCATTTTTATCTTTATCTTTTTTATAATTAGCTAAAGAATTTTCTAGCATATTTTCTAATAATTTAAATTTGTCTTCCCTTTTTATGTAATCCAGTGCTCCAAGAATTAAAATTAAAATTGTTTGATTTAAATCTATAATTTCTTTTTCATTTAGATTTACAACTTTATATTTATAATTATCAGAAACATCAACAAGCCCATCTGAAACTAAAGCTGAAAGTGCCTCTCTAACGGGAGTATTGCTTACAGATAATTCACGAGTTAGCTCTTGAATGTTTAAATACTCTCCAATTTTATATTCTTTATTTAGAATTTTATTTTTTATTCCATCATATACTTGTTCTCTCAAACTAAATCTTTTAATGTCCATTATTTGTCCCTCTCAACATTTTAAATAAAGAATACACTGAAAATAAATCTTTTTCAATTTTAAAGATTATTAAAAAAAGAGTTGGATTTTTTAATCCAACTCAAAAATATTATTTATTTTCTTCCGCTCTTTTTGAAATTATTTCTTCTGCTATATTTGCTGGAACTTCCTCGTATCTAACATATTCCATATTAAATGTTCCTCTACCTTGTGTCATTGAACGTAAATCGATAGAATAACTAAATAGTTCAGCTTGAGGAGCTTCGGCTATTAAAACTTGTGTGCCATCGCTCTTTTGATCCATCCCTAAAATTCTTCCACGTCTTTTGTTCATATCCCCCATAACATCGCCTAAATAGGCTTCTGGAATTAGAACTTCAACTTTCATTATAGGCTCAAGTAATACTGGATCTGCTTCTTGCATACCTTTTTTAAAAGCTAAAGAGGCTGCGATTTTAAAACTCATTTCATTAGAGTCAACATCATGATAACTTCCATCATAAAGTACAGCTTTAAAATTAGTAACAGGATATCCTGCCAATACACCTTTTTCTTTAGATTCAACTATACCTTTCTCTACTGCTGGGAAATAGTTTTTAGGTACTGAACCGCCAAATACTTCTTCATCAAATTCAAATTCTTTATCTGATGGTTCAAATCTCATCCAGACATCACCATATTGACCTGCACCACCAGATTGTTTTTTGTGTTTACCCTGAACTTGAGAAGTTTTTCTTATTGTTTCTCTATAAGGAATTATAAAAGGAACTATATTGACTTCAACACCATACATGTTCTTTAATTTTTCTAAAATTACATCTAATTGAACACTGCCTTGTCCACCGATTGTCAGTTGTTTAGTTTCCGCATTCCTTTCAATTACAAATGAAGGATCTTCGTCTTTAATTTTCTTTAATGATTGAGAAAGTTTTTCTTCATCGCCTTTTGTTTTTGGTTCTATTGCATAGTATAGTACCGGTGAAGCCTGCTTAATTTTCTTGTACAAAACTTTATGTTCTTTATCACATAAAGTATCACCAGTTATGGTATTTAGGAGTTTAGCTGTTGCCCCAATATCGCCAGCATGTATTTCGTCAACCTCCATTTGCTCTTTACCTCTCATTACATATAATCCCGTAAGTTTTTCTGTAACATCGGCATTTACATTATATAGAGTTGTATTTTTATTAATAATACCTGATAAAACTTTAAATATAGATATCTTTCCTAAGAATGGATCTGAAATTGTTTTAAAAACAACTGCCGCAAAATTTTCATCAGCAGATACTTTTCTTTCTTCTCCTTCTTTAAATCTAAATCCTTGATGTGCTCTCTCATCAGATGGTGACGGCATATAGTTAATTATAGTATTAAGTAATATGTCTATACCAATTCCTTTTTCACCACTTCCAACTAATAAAGGAACTGCATCCCCTTCTAATAAGGCCGTTGTCACACCTCGAAGTAAATCTTCTCTAGTAAATTTTTCACCGGCAAAATATTTTTCCATTAAAACTTCATCTGAACCTGCAACAACTTCTGCTATTTCTTCATACATTCTTTCAGTAGCTTTAACTTGATCGTGATTAAGTTCAGCTTCTTGAGGAGCAGAGTTTACATATTTATATCCTTTTTGAAAAATTACATCAGTAACTCCAACAAAGTTTTCGCCTTCACCTATAGGAACTGAAAAAGGAATAACTTTTTTACCGAAAGATTCTTCTAAATCTTCCATTAATTTTCTAAAGTTTACATTTTCACCATCAATTTTATTAATAAATATTATTCTAGGAAGACCAATTTCTTCTGTATATCTCCAGGCTCTTTCTGTTCCAACTTCAATCCCTTTTGTTGCATCAATAACAAGAAGAGCCGCTTCACTTGCTCTAAGAGCTCCATGAGCTTCACCCACAAAGTCAAGAAATCCAGGAGTATCTATAATATTAACTTTATAATTTCTCCATTCAATGGGAACAATTGCTGTTCCAATGGAAGTTCCTCTTTCCTTTTCTTCTTTACTGAAATCTGAAACTGTATTTTTATCAGAAACATTGCCTAATTTCTTAGTTGCTCCACTTTGGAAAAGCATTGCCTCTGTTAAATTTGTTTTACCTGAACCAGAATGCCCAACTAGGGCAAGATTTCTTACTTGCGTTGTCTTATAAACTTTCATAGTTTTTGCCTCCTAACAATATGTAAATTTTGAAATCGTTTGTATCATTATAACATAAATATTTTTATTTGAAAACACTATAAAAATATCAATTTAGTGTATTGAATAATAGAATTTATTATAATGATTTAATTTTTATAGAAAATGGAGTATACTAATTATATAGAAAATTAGCGAGGTTAAAGATGAATTTTAATTTTTTAAAAAAGAATTTAAGTTATTTTTTAATATTATTATTGCTGGTATTTATTGGATATCAAGTATATTCTCCAAATGATGAATATGATAAAGAACTACTCAGTATAGATACTTCTGACGAAAAATCATTTTCACAAAATAATGACATTGAAAGTGATAATTTAGAAATAAATTCAAATAGTGAAAATCAGGCTCAAGAATTATTTGTTCATGTTTCAGGAGCTGTTAAAAATCCAGGCCTATACAAATTGAGCCTGGGTTCACGTGTAGCTGATGCAATTGAACTAGCTGGAGGAGCCCTAGAAAACGCGAATTTAGATGTTATAAATTTAGCCAAAAAATTAAATGATGAAGAAAAAATATATTTACCTTTACTTGGAGAGGACTTACCACCGGCTGTAGCTACAAACTCATCTAATATCAATTCTTCAAATTTACCAAAGATTAATCTAAATACTGCTGACCATAAAGAACTTACACAGATACCTGGTGTTGGTGAAAAAACTGCTGATAAAATTATTGAATACAGGGCAAATTCTCCTTTTAACACAATTGACGATTTAAAAAGAGTTGATGGCATAGGCGACAAAAAGTTTGAGAGTATGAGAGACTTTGTAACTACATAATTAGTCTTAAATCTATTTTAAATAATATTTACTACCAAAATCTATTTGTAAAGCTTTATGACAAATAGGTTTAATTCTCAACAGATTCTAGTATTTAATATAATCTTAATTAATCAAATTCAAATTAAAATAAGTCTGTTTAAACTTAATACAGTTTTAGACAGACTTTTTTTAATTTATTTGATAATATATGAATTTTTTGTTAAACATTCATAAAATTTTAACACAATCTAAATCTTAATTTTTATATTACAAAATTTCCATTTTCAAAAATTTGTATCTCTTCACCATTGTGCTTTATGCCAACTATATTAGTAGTATTATCCCCTATCATAAAATCAACATGACTTAAAGAATCATTCAAACCAATTTCTTTAAGCTCTTCAATTGACATATTTTCTCCATCCTTTACACAGCTAGGATAAGCCTTACCTAATGCTAAATGACATGAAGCATTTTCATCATACAAAGTATTAAAAAATAAAATTTTTCTCATAGATATGGGAGTATTGTATGAAACTAAAGCAACTTCACCAAGTCTTTTAGAGCCTTCATCAGTATCTAGAATATTTTGCAAATATTCTTTACCTGTTTTTGCATCAAAATCTACTACTTTTCCCTCTTCAAATTTCAGATAAAAATCATCAATTATATTGCCATTATAGTTTAAAGGTAAAGTATTGTAAACTATACCATTAACCCCTTCCCTATGTGGTGCAGAAAACACTTCTTCACTTGGCATATTAGCAATAAATTCCTCTCCGGATGAATTTGTGTCAACCGAGCCTGCAAATATATAATTATCAGGCAACTCAACTTCTAGATTTGTTCCTTTAGCAGAAGTATATTTTAATTTTTTGAATTTGCTTTCATTTAAAAAATTAGCATATCGGCTTAAATTTGCAACATGTTTTTCTAATGCCGATTCAGGATTATCCTCAAATAATCTTACAGTATTAAAAATTTCGTACCAAAGTTTTTTAATTGCATCTTTTTCTTCAAGATCAGGAAATACCTTAGTGGCCCAAGGTCCAATAGAAGCTCCAACCACACACCAAGATGTAAAATTCGCCATCATTTTGTCACTAAATTCCCTTAATGCTTTTGAATTTGCAATTCCCGATTGCAATAATTTATTTGGATCAATTCCTTTATAAGCATCAGGGTCTCCACCTGTTATTGATAGATATTTAGCTTTTTTATTTATATAGTAGTTTTCTTTGTCAACTTTATGTTTAGGTATATCCGTCAACACTTCTAAAGTTTCATGCTTAAATTTTAACTTTGAAATCTCTGTGTCTCTATAGTCAACTACAACTTCTTTTGCTCCAAGATTATAAGCTATATCTGTAAGGATTCGAGCAAAATCAAAAGCCTCAATTGGAACTCGAATAATAAGAATATCTCCATCCTTTATCTTAAGTCCAATCTTTAAAATAAGTTCTGCATATTTACCTAAGTAATCATTGACATTAAATTCTTTCAGGTCCATTTTATCACTCTCCATATTTTTAAAATTTTTGTTTGAAATTTATCAAAAATATTATTAGACTCATAATATGATATTTCTTTATATAAAAAACACTATATCGTTAGCTAAAATTATATTAAATCACTCTTTTTGATTAAACTTCACAACTATTTTATTTTAGTATAACATAAAAATACTATACGCAATTAGGTTAAATATTACTAAATTTTTTTTGAAATACTGTTATAGAGAATAAGAAACTACTTAAATTTTAACTTTTATAACTAAAGTTTTATTTTAAATTAACAATAAATAGGTATTGAAGTTATCTATTATTTTCTCTGTAAATAAGTATAAGATATAAAATAATTAATTATTCAACGAAATACTTTACAAATACTATAAGATTTAGTATAATACATGCGGCTTATAAATTATCGCGGCGAAAATTTATAGGAGAATGATAATATGGCAAAAATGATGGATCCAAAGTTCAAGCAATCTAGAAGACTTGGACTAAATGTTTGCGGTCACCCTAAGGCAATGAAAAGAGCGACTAGAGGTACCGCTAGAAGCGATAAAAAACTTACTGAATATGGTAAGCAATTGTTAGAAAAACAAAGATTGAGAGCTTATTACGGCGTTCTTGAAAGACAATTCGTAAATCTATTTAAAGAAGCTCAAAGAACTCCAGGACAAACAGGTCCTAATCTAGTTACTTTCCTTGAAAGACGTCTAGATAACCTATGTTACAGAATGGGTTTTGCTTCTTCAATTAGACAAGCAAGACAAATGGTAAGCCACGGTCACTTAACTGTTAATGGAAAGAAAATTAATATTCCATCTTACAGATGTGAACCAGGCGATGTGATTGAATTATCAGCTAAAGGTAAAAAAGTTGATATGTTTAAAGAAAACTACAACACTAATGTTGTTGTTAGCTATCCTTACATTTCTAAAGATGAAAACTTTAAAGCAACTTTAGCATCTATTCCTAATAGAGAAGATATACCTATAGAAATTGATGACCAATTAATCGTTGAGTTTTACTCAAAGAATATGTAATAAAAAGGGCCTTAGTGGCCTTTTTTATTTGCCTAAAATTTTAAAAAAAGGGTATAATATTATAGGTGATAAAAATGGACGATAATATTGAATATGTAAAACTTACAACATCAACAAATAAATTGATTTTTGATGAAATATGTGCTTTTTTGGAAGACAACCAAATACCTTATTTTGTAAAAGATGATGGAGATTATATGAGGATAGTTTCAGGTTTTTCTATTTATGAAAAGGGAATTTATGTTTCTGAGAAAGATTTTGATAGAGCAAATGAACTACTGGTATATTTCATGAAAGATAATGACACCACTGATGGTCTCTATTTTGATTAAAAATTAAATTAAAAAAGCATTGGATAACAGCTTTTAGCTACATATTATCCAATGCTTTTTTATTAAATAAGACCAATTATATTTTGTACACCTAAGCTCATAACTGTGACACATACCCAGCAGACAAAGCCAAGAATTAAAGACTTGCCACCAGTTTTTATTAATTTTACAATATCTGTAGATAGGCCGATAGCCATCATTGCCATTGTAATAAAAAACTTAGACAAAACCTTTGTGAAATGAATAAAGCTATTTGGTATTGGCAATACAGTTGCTAAAATAGAAAAAATAACAAAGAATAAAATAAAATTTGGCACTAATTTAAATATACTTAAGTTCTTTGAGCTATTATTTTTTCTATTTTCATAAATAGATAATACTATTGAAATTGGAATAATAGCAAGTGTTCGAGTTAATTTAACTACAGTTGCCATCTCTAAAGTATTTGCACTATGTATTGCATCCCAAGAAGCTGCGGCAGCAGTAACTGATGAAGTGTCGTTAACAGCAGTTCCTGCAAAAATAGCAAATCCTTCATTAGTTAAATTTAATAAATCTCCTAAAGTTGGAAATATTATAGCGGCTGCAACATTAAATAAAAATATAGTCGATATAGACTTAGCTATTGTTTCATCATCTGCATCTATTATAGGAGCAGTAGCTGCAATTGCCGAACCACCACAAATGGAAGATCCAACACCGATTAAAATAGCATTTTTCCTATCCATTTTTAGAATCTTAGACATAACAAAAGCAGAAATCAAAGCTATGGAAATTGTAAATACAATTACTGGCAAGCTATCATAGCCACTTTTAACTACTTGATTAATATTCATTGAATATCCCAATAGAATTACTGCCAATTGTAAAATTTTCTTACTTGTAAATTTAATCCCAGGATTAAATTCATTTTTAACAAATTTTTTTAAAAGCATACCCATTAAAATAGCTATTACTGGTCCACCTATTACAGGAAAAATTTTACCCAAGAAATAGCAAGGTATTGCTAATATAAAACATAAAATAATGCCTTTTATTTTCACTTTTTCCCCCTCAAATACTAATATTTTAGTTTCGTAATGCAAGACTTATTCAATAAATTAGAAAGCCAAGCATTTTATAAAAATCACAATTTATATTATAAGTTTTTTTGTAAATAATTACAAATTTCATATATTGCCAGTATTTATTAATAATAGCTTTAACATAAATATATTTAATACTGAAATTGACAAAAAAAGACACATTTTAAAATCAATAAAATGTATCTTTAATGTATCAATAATATTTTTCATTAATATAATGATCGATAATAGATGTCTTCATCTCATCATCAAAAATTTTCTCGTTTTTTAATACTTTCAAAAGCCATGGTGCCTTTGAGTGAAATATTGCTTCTTTTTTATCTTTTAATACTATTTCGTATAATTCATTTCTCAGTGCTTTTGATTCGCATTTAATAAAATAAGCTGCTGTATTTTCAAAATTTTGTATTTTAAGGATAGAGAGTACCGATCTGTCCTTAAGATGATAATATTTATTTGTAAGATTCAAATAATATCCATAATATCTAGAGTGCTTTTTGGTATTTCTTACTTCAATTGCCAGAGTACGATAATATTTCGCCATTACATTGTAATACTGATAATTATACATTCCCTTTTCATATGAATCCACTTTAATATAGGCCCTAGCATTTTTAAGAGCAAAATAATCAAAATTTTTTTGTAAAAACTCTCTCTTAGTTAAATCGCCATTTGTATATTGCATTATTAAAAAAGATCTGTGTTCAAAAAAATCTTCAAAAAGACTCTTTTTTCTAACGTAATTCAAAGTTTATCAAGTCAAACTGAGAATGACTGGTACTACCATAGCTATAACTAAGATAATAGCAATAATTCTTGTAATCAATTTTTTATCCACAATCTCACCTATTCGTTTGTAACCTCTAAACAATGCTCAGAAAGCGTTTCAGGCATGTCTGTTTTTAAATAATCAACATTAATAAATATTTCTTTATTTTCAGCATCAGGAATTTTTGAAATTCTATTAAACAGATATTCTAAATCCTCTATATTTAGAGGTAGTACTTTGTATATTCCATCAATATAAATCTTGTGTAGATCATAATCCATAGCAAGAAGCCCGCAAATAAATCCATAAAAACTATTAATTGAATTTAATCTATAATCAGTAGCATTAATAAGTCGCACGTTATAATCCAAACTAAATATATGGTCATCATCAACTTCAACAAATGCTATATTTCCATCTCCGCTTTTCATGTCTTCATTTGCGTTGTCAATAAGCCATTTTGTTTTTCCAGATCCTTTGCTTCCTAAAATATACTTTATCATTGTCATTCTCCTTTCACTAGATCACCTTGACAGTAATTATTCTCCTTCATATTAGTTATTATATCGTCTCTAATTTTCCACCAAGAAGTATCCCAGTTACAAAATAGAGAATTTTCTTCTGGAGCTCTGCCAATTATCCTTTCAACTATTATATCATCTTTTAGATGTCTTAAAAAGAGTATAACTTTTCTTTTGTAATCTTCTAAAGAAATAGTATTGATTTCACCCTTTTCATACATATTTCCCAAAAGTGTACCCTTTATAATATAGAGTGCATGAATCTTAACTTCGTCTACTCCTAAAACATTTAACATTTTTGCACACTCAATTATGTCTAAATCATTATCCCATGGTAGGCCTATGATAACGTGAGCACAAATATTGATACCTCTATTTTTAAGTTTAATACAAGCATCAACAAATTCAGAAAGACCATGCCCCCTATTTAATTTTTTGAGACTATGATAATTTGTAGTCTGTAGACCCAATTCAACAGTTACAAAATAATTTTTGTTTATTTCTTCCAAAAAATCCAAATATTTTTCCCCTAAACAATCAGGCCTAGTTGAAATACTTAAACCTACAACATCTTCAATAAGGGATCTATTAATAGAAGATTTAAATTCTTCTATGGGCATGTAAGTATTGGTGAAGTTTTGAAAATACGAAATATATTTTTTTGCTTTATACTTTCTTTTTATGAGTTCTTTATTTTTCAAAAGTTGGCTCTCTATACTTCCAAAATTATTTTCAAAACTGCCACCTTCTTCGCCACAAAAAATACAACCTCCCCAACCACAAGTACCATCTCTATTAGGACAAGTAAGATTTAATTTAACTGGTAATTTATAAACTTTTTCGCCAAATTTTTCTTTGAGAAAATCTGAATATTTTCTGTAGCACATATAATTAACTCTTTCTAATTATTCTTCTTCATCGTTAAATATTTCATCAAACTTAGCGGTAACTTTTTCAAACTCTTCATCTGATTCTATGACATCAAGTTCAACTTCTTCTTCTGATATTTCTTTATATTTGTATAGTAGGACTTCGTCACCATCTTCTTCACTTTCTGGTACAAGTGCAATATATTCATTGTTATCACATTCAAATATACCTATAACTATACAAACTAATTCTGAGTTGTCATCTAATGTTAAGGTTATAGTTTGATAAGTCTGTTCGTGATCATGGTCATGATTATGTTCGCCGCAACCGCAACCACAGTGTTCATGTTGATTCAAATCTTTTTCGTTCATCTTATGCCTCCTAATTATTTTAATTTTTCTAAAATTTTTATAACAAATTCAAATACTCTTTCAGTCGATGGTATGGACAAATTTTCTCCAGGAGCATGTACCCCTTCCATATCTGGGCCAATTGAAAGCATGTCTATATCACCAATTGTCTCTTTAAATAATCCACATTCTAAACCTGCATGAATTTCTTCAAAGATAAAGTCTTCTCCTGTGATTTCTTTATAAGCATCAGAAGCAATATCTCTTAGTTTAGAGTTTTCTTTGTATTCCCAAGCTGGATAATCTGACTGTATACTAAATTCTGCCCCTACGAGTTTTGCAGCAATCTTGTTAATGTTGGCCATGTTATCCTTTAACGAAGAAACTTGAGACCTTATATTCGTAATAATTTCTACTGTTTCTTCATTATCTACAATAACACCTACATTTACTGAAGCTTCTACTAATCCTTCAATATTTTTGCTCATAGACATCACACCATCAGGCAAAATATTTAATAGACAAATAATTCTATATGATAGTTCGTCAGTAAATGCCTTGTCATTTTCTTCTCTGGTGTTTTCTAGGTTTAACCTTACATTGGGATCAACCTTACCTAGTTCTTTGACAAGTTCACCATTAATTTCTACAATTAAATCTTGCAATTCTTTTTTATCATTTTTAGGCACAGCTAACTTTGCTTTTGCAAGTCTTGGTATGGCATTTGGTTTTGCGCCACCCTCTATTGATATTAAATTAGCTTCAAACTTCTCAAAAATTCTATAAAGTGCCCTTGCCAATATTTTATTCGAATTTCCTAGACCTTTATGAATTTCTTGACCAGAATGACCACCTTTAAGTCCTGAAACTATTAAATCATAAAAGTCGTATTCTTTATCTAATTTCTTGAATTCTTTTTTTAATACTATAAGGTCTCTTTGGCCACCAGCACAACTTACGCAACCTTTACCTTCTTCTTCAGAATCTAAATTTAAAAGCAATTTTGATTCTAAATATTTATTCTCAAGATTACGTGCACCAGTCATTCCATTCTCTTCATTTACCGTAAATAATGCTTCAATTTTTGGATGACTATATTTGTCACTTTCTAAAATTGTTAATATCATTGCAACAGCTATTCCATTATCAGCACCTAAAGTAGTATGTTCTGCCACTATACGATCATCTTTAATAGTATAGACAATTGGATCCTTTTTAAAATCGAACTCAATATCATCATCTTTTTCACAAACCATATCCATGTGTCCTTGTAAAATTATGGACTCAGATTTTTCATAACCGGTAGAAGCCTCTTTTTTTATAATGACATTTCCAATTTCGTCTGTAAAAGATTCTAAGTTGTGTTTTTTTGCAAAATCCAAAAGAAAGTTTCTGATCTCTTCTTCATGAAAAGATTCTCTTGGTATTTTTGTAATTTGATCAAAGTAATAGAATACTCTGTTCTGAAGTAAAGATTCTATATCTTTCATATTGACCTCCCTTAACAATATTATATCAAAAGTGAAAACAATATAATACTTAATTAAAATTATAATTTTTCAAAAACAAATTTATGATTTCATCTTTTTCTTTTATATCCGTTTTTCTAGATTGACAAACTAAACTATTAAATTTATTCAACGATTTATCCATTAAATTTGATAAAGACGGGTTATTCTCGAAAGATTGCACAACCAATGTGAGTAATTTATTTTCTATATTGTCTTTTTCTTCTTGAGAGATATTTAAGTTCTCGAATAATTCAAGAAGAGATAGAGTGTATTCATATCGCACGAATATGACAAATTCTGTAAAATTTTCAGAATAAGTTGTACCATTTATCAAACCTATAATTTTGAAAAATAGATTCCATTCCAAATCCCTATTAAGATTTTTTAATAAAATTTCTCCTATACCTTTAGAAAAAGAATCATAGTATTTTGGTTCTTTCATAAAAGATATGGGTTCTTCTAAATTCATTTCACAATCTGAAGCTTGATTTATTCTGTTAATTAAAGAAATAAAATTCTCTCCGTATGTCAAATCTTTATTTTTAGCTAATTTCATGAACAGAAAATTTACTACTACATCGGTAATAGTTTTCAAATTCATAAAAAGGCCCAGTTCCTCATAAATCTTCTGTGTAAATACATCGTGAAGTATTTTTGATAAAAGTGTCTTTAATTGATTTTCAGCAGAAATATTTACAGACGCGTCAAGGTTTTTTACATGATTATATAGAATCATTAATTGTCTATCCACCATTGTGAGGTTGTCTATAATTGAGCTCATTATGTCTTTGAAAAAATCAGCTGTGACCATATAATTGTAATTTTTATATAAAATCTTATGATCAATTTCTCCCCAAAATACATTTACTAAAGATTTAATTTGTAGTTCAAACAAATAGGTTCTCTCTCCCGTAAAGAATTCCCCATCAAGTTTAAAAATTTTAAATCCATTATTTAAAGATTGAGGTTGCGGGTCGTCAAGATTTAATCTAATTTTCTTATTCTTTTTAGACGCATACATTCCATCTCCACAATAAATTCTAAAATCTTCAATTATCTTCTTGTATATTTGTTCTTCATCTTTTATGAACCTACACTCAATTCTTAGACCAATTAAATCTGGAATTTGCTCAAAACCCTCAACTGGATTGGGATATTTAACATAATAATTCCTTCTAATAATTTTTTCTCTCAATGAATTTTGGGATTTTATTCTGGTATTAATATTTATTAATTTATCATCTTTATCTAATTTTTGTGCAAAATATCTTTTTAATTCCTTGTTAATTTCAACAAGTTCTAGACGATGATAGTCATACAAAGCCATTACATCATCTATATAGCTAAAAAGCTCGAGTTTCATTGCTACACCTTTAAAATTATTTCATGTCAACTTTGTACTTTTCTTTTAACTCATCTATTTTTTTATTGTAAACTTCTTGTTCTTTTTTTCTCTTAAGTTCTTGATAAATTTTGTCTTTTGATTCTTCAAAACTAAAGGTAGAAGCATCACTCTTGTCATCAACTTTTATAATGTGATATCCAAATTGAGTTTTAACTGGTTTTGTTATTGTGCCAATATCATTTGAAAAAACAGCTTCTTCAAATTCTTTTACCATTTGCCCCTTTTGAAATTCACCTAAATCTCCACCCCTTTGAGATGAAGGACATGTTGAAAATTCTTTAGCTAATTTACCAAAATCTTCACCATTTTGAATTTTTTCATAAATTTCATTTGCTTTATCCTCATCTTCAACTAAAATATGTGAAGCTTTTGCAGACTCTCCCTTTTGAAAAAGATTAGTGTTTTTATCATAAAAATCTTTTATTTCGTCATCATTAACTTCCACTTTAGATAAAAGTTTGCCTAAAGAATATGTTTTTAACATGGACTGTTTAGTTTTTTCTAATACTTTTAAAAAGTCTTCTTCTTTATCGACTCCATTTTCAATAGCTTCTTCATACAATAATTGTTGATAAACTAATTCATTTACTATATCTTGATTAAATTCATTTTGTGAAAAATAAGCTTTAAGTTGTGGATCAAGTGAATTTATAAATAAATTATAATCCTCACCTGTCACTTCTCTACCATTTACCACTGCTAAAACTTTGTTATTATCCATTTTATCCTCCAGTTTATAATCGTGTTTAAAAGCGAAATCAATCGCATATCTACTAATTCATGTTAACATTAGAATGATGATTTTTCAACTAAACTTAATGAGCTAATATAAAAACAATAATTGCACTAAAGTTGCTTTTATCAAAAAGTTTACATCTTTTTTTACATATGATAAAATAACTTCCAAGAGATAAAAATGTTAAAAGCGCCTGAGCCTTGTGGCTGACGAGGGATAGAGTTATCGAACTTTCGGCGGATGCTCTATAGGTATCACAACCTAAGCAATTTACAAAGAATAAAAGTAATTTTATAACAAAAAAATTGAAGTGAGTCTCTAATAATAATTGGAGGGATAAATATGTGCGGTATTGTAGGTTACATTGGTAACAAAAACGCGACACAAATAGTTCTTTCTGGACTAAAAAAATTAGAATACAGAGGTTATGATTCTGCAGGGATATCTATTATTTCAACAGATAATAATCTTAAAACTTTTAAAAAGAAAGGCAAAATAATTAATTTAGAAAATGCTTACGATTTTGATAATATTAAATCAAATATAGCAATAGCACACACAAGATGGGCTACTCATGGGGAACCTTCAGAAATAAATGCTCATCCACATATGAGTAGTGATGGCAAAATTTCTGTGGTGCATAACGGAATCGTAGAAAATTATCTTGAACTTAGAAATAAATTACAAGAAGATGGCTTTACTTTTAAATCGCAAACAGATACAGAAGTTGTTCCAAATTTAATTTCTAAAAATTACGATGACGATTTATTAAATACGGTTTTTAAATCTCATGAAGAACTAAGAGGCTCTTTTGCACTTGGAATTATTTCTGATTTAGAAAATAATAGAATGATTGCTTTAAGAGACTCTTCTCCACTACTACTAGCTATCTGTGAAGATGGTTTTATGATAGCCTCAGATATAACTTCAGTAATTGAATATACTAACAAATTGATTTTCTTAAAAGATGGAGATATTGTAGATTTAACTCGTGATTCTTATACTATATATGATGAAAATCAAAATATAGTTGAAAGAGAAATTACAGAAGTAGATTACACTGATGAAGACGCATCCAAAGAAGGTTACGATCACTTTCTATTAAAAGAAATACACGAACAACCAAAAGCAATTGAAGAAGCTATATCAATTAGACACACGAATTATGAACTAAATTCTAATGAAGATATGTTTACCATAGAGGAACTAAAAGATATAGAAAAAATTTATATATCAGCATGTGGTACAGCATTTCACGCTGGCGAAGTGGGAAAATATGCTATTGAATCTCTTGTGAATATGCCTGTAACATCTGAAATTGCTTCAGAATTTAGATATAAAAATATGTTTGTTGATGATAAATCCTTAGTAATATTTGTATCTCAATCTGGTGAAACGGCCGATACACTAGCTGCACTTAAAGAAGCAAAAAGACTAGGAGCTAAAACTTTAGCTATTACAAATGTATTAGGTTCAACTATAACTAGAGATGCTGATAAAGTGATATATTGTTATGCTGGCCCTGAAATTTCAGTGGCTTCAACTAAAGCTTACACGACACAATTAATTGCACTTTATTTTGTTGCACTTAGAATTGCTTTTGCAAAAGGAAAAATTAATAAACAAGAAATCACTGAAATTATAAAGGCTATGGAACAAACTCCTATACAAATAGAAGAGATTTTAAAAGAAAGAGATAAATACAAGGAAATAGCCTTAGAAATAAAAGATTCAAAGTCTATTTTTTACACAGGTAGATCTCTAGATTTTATAACAGCAAAAGAAGGTGCACTTAAATTGAAAGAAACATCTTATATCCATACTGAAGCCTTCCCTTCAGGAGAATTAAAACATGGATCTATTGCATTAATTGAGCCTGGAACACCTGTAATAACTGTAGCAACTCAATCAAAAATTACTGAAAAAACTATTTCAAATAATCAAGAATTAATAGCTAGAGGAGCTAAAGTTATCTCTATTACAAATAAAGGAAATAACTTTGTAAAAGATGCATCTACGCAATTAATAGAGATACCAAAAACTTTAGATATCTTGACACCTTTACTTGCTGTTATACCTGAGCAGTTAATTGCTTATTATACATCACTTTCACTTGGAAATGATGTAGATAAACCAAGAAATTTAGCAAAATCTGTAACAGTTGAATAATTAAATTTCCACTATTAACAGATTTAAACACTTGTAGAACTCGAAATATTATAATGTTTCGAGTTTTTTGCTTTAAATAATATTAAAATCTATTTTACAGTAGATTTATATTTTAATTGCTCCCTACAATACTTATATATTATATATTTCAATTACTTCTACTATTTTGAACTATATTTTAAATGGGTATTAAATTATAGAGGAGCGTAGCGATGTTATCTTACTTATTTATTTTATTATCTTTAATTACACTTTATTTTTCATTTGAATTTACTTTAATAGAAAATGCTTTTTTAACTCTAAGTCCTTTAAAGATTGAACGACTTAATGAATTAGATGTTGAGAACATGGAGTTTATCAAAAAAGTACATAAGAATAAAAACTTATACTCAACTACTTTAATTCTTGACTTTTTCTCAAATTCTTTATGTATTGTTTTTGCATCTTTATTTTTTTATGAATTATGGGGTTATAAAAGAGTCCCAATTGGAATTTTATTATCAACAATTATCGTAATAGTATTCGGTCAAAGTTTACCCCGTGCTTTGGGCAAAATTAATTATGATAGAATTGTGTCTAAAAGAGCAAAATTTATTTATTATTCCATAATAATAATTAAGCCACTGTCTATTATAATTAATTATATTTCAAATTCTATCATTAAACTATTCACAAAAAATAAATCTTACAAAGAGCCCTTAATAACCGAAGATGATATAAAAGAAGCCATGGATTTAGGAATCAAAGAAGGGATTCTCAATCGTCATGAGTCGCAAATGATAGCAAATGTATTTGATTTTAAAGAAATTTATGCTAAAGATATAATGACTCCTAGAACTGATATAATCGGCATAGATATTAACGAATCCTATGAAGATATAGTAAAAAAAATAGTAGAGAATAATTATTCAAGAATGCCCGTATACGATAATAATTTAGATAATATAATTGGAATTTTTAATGTCAAAGACTTCTTTTTAATGGGCAGAAATAAATCTATCTTAGAGAATACAGAATATTTAAAGAAGCCATTCTTTACATTTGAATATAAACCTACCTCTACTCTTTTTAATCAAATGAGACAAAACAAATTATCTGTAGCCATTGTTACTGACGAATATGGTGGTACTGAAGGGATGATAACTTACGAAGATATTTTTGAAAAATTAGTAGGGCAAATATCTGATGAATATGACACTATTGAAGATGAAGATATAGTTAATATTGCACCTGGAAAATATTTAATAGACGGCGCAGTAAATATTGACGATATCAATCAAAAATTTGGTACGGAATTAGAATGTATAGAATTCGATTCAATAGGAGGTTTTATTATAGAACAAATAGATAGATTTCCAAAACTAAATGAAGTGATTAAAATTGGAGATATGAAATTTACTATAGTTAGAAGCACCTCTAATAGAATCGAAAAGCTTCTACTTCAAATTCCAGTAAAAAAATAAAATTTTTGTCAAACAAAAACCCCTTTTAATCAAATTCTTGATTGAAGGGGTTCTAATTTTATTATTCGCATTCAGTTAATTCTACAACTTTAATTTTTGATTCTTTCCAATTTGCATCTTCGCCAAGTTTCTCGACAATATCAATAAGGAGTTTATCATCTTCATACTCTTCACTAAATGGAGCTACTCTGATTGTGGAATCAAAAGGTATTTCATCTACGGACTTACCTAAATCAACTTGTGTAATACATCTATTGGCTAAATTCTTTCGTTTTTCTTTGCTATTAATCCTTATGTATTTGCCATCTTGTCTAGTATAGAAAAAAATCTCTTTATTAAATTTTTTCTTATAATAAAGTTCATAAACTGCACATGAAAGTTGAAAACTTCCAAGTGGATTAGTGTCAAAGATTACTTTTTTCATTCTCTCACCTGGAAGTATTATATCATATCTGTAAATTTAAATACACAAAACTTAGTAAAATTTACAATCACTATATTTATTTTTTAATATTTCTAACTATTGAAGATAGAACTTCTTCCCTTTTCATTTCTTTTTTTGGGTTGAAATTAGAGTTCTTGTCCAAGTTCATAAATTTTTTATTCACAGAATTTTTTACAGCATCTAAAGCATAATTGGAAATACTTTTTTTATCTTTTATTTTTATATCCTTTACTTTGTCACTACCAAAAACTTTAGATATAACTACTGCAAAGTCTTGCCTTGTAACTGAGCCTTTAGGATTAAAAGTCCCAGTTCCATTACCATTCATAAGACCTAAATCCACAGCAATATTCACATATTTATTATTAGTATCTTCAAAATAATTAATAGTTCCTTGAGAAGTTCTTTTGTTTAAATATTTGTAAGTTTTTACTGCTACCTCGGCTAGTTCTTCTCTTGTGATATTTGATTTCATATTTGTAGCCATAGAATTTACCACAATATTTAAATCTTTTGCTTTATTAATATCTTTTAATGCCCAAGAACTGCAATTTTTAAATAATGCAGACTCCCCAAGATGAATTTCATTGGTAAAGTCAGACACATCTCCATTTTTAGATATATATCTAAGTCTAAAAGCATAACCATTATTGGCGGCAATAATATTATCTAATTCATTTTGTGATAAAATTACTGAATTTTTAGTTGAATTAGAATTAACTTGTTTTATAATTGACTTCTTACTTTCACTTGTCCATTTTCCATTATTTAATACATCAATTTCAATATTTAAATTTTTTTCTTTAGCTTTACCCATTTCGAATATATAATTTTTATTATCTTTTGTAGCTACTATTTTATTTGGAGAAGCTAATTTTGCACCTGCAAATACATTTAAGGGTAAAACTAAAGTTAGCATCAAGCTAAAAATAATTTTTTTCATTTCTTTCACCTCAACGAGAGTTATGATACCAGAAATGAATCAAAAATTGTTAAATATTACAAACTTGTAATTTTTTTGTAATCTTTTTGTCAATAGTTTATTGAGATGATGTAAAATTACTTTATTCAAGAAACTCCTTCATAGTATGAATATAAAATATACTTCAATTTAACACTTATCTAATTAAAATAAATCTCTAGTAATAATATGAAATTTATATATTCGCTTTATTATTAATTTAAGAAGAAAAAAGCGGCTATATAGCCGCTCTAAATGAATTTGGATTATAGGTTGCCATAGTATGCAGCCTTATAAAGCTCTTTTATTTCTTCAGGTGAAGTTTCACGTGGATTTGTAAGTGTGCACGGATCTTCAAAAGCGTGTTTACTCATATCTTCTAAAACTTCAGAAAACTTATCTTCATTAAAATCAAAATCATCTTCAACATCTTTGAAACTCATCGGTATATCAACAGATTTTGATAATTCTACTAAAGCATCTATAAAATTATCCACTTTCAATTCTTTTTCTATGAATTTTACTTTTTCAGTAGCCATTGAATTATATTTTGTTATATAAGGCAATAAAATCGCGTTAGCAAGTCCATGAGTTACTCCAAATTCGCCACCAATATTGTGAGCCATTGAGTGAATTATACCAAGCGAAGCAGATGTAAATGCCATGCCTGCTAGAGTTGAAGCATTGTGCATTTTTTCGCGCGCTTGCATATCATCTCCATTATCATATGCCTTTTTAAGATTTTCAAATACTAATTTAAGAGCATGAATTGCAAGTGAATCTGTATAATCATTTGCAGCACTAGAAACTAAAGCTTCAGTAGCATGTGCTACAACATCCATTCCAGTATTAGCAGTTACAGATTTAGGCATCTTAGATGGAAGTAATGGATCAACAATAGCATAATCTGGTACAATATGCCTAGATACTACTGGATATTTAATATGTTTTTTAGTATCAGTTATAACAGAAAAAGCAGTGATTTCACTTGCTGTACCTGATGTCGATGGAATCGCAATAAATTTTGCTTTATTTCTAAGCTCTGGCATAGTTTCAGGTTTCACAACATCCTCAAATGTAAGATTAGGATATTCATAAAAACACCACATAACTTTTGCAGCATCCATTGCTGAACCACCGCCAAGAGCAATAATAAGATCAGGCTTAAACTCTTGCATTTGTTTTGCTCCACGTTCAACAGTTTCTACAGATGGATTTTGTTCTACACCATCGCAAATATCTACAACTTTTCCACCTTCTTCTAAAAGTTCTTTACACTTTTTGAGAAAACCATTTCTTCTCATAGAATTACCGCCAGTCACAATTATAGCTCTTTTCCCTTTTATACTTTTTAATTCATCCAATGAATTTTCTCCAAAAAATATATAACCTGGAATATGTAATGTTCCTCTCATTTATAACTCCTCCTTAGATTGTTAATTTAATAACATAATAATAACATATTTTATTTATTTTTACAATAGAATTAGTTAAATTTTTGACAATTTATTTAACGTTTACATTACATCATATGTTATTTTTAATTCTACTTTTTTAACGATATTATTAGCAAAGGATAATATTTAAATAAAGGCATCAAAATTTACTAACTACTTTTTAAACTCGTATATTATAAAGCTTTTAAAAAAAATTTATTATACTTTAATCAATTTTCAATTGGATTTTTCGTTAATAATTAAAAACCCTTAAATCAGAAGACTCAAGGGTTCAAATTACAATATTAAATTTAACCTATTCCACCTAAAATAGCTCCTGCTACTAAAGCTACTATACATAAAGGAACATACACATATTTTCCAAGCGTAAAGAAATAATTGCCAACAGGTTTTCCATTTTTTCTACCAAGATTAACTGCATCGTTTATAAACTCTTTGCCTGCAACCCAAAAAAACATTGTTCCTGCTAAAAAAGCTCCCAATGGACAAATATAAATAGAAACAAAATCCATCCATTCTCCAGTTATCTTCTGAATTAAAATTGCTACTATACAACCGATTATTAATATAATTCCAGTAGATAAAACTCTATTTAAACTTAGATTATCTTGAAGCATAGCGACAGGTGCTTCGTATAAGTTAATTATTGAACTTATACCTGCAAAAAGAACACAAACAAAGAATATAATACTCACAATTCTGCCTGCTGGCATGCCATTTAAAACATTGACTAACCAAACAAACATAAGACCTGGACCACCATTTTCTAGTGGAGCTCCTCCCACAGCCATAGCTGGAATTATAACAAAAGCTGCCAAGAGTGCTGCAAGAGTATCAAAAAAAGCTACATTAAAAGCGGATTTTGGTATATCTTCTGTTTTTGGTAAATATGAACCATAAATAACTGATCCATGCCCAGCTACTGATAATGAGAAAAAAGCTTGACCAAAAGCAAAAATCCAAAGCATCGGATTTGAGAGTTTAGAAATGTTCAGCGTAAAAATATACTTATATCCTTCAATCGCTCCAGGTAATGTAGCAATATAAACGCCAAGACCAACAAATAAGAAAAATAAAATAGGCATCATTATTTTATTAGCTTTCTCAATACCTTTAGATACTCCCATAGACATAATAATAAATGATATTACAACTGCCACAAATATCCACACAGGATTGTCTATAGCCACTTTATCGAATGTGCCGCCAATAATTTCCATGTCCTGTCCCATCGCCGATATTTTGCCACTAAAAGACATAAAAGTATATTTAAAAATCCAGCCCATCACTACTGTATATCCTATTGCAAGAGATAAGGATCCAATTATTGGAATAAATCCTATTAACTCTCCAATTCTCCTATTACCAGTTTTTATTTTAGTGCAAGTGCCAAATGCTCCAATTGGTCCTGCTCCAGTTGCTCTACCCAATGCAAATTCTTCTACTACACCAGTCGAACCAATCAATATTACACATAAAAAATAAGGAATTAAAAAATCCATGCCTCCCCATAGAGACACCATTATAGGGAAACGCCAAATATTACCCATACCTACAGCAGATCCAATACATGCCAATATAAATCCCCATTTACCAGTAAAACCATCACGTTCTTTAATAATGTTTTTAACGTTCATAGTAGTTCCTCCATAGTAATTTTATATATTATAACACAAGGACAATTCAATATATAAATGAATTGTCCTTGATTTTAAATAATTATATTTTATTTATTTGGATATGGTTCTAAGAACGCATGGAAATGACGCATTGGAAGATTGTGTCCCCACACAATTCTCATATTAGGAATGTTCTCTCTATCTTCGTATAAATCCTTTACCGCCGCAATTACATAATCAAGATGTTCTTTAGTTAGTCTGCTTCTATCAAGAGCAAAACGAACTACATTTGCAAGTTCAGCCTGTTGTTCTGGTGTCTTTAAATCATATTCCATAGAATAATCACCCAGTTCGGAAACTCTAATTCCATAACGACGTATTAATTCAAGAGAAAAACCCTCTCCAGCGAATGTATCATGGTCACGTTTATTGTCAAAAAACTCATCCATATTTAAGTATACTGCATGTCCACCAGCAGGTAAAACTACTCCCTTAATTCCAGCTTTATAAAATCCCTGTGCTAAATATTCACATTGTCTTACTCGATTGTCCATATAATTAAAATCGCAACTTTCATATAAACCAACTGAAAGTGCCATAATATCTCTGCCACTCATTCCGCCATAAGAATCATTGCCATAACATGAAATTTGTTTAACTTTAAGTCTAACTCCGACATCCATTTTTATGCTTCCATCGTCATTAAAATCAGAGAATTTTTGCCAAAATAGACCTTTATCACGAAAAGCTAACATTCCTCCCATATTAGCATGTCCATCTTTTTTGGCAGACATACAAAAACCGTCACAATAAGAGAACATTTCAGAGGCTATCTCTGCTATACTTTTATCAGCATAGCCCTCTTCGTTCATTTTAATGAAATATGCATTCTCTGCCCAACGAGCAACATCAAAAATAAGTGGTATATCATATTTGTGTGCGACACGATTGATTTCTTTAATATTTCCTAAAGATACTGGTTGTCCACATACTGTATTATTAGTTAAACAAGCAAAAATTAGTGGTACATTTTCTGGTCCAACTTTAGTTATTAGCTCTTCTAATTTTTCAATATCCATATTTCCTTTAAATGGATTTTTATCGTATTTACCTTCTTCAGGTATTTCATATAATAATTCTTTATTATATAAATTTCTTGGTATAGAACCCATTTGTTTGATATTACCTTCTGTAGTATCAAAGTGTCCATTAGAAGGTATAGTAAATACTTTTCCTGGATGACGTTCTTGTAATATGTTTCTTACGATTTCCATAAGTACAGACTCAGCTGCACGCCCTTGTTGAATAATAAAGGCATTAGGACGCTCCATTTGGGCTGCGCCGCCATTAAAAAGTCCATCTTCATATTCACATAAGTAAATCTCGTCCATCATTTTCTCTACATCTCTACAATCAGTTCTAACGAGATCTAAGATTTTTTTCCAGTTTTTTTCTCCACCACGTTCAAAAATGTCGCGAAAAGTATCAAGTAATACATAATATCCCGTATTTCTTCCATAAGCTTCATCTCCGTAAAATAACGAAGCCCATTGAGTATTTGTCATTGCTGTAGTGCCTGAATCTGACAACATATCTACTGTAAGCATTCCTGAAGGAAATGCAAATTCATTATAGTGGGTCGCTTTTAAAACTCGTTCACGTTGCTCAACTGTTACATTTGGTAAATCACGAACAGCAAATGTAAAATGAGTAGGTGTGGGAACGTTCAAAGAATATTTTTTAGTCATACTATTACCTCCAAAGCCTAGCTTTTTATTTTGAGATACCCCGGTTATCATCAATTATTTTCCAAATAACTAATAACTAGCGGACAGTACTAACTACAAAGAAACAAGAATAAATTTAGGAAATCCTTTGCTTCTACGGTTAATTTTATTATAATCATTTAGCATGCAGAAGTCAATTTTAGTTCTTTAAATAAATTTTATAATTTATAATCAAATTTTTAATGTCATAAATTAAGAATCAACAATTTTTATTAAACTTTTATTAAAGTTTTCATTTTACATAAACTTTAGTATGAATACTAAAATTAATTGCACAAAAAAAGTGAGACTACATAAGTCTCACTAATTTATCATTCTACTTCAATCACTTGTTTACCATCATAATATCCACATTCTGGACAAACTCTATGAGGTAATTTCATTTCGTGGCAGTTAGGACACTCCACTACAGTTGCTTTATTTAATCTATAAGAAGATGCTCTTCTTTTGTTTTTTCTTTGTTTTGAAGTTTTACCTTTAGGTACAGCCATTTCTACACCTCCTCATCTTTAAATAAATCCAATAATTTTTCAAATCTAGGGTCAACTTTATCTTCGACTTCTGTTTCTTCTTTTGAACAGTTGCATTCCCCTTCATTTAAGTTCTGTCCACAATTAGGGCATAGACCTTTACAATTCTCATTGCAAAGATTTTTCCCCGGAAGGGATGTAATCACTTGAGACAAAATAATTTCTGATAAGTTAATAGAGTCGTTCTCTAATTTAAAATACTCATCAGTAGAATCCTCGTCATAAAAGCTTGGATCTTTAAAATTATAAGCTTTATAACTTGTCTCTTTATGATTTTTAAATTCTACTAAACATCTATCACAATTTGCTATAAAATCATAAGATATCTTTAAATTTAAAACAAGTTCTCCAGTTAAATCGTAAATTGAACCACTGTATTTGATGGGAAAAATAATCCTTAGATCATCAATTTCCAGATTCGTATCATTTAGAGCAAGTTCTCCTTGAAAATCAAATTTCTCAACATCAGAGGACAAAAATCTACTTAGATCTAATTTCACATTCTCACCTCAAAAATACATACACATCATTATAACTGTAAAACCCTCAATTTGTCAATACTTTGATAAAATTATTTTTCTACTAATTGTTGAGTATCTCTTGCTATCATTAACTCTTCATTAGTTGGCACTACAAGAACTTTAATTTTTGAATTGTCTGAAGAAATAACTTTATCTTCTCCTCTAACATTGTTTCTTTCTTTGTCAATTTCTACACCAAAGATTTTTAATCCTTCGCAAATTGACTCTCTCATTTCAATTGAATTTTCACCAACTCCTGCAGTAAATATAATAGCATCAACATCATCAAGTTCAGTCATGTAGCTTCCAATATATCCACGCACTCTTTTTTCAAAAATATCAAGAGCAAGACTAGCTCTGTGGTTATTTTCTTCACTCGCTGATTCTAAATCTCTAAAGTCACTTGACACTCCAGAAATTCCTAAGACACCAGATTTTTTATTTAAAACATTATTCATTTCAGCTGGATCTAGTTTTTCTTTTTCCATTATAAATGGAATAATAGCTGGATCTAAGTCTCCAGATCTTGTGCCCATTGCAAGACCTTCAAGTGGTGTAAAGCCCATTGAAGTATCAATGGATTTTCCATTTTCAACTGCACATATACTTGATCCATTTCCTAAGTGGCAAGTTATTAAATTCACTTCATTTACATCTTTTCCAAGCATTTCTGCCGCTCTATTTGTGATGTATTTGTGGCTTGTTCCATGGAAACCGTATCTTCTTACTTTATACTTTTCATAATATTCGTAAGGAAGTGCATAGATATAACTTGCTTCAGGCATAGTTTGATGGAATGCTGTATCAAAAACAGCTACTTGTTTTACATTAGGAAGCAATTTTTCACAAGCTTTGATACCCATAATATTTGGTGGATTGTGAAGTGGTGCTATTTCAACATTATCTTCAATAGCTTTTAATACTTTTTCATCTATAATAACAGAATCTGCAAAGTCTTCTCCTCCATGAACTACTCTATGTCCAACTGCTCCAATTTCATCAAGTGATGCTATTGCACCATACTCTGCATTTGTAAGAGAATCCATAACAAGTTCTAATGCTTTCTTATGGTCTTGCATAGGTGTTTCAATAGTTTTTTTGTCTTTTCCTATTGTTTCATGCTTTATCCTAGCACCTTCAATACCTATTCTCTCAACTAATCCCTTTGCAAGAACCTCTTCATTTTCCATATCAATTAACTGATATTTAAGTGAAGATGAACCACAGTTTATTACTAATATCTTCATAATTCCTCCTCAGATTTTCAAAAATTGTTCTTTCATAGTATAATAATCTATATCAAATATATTATAACAACCTTGCTTTTTAGTCAATAAATTGGAGAATTTAATTATGAAAATAGCCTCTATTGTTGCCGAATATAACCCTTTTCATAACGGCCACAAATATCAAATAGAAAAAATTAAAAATGAGTACACTGATTATATTATTGTCATTATGTCTACAAGCTTCGTACAACGAGGTGAGCCTGCTATTATCGATAAATTTACTCGCGCTAAAATTGCTATAGATAATGGTGCTAGTCTAGTTATTGAAAATCCTGTTATTTATAGCACTGCAAATGCTGAACTTTTCTCAAAAGGTGCAATAAATATTCTAAATTCTTTTCAATCTATAGATAAATTATTTTTCGGTAGTGAAAATGAATTAAACGAATTAATAAATATTAAAGAAAAAATAGATTCTAATTTTGATGATAAAAAAATAAAAACTTTTATTGATGATGGATATTCTTATATAAAATCTAAAGAATTAGCAATGGATTTTCTTTCAGCTTATGAAAAAAATATTTATAAAAAACCAAATAATATTTTAGCTTTTGAATACTTAAATGCTTTAGAAAAATTAAAATCAAAAATCACACCCCATTCTATTATTAGAAAAAGTGTAAATCATGATTCTTTTTATCCAAGTGATAACTTTGCTTCAGCTTCATTAATAAGAAATTTAATAAAAAACAAGACTGATTATACTAAATATACTCCTAATTATAATATATATGATATTCATCTATTAGATGATTACTTTGATATAATCAAATATAAAATACTTACACAAAATTGTAATTTCGAAAATTATTTTGATTATGAAGTTGGACTAGAAAATCGAATGTTCAATAATTTGGATTCTAAAGACGCAGAAGAATTTATTGAAAGAACCCATTCTAAAAGACATAGCAAATCAAGAATAAAAAGATTGTTAATTCAAATGCTTTTAGATTTGGATAAAAATTTAATATTAGAATCCTTCAATTTTCCTTATATAAGAGTGCTTGGACTCGATGATAGAGGTGCTGAAATTTTAAATACATCTAACAATAAAAATATAATAAGTTCATTTAAAAAGTATTATGATTCATCTATCGGTATACAAAAACAGATATTAGATAAAGAAATACTTGCTACAAATTTATATAATTATAAATCTGGAAATATGGGGCTAGATTTCACTCATAAAATATATAAAAAGACTTGAGTTTTTGCTCAAGTCTTTAGTGTTTATTTAATATAATTCAAATATTAAAAATGATAACTAATAAATAATAATTTATTGTAAATATTATTATTCATACCTCAATGCTTCAATAGGATCTAATTTGGCAGCCTTATTAGCTGGATAATATCCAAAAAATACACCTATCGCCATCGAGAAACCTACTGCTATTATTATGGAAGATAGAGTCGGCAATGTAGTTTCTTTAATAATAATAGATGAACCAACGACACCAATTAAACCACCAAATACAATTCCAAAAAAACCACCAATAATACATAATATTACGGATTCTATAATAAATTGTTTTCTTATATCGCCTTTAGTAGCTCCAAGGGCTTTTCGTATCCCGATTTCTCTAGTCCTTTCGGTAACAGAAACAAGAAGTATATTCATAACACCGATTCCACCAACTAAAAGTGCTATGCCTGCAATTGCTGCAACAGCGGCTTGTATACCACTCATCGCTTGAGTAAAGGTGCTTATCTCTGAAATAGCAGACTTAACTATTACTTCAACTCTATCATTAGATGCATAATATTTATTATTAATATATTCTGCGATTTCATCTGTCTTTGATTCTACATTTTCTGTGCTTACCAATGAAAAAGTGACAACATTAAAAGCTTCATCATCAAAACCAGAACTAAATTCACGGTTAGCAGTGGTATAAGGCATATACAAAGTTGAAGTCTCGCCATTCATACTTCCAAACATAGTTACCTCAATTTTTTCATATTTATAAATACCTACCACTGTTAATACAATAAGTTTTCCATCTTTATAAGTCTTAATTTCTTGTCCTAAGGCATTTGATACATTTCCATTAAAAATCTTATCTACTACTTTATCTGATATAACAGCAACACTTTTCGACCTCTTTATATCATCAGCATTTAAAAATCTGCCTGCTGTAATTTTTAAATTACTAATATCTTTTTCACCAGGAGATGTAGAAGAAACATTTACCATAATCTCTTTCTTAGATTCCTTTATCTGTGCAGAGCCCCCTGGCCCTTTATACACTACATCTTTAATCAAATTTGGTTTTGTTTCCATTAGGTTGTCCATCATTTGTTTTGTAATAAAATCATCTGGAAAGACTATGTCTTCATATGAATAGTCCTCTTTAGGTTCAATCATTATATAAGCAGCCGTATTGCCAACAGTTTCAAAAGCTTTATTGACTGAACTTGACATTGCATTTCCAATTGTTGTAATTCCAATTACAGAAGAAATACCTATTATTATTCCAAGCATAGTCAAAAAAGAACGCAATTTATTTGTCTTAATACCCTCTATAGATAGTTTAATAGTTTCAAGTAAATCCATTTAAACCTCCTTCAAGAATCCATCACTCATCTCATAAATTCTAGATGCCTCTTTAGCAAGTTCCATATTATGAGTAATTATTATTATAGTACGGCCTTCTTCTTCATTTAGTTTATGAAAAAGCTCCATAACTTGGATTCCTGTCTTAGTATCAAGTGCTCCAGTAGGTTCATCAGCCAAAATTATATTGGGATTATTTGCCATCGCACGAGCTATAGCTACTCTTTGCTTTTGTCCTCCCGATAACTCATTTGGTCTATGTTCCATTCTATCTGCCATATCAACAGCTTCCAATAGTTTTTGGGCACGTTCTAACCTTTCAGTTCGGGAAATTTTTGCATAAAGCATTGGTAATTCGACATTTTTAAGTGCATTAGATCTTGGAATAAGATTAAAATTCTGGAATACAAAACCAATCCTCTTACTTCTATAAGATGATAACTCTTCATCTTTTAATGTTTTAATATCTACACTATTTAGTTCATATTCACCACTGGTCTGTCTGTCTAGTAAACCTATTATATTCATCAAAGTACTTTTACCAGAGCCCGATTGTCCTACAATAGATATAAATTCGCCATCTTCAACATCCATATCTATACCATGCAATATTTCTAGCTCATTTTCTTTTCCAATATTAAAAGACTTTTTAATGTCTCTCATTTCAATTAACTTAGACATCTTCTTTATTACCTGTATCTTCTTGGACATTTTCTATAATTTTTACGATTTGACCTTCCCCATAACCAGAAGATGAGGTCAAAACTTTCATTCCTTTCTTAATATTCTTTCCTTTTATGGCAGTTTCAAAATCATTAGAAAGACCAGTTTCTACTTCTGTTAATTTTATTTCATATTTTTCGTTCCCAATATCTTTAAGAGAGAGCACATAATTTTTATTATCTCTTTCAAATATCGCACCAGTGGGTACAGAGTAAGTATCTTTTTCTTCAGATAAAATATATTTCACTCTCAAAGTCATGCCTGGTGTCAATTTATCTTTTTGATTATCCTTAATTTCGATAGTTGTTTTATAATAAACATCTTTGGATTGATCGCCTTCTTTTTTTTCAGGAGCAGGATCAACTGTAATGACCTCTCCTTCAAGTTCAACTCCATCAAGAGCATCAGAAGTTAGTATAACTTTAGTGCCTACTTTTACATCATTGATATTATATTCTTTAATATGAGACTCAACTCTTAAAGTATCAATTGTTTCAATAGTTGCAATTGGTCCTGTTGGTATTTGTCCTTCTTTAGAATCAATTTTAGTAACAGTTCCTGATATTGGTGCCTTAATTACTGTTCTATCTAGAGATTCTTTCAAAAACTCTAATTCTTTATTGCTTATACCAGCATATCCAGTTTGAGCTTGTTTTACACCATCTTGAAGAGTTTTTATCTCATTATCTACTCCGGATTTAGCTGAATCAAGTGCTTTAAGTGCTTCGTCATAATTATTTTTAGCAACTTCCATATTTTGCTTTAATGTTTTTAATTGGTCGTTTCTAGTTTCATTATTTTTTAATTCTTTATCTGCACCTGATTGTAAGTCGTCTTTTGCTTTTTGTACATCAATTTGGAGCGCATCTAGCTCTTTTTCCTTATCTGGGAGTGTTTTTTCTAAAGTTTCAGCTTCTGCTAAGTATTTGTCCCTATCAGCTTGATATGTCGATAAATCTGAAGTTAAATTTTTTATTTCACGTTCTATACTTGCTTGTTCACGAGTAAGATTGTTTATCTCTTCTCTTTTTCTATCTATTGCAGCCTTTATGGAGTTTATATCTTCTTGTTTCACAGTAGAATTACTATCATCATTAGTTTTCACGTTAAGACTAGAACTTAAATCACTAATTACGACATTAGCATTAGTAAGTTCTATTCCAATTTCAGTAAGTTCTCTATTTAAACTGTCAATTCTTGCCTCTGTAGAAGAAATATCACTTTCAAGTCTATTTGCCCTATCTCTATTATTTCTGATATTATCATGATTTTCATAAATGCTTTCAACTAATTGTTGTTGTTTTTTTAAACCTGTTTTTTCTTGATATGAAAGATTTTCTCTTTCAGTCTTTTCTGAAATAAGTTCAGGGTTGTAACCTTCATCTAAACTTCTTTTAAAATCCTCATATGTTTTTTTCGCCTGTTTATATTGGTCAAAAGCAACTGTGACATTTGTATTCGCACCATGAATAGTGGAATGTGTGCCAGTCTCCCTGCCTGTTATAGCTTCTTTTAGACGATTTTTGGCAGCCGAAACTTGAGCAGCCACAGTAGATTGTTGCGCACGATTAGCTTCTTGTTTAGCTGCAATTTGCTGTTCTATATCAGTTGAAACCAAAGATGCAATTATATCTCCTTGACTTACTTTATCACCAACTCTAACATCTAAAGTATCAATTGGCAGTTGGTTTTCAGCATATACTTCTATAGAATTAGAACTTACAACAGTCCCTGTCTCATTGACAGAATTTACTACTTCTTTTTTATTTAAAGTTGTGACCTGACTTTGTGACACCTCTAAATAATCTTTTTTATTGAAAAGTGCAAACACTGTCCTTCCAATTAGTAATACCGCTATAATTATAATTGCAATCGATAACTTTTTATGATTTGTTACAAAATTCTTGATTTTATTCATATAACGCCCCTTTCTAAATAAGATTATAACCTAAGAATATTTAATAATCATAAATTATAAACAATCTTAAGAATATCTTAATAATCTTTAGAAAAATTATAATTTCATATAAATCATCGCCTTTACAATATAAAATAGATTTGAAAACTATTATTTTCTATTTAATATATGCTACAAAAGCCAAATCTTTCTTATCATTTACTTTATAAAACAAAAAAGAAGTTATAATTTCACATTACAACTTCTTTTATTTTTATAATTTTATTAGATATTTATCCAATAAATTATTACAAGCTTTTACATCTACTGTTGAAAGTAAACCTGCCGATGACAATATATAATTTTTATCTAGTATATAATCGATATTTTTATTAATCAAAAATTCTTTATCCAAATGAGATATGGATTCTAGTACTTGTCTAGGATTATTTGAATGAATTAAGTTTCCGCCAGTCCCTATAAAGAACTTTGCATTTCTCAAATCTTTACCTATTTGTTGATAAATAATTCTTGTAGGTGTTTTTATTTTTTTTATTATACCTATATGTCTTTCTAGAGATTCCTTTGTAGCTATATAACACAGAATATTGTCAAAATAACATTCATCTTCTTCATTTGGTATATAATCTGGATTTTTAAATCTATATTCTGTTTTTTCTTTTGCATCTTTTATGCCAAATTCTAAAAAAGGTTTTTCGCCAACAGATTCATACAGAGCAGTAGCAGAATATCTCATACCCATATCACCTTCTACTGTTCTTTTTTCAAACGGTTCTTCTATTATTGGAGATAGAATATTATCTTCTCCATAATATGATTTTCCTATGGAATGAATATCTGTAGTTGCTCCCCCAACATCGACAGAAATAATAAAATCATTCAAATGCTTAGCATATGAAGACATTGCTTTTTGTACCGCTATTGGCGTTGGTAAAAAAGTTTCAAAATCTCTACTTAATTTATCGATTCCTTTGGCAACTGATATTGTTTTTATAAAAAGATTTCCAATAGTTTCTCTAAGTGGCCTATAATTTATTGTATTTGTATTGGGCATGACATTTTCTGTAAATTTATAGGAGATACTTGATTTATCAAATATCTCCTTAATTTCATTCTGGCAGTCTATATTTCCAGCTACTACAACTGGTATTTGAATATTATGTTGTGCTAATTTCTTGGCATTAAAAATAATATTTTCTCTATTGCCATAATCTGTCCCGCCACTTAATACTATTACATCTGCTCTTGAATTTGCTATCTCCAATACTTTTTCATTAGAGAGTTCATAAGAATAAACTTTTAGTATTCTCGCACCACTCGAAAGCGACGCAAGCCTAGCAGCATTTGTAGTCAAGTTTTTCGAAAATCCTATTGCTACAACTTTTAGTCCACCTGATGCAGAAGAACATCCAAGTATTTTATCATAACTAAATGTTGAATATTTCTTTATTTTATCTAATGCCTTTTCAAAACCAATTCTCACATCTGTATCAACAGTTGTATAGCTAGATGCACTTGCTAAAATGTTGTTTTCTACAGTATCTACTAAATTTAATTTAGTATAAGTCGACCCAATGTCAACTAAAAGATACCTCACGCTAATTTTTCGTCAACTATTTTCATGATTTCTTCATGATTTTTAGCTACAATTGATCTTACAGCGTCCATTTTTTCTTCTAATTCATGTCTATAATTTTCATCTTTTAATGAATTTAGATTAATTATAACGTTTAGGAATGCTCCTTCTACTGCTGATTTAATATTAATAACAGCAACAGCAACGTCAGTTATAGCATTTGAGTTACCAGTTTCTGCTAGTTCTCTTGCATAATCATAAAGTTCAGTTACTTTAGTACCTAGTCCTAGAGGAACATCAATAGCTTCTTTATAACCTTCTTGAATTTTATCGGATCTAATGCTTTTTTCTTCTTCAGTTTCCTTTGGAAGTTTCATAGCATCCATAACTCCATTAAATGAGTTCGCATCTTTGTCAATTCCATCAACAAATTCATCTTTATATTTTACAAGCTCAGCTGCAATTTCTTCCATTCTGTCATTTACATCCATATATCTTTTTTTGCCAATTGTAAGATTAGCTACCATTGACAAAAGTGAAGCTGCAATAGCCGCATTAAGTGCAGCTATTGATCCACCACCTGGTGCTGGTGAATTAGAAGCAGTTTCATTTGCAAATTCTACAATATTTAAATCTTTAAGCATTTTTCCTCCTAGAATAAACCTGTAATAGTTCCATCGTTTTCAATATCCATTTTATTTGCAGCAGGTACTTTTGGAAGTCCTGGCATTACCATGATATTTGATGTTTGAACTACTATAAATCCAGCTCCCGCTGATACTCTTACATCTTGAATTTCTATATCAAAATCACTTGGTGCTCCCATTACTTTTTGGTCATCTGTAAATGAGAATTGTGTTTTTGCTACACATATTGGAAGTCTGTCAAGTCCTATTGCTTCTAGTTTTTTAGCTTGGTTTTGTGCAGCTTTTGTGAAGTTTGCTTGTCTTCCACCATAGATTTCTTTTACTATTGTGTTTACTTTTTCTTCAATTGTTCCTTCTACGTCATAAAGTGGTTTGAAGTTATTTTCTTCTTCGTCAATTAGGTCTACTAATTGTTTCGCTAAATCTTCTGCTCCTTCTCCACCTTTGGCGAAACAGTCACATAGTGAGATTCTTACTCCAAGTTCTTCGCATAGTTCTTCTAATTTTGCGATTTCTTTTTCTGTATCTGATTCGAATCTGTTGATTGCAATTATTGCTGGCACTCCGAATTTTTTAACATTTTTTACATGTCTTTTTAAGTTTTCGAATCCTTTTTCTAATGCTTCCACGTTTTCTGGTTTTAGATCTTTTTTATCTACTCCACCATGCATTTTTAGAGCTTTGATTGTTGCAACAATTACAACTGCATCTGGTTTTAAATCTGCTACTCTACATTTGATATCCATGAATTTTTCTGCACCTAAGTCTGCACCAAATCCTGCTTCTGTTATTGCATAATCGCTTGTTTTTAGTGCTAATCTTGTTGCTAGTATTGAGTTACATCCATGGGCTATATTTGCAAATGGTCCTCCATGAATAAATGCTGGTGTGTTTTCTAGTGTTTGTACTAGATTTGGTTTTAATGCATCCTTTAGTAGCATTGCTACTGCTCCTTCTATTTCAAGGTTTGCTACTGTTATTGGATCTCCATCTAAATTGTATGCTACTATCATTTTGCCTAGTCTTTCTTTTAGGTCTGTTAGGCTTTCTGATAGACATAATACTGCCATTATTTCTGATGCTACTGTTATCATGAAATGATCTTCTCTTGGAAAGCCATCTGCTTTTTTTCCTAATGAGATTACTACATTTCTAAGTGCTCTATCGTTCATGTCGATAACTCTTTTCCAAGTTATTTGTCTTGAGTCTATTCTTAGTGCATTTCCTTGGTGAATATGGTTATCTATGCATGCTGAGATAAGGTTATTTGCTGCTGTCATTGCGTGTAGGTCGCCTGTGAAGTGAAGGTTAATATCTTCCATTGGTACTACTTGAGAGTATCCTCCACCTGCTGCTCCACCTTTTACTCCAAATACTGGTCCTAGTGATGGTTCACGTAGCGCTACTGCTGATTTTTTGCCTATTTTATTTAAACCTTGTGTTAATCCTATGGAAACAGTTGATTTTCCTTCTCCTGCTGGTGTTGGACTTATTGCTGACACTAATATTAGTTTTCCGTCTTTGTTTTCGTCATTTATTCTTTTTATTGCGTCCCAGCTTATTTTTGCTTTATATTTTCCATAATGTTCAAGGTCATCGTTTTCTATTCCTACTTTTGCTGCTACTTCTTCTATTGGTAGCATTTTTGCTTCATCTGCTATTTGTATATCTGTTTTAAATGCCATAAATTATTCCCCTATTAACATTGTTTCTATAACTTGTTCTGAGCTAAATCCATCTATTTGCATATAATATGCAGCACTATCAATTAGAGCTTGAAGTGGTAATAATCCAATAAGTTCAGTATTTACAACTGTAACTCCATAGCGTTTTGCTTCTGATTTTACCATTTCAAGAGCTTGGTAAATAGCAGTTTTTTCAAAGTTTACAAGGTTCATTGAAACTTGAGTTTGTCCTTTTTCTTCTAATGAAAGACCAATTGCTTTAACAAATCTTAGACCTCCACCAATGTGACGAACTGTTTTTGCAATTTTATCAGCTATTTCAACATTAGGTGTATCTAAGTTTACATTGAATGCCACTAAATGGAATCTTGCTGCTACTGCAGTTGCTCCTGATTTTTCATTCATTTCTTGAGGACCAAAGTCTGGTTTCCATTCTTCTTCTTTAATTTTATCGAAGAAACCTTCGTATTGTCCTTTTCTAACTTTTGCTAAATTTTTTCTTTCAGGTTTAGTAGCTGCATCTTCATATAGATATACAGGTATACCCATATCTCCAATAGCTTTTCCTACTTCTTTAGCAAATTCAACACATTCTTCTGTATCTGTTTCTGTAATCGGAATAAATGGAACAACATCAACTGCACCCATTCTTGGGTGAGCACCTTTATGTTTAGACATATCTATTAATTCTGTAGCAACTTTTACAGATTCGATTACAGCATCAATAACTGCTTTAGGTTCACCAATAACTTCAACCACAGTTCTATTGTGGTCAGCATCTGGTTGATAGTCTAATAATTTGATATTTTCTTTAGCTCTGAAACAATCTGCAATCTTTTCAACTACGTCAAGATCACGTCCTTCAGAATAGTTTGGGATACACATTACTCTTTTCAATTTAAATTTCCTCCTTAATTATTTAATATATGAATTTTTGTTAACCATCTTAATTATATAAGTTAATATTTTTAAGTCAAATAATTATAGCTCAACAGCCTTTTCAACAGCTTCAAGTAATTTCCCTGAAGTCAATACTTCTTGTGCTTTTTCTAATTCGTCATATATTTCAATATTTGAATCTTGTTCTATGAAATCAACAGCTTCTCTAATTGCATCGTAAGCAACTTTTGTTCCTTTACCTAATTCAAACTTGTTGTCTTCCATTTCCATTCTAAAGTCAATAGCTTGAGCTGCAATCATAATTTCAGTTGCTAAAATTCTATAAACATTTTTAACTACTTCTCTTACTTTTCTTGAAGCCCAGTTACCCATTGAAACAAAGTCTTCTTGGTTTTCACATGATGTAATTGAATCTACGCTTGCTGGATGAGAAAGTGTTTTGTTTTCTGATGCTAAAGCTGCTGCTGCATATTGAGTAATCATGAAACCTGAGTTAAGTCCAGGGTGTTTAACTAAGAATGATGGCATACCAGAAAGAGTTGTATTTACAAGTCTTTCTATTCTTCTTTCAGAAATATTTCCAAGTTCAGAAGTAGCAATCGCCAAGAAATCAAATGGTTGAGCCATTAATTCTCCATGGAAGTTTCCACCAGAAATTACCATACCATCATGAGTGATAATAGGGTTATCTGTAGCTGAGTTTAATTCAATTTCTACTTTTTTCTTAACATATTCAATAGTATCTTTACTTGCACCGTGAACTTGTGGCATACATCTTAAAGTATAAGCATCTTGAACTCTAAGTTCAGCTGTATGAGTTACATAAGTTGAGCCTTCTAATAAATTTCTTAAATTTTTAGCAGTTTCAAGAGAACCTTCATGTGGTCTAATTGTATGAAGTTCTTCCCAGAATGCATCTATAATTCCTCTTGCGGATTCAACTGTCATTGCACCAGCAATATCTGCAAGTTTTGATAGATTAATAGAATCATAAAGAGCTAATGCACCTGTGGCAGTTAATACTGTTGTACCATTGATTAATGCAAGTCCTTCTTTTGCAGCTAAATCAATAGGTTCAAGTCCAGCTTTTTGCATAGCCTCTTTTCCTTGTAAAAGCTCACCATCATAATAAGCTTTACCAAGACCAAGCATAGGAAGAACCATATGAGCTAGTGGAGCTAAATCTCCTGATGCTCCTAAAGAACCTTTTTCTGGAATAAATGGAACTACATTTTTGTTTAGCATATCTAATAATAGTTCAATTGTGGAAAGTCTAATTCCAGAAACACCTTTTAAAAGTGAATTAATTCTAATAAGCATTATGGCTCTAACTTCATCTTCTGGAAGAGGGTCACCGAATCCAGATGCATGAGTTCTGATAATGTTTTCTTGAAGTTGTGTGGAGTCTTCCTTAGAAATTGAAACTCTTGATAGAGAACCAAATCCAGTGTTGATACCATAAACAACTCTTTCTTCTTCAACAATTTCTTCAACATATTGTCTAGATTTGTTTACATCAGCGATAGCCTTTTCATCAATTTCAGCTTGAACATGACCTCTGGCTACTGCTACTAATTGTTCAAGATCTAGATTATTACCTGTTAATACAACTTTTTCCATGATTATTTCATTCCTTTCATTTAAATCACTAACTACATTATACCCAAAAAATATAAAGTAACAAAGTATTCTTAAATTTTTTGTAAAAATGCACTTTAAAAAATACCGTACTTTATATTTTATGTTTCTATATTAATTGTATCATTAATATCTTTATTTATTTTTAATTAATGCACTATTTTTTCTTTAATTTTTTAATATTTTTATATGAATCTTTTAGACTATTCTTGTAGTCATGTGCATTATAAACCTTTATTTTTCTATTATATTTATGAGCTAAATCAAAGACTTCTTCTTTATCCTTATCTTTGAAGAAAAATCTTTTGGTAATATCACCTTTAGTAAAATATAATAGTATGAGCCCAGGTTGCTCGTGTTTCTTTTCATAAGTTATTGCATCAATTTCTGACCAATCCCAAATAGTATGCGTTTTTGATATTTTCATATCAGTAAACATCTCAAGCCCTTTAGAGGTTGCTGCCACATATCTTTTAGTAATAAGAGACAGCAACAACAATAGAGCTAAAAACAAAGTCAGTTTATACTTTGTAAAAATACCTAAACCTATTAAAGCAAAAGTGATTACATAGGCATACTTTTCGGAAAAGCTCTTCCTAGGATTAACATATTCATATTCAATTACTTCACTATCATTTTCCCAAGGCAAACTTATTTCTGCCATTTAATCACTTCTTTCTAAATTTTAATCTTAATTAAGCTTCAACTCTAGGAGCTTTGCCTTCGGCACGTCTTTTTTCA
The DNA here is from genome assembly GCF_040545475.1 of Peptoniphilus olsenii. NCBI lineage: Bacteria > Bacillati > Bacillota > Tissierellia > Tissierellales > Peptoniphilaceae > Peptoniphilus > Peptoniphilus olsenii. Next base: position 83,962 of record NZ_JBEPMA010000005.1, on the reverse strand, counting down.
AGTGCTGCCATAGCAATTTCTCTAGCTTCTTCTGGAGCTTTTGCTTGTTTTTTCATAGTAGTCTTACCGAATAAGTTTGTATAAGATCCATCAGCCCAGAAAATATTTCTACCTAATGCTGCCGTTATATATGCATAGATTGGATTTAGCAAGTTAACAAATGCGAATGGGAAGAATAAGAATGGATTGACACCAAGTGTTGCGTGTTGGTAAGCACCACATGCTGTCCATGGAAACATTACTGCCCAAAGTGTACCTGCATCTTCAAGTGTTCTAGACATCATATTTCTTGCAAGTCCAAGTTCATCAAATTTATCTTCATATAATGGTGCAGGAACACCAATTCCTAAGAATTGGTCACACATTGCAGCATCACAGAATATTGATGTAAGCATTGTAGTTAATAACAAACCTGATACAGAATTAATTTTATTTTTAAGTTCACCAAATAGTCTTTCAACAATACCACATTTTTCAAGTGCTCCACCAAATGAAACAGCAAGTAAAATCAAGTTGATAGTCCACATTTGGTTATCCATACCGCCTTTAGCTAAAGCTTTATCTAAAAACTCATTTCCTGTTTCAATTTCAGGACCATAGTGTAATATAGAGAAAATATCAGCAAGTGAACGTGTTTCTTGGAATATTTGTGCAAAAATGATACCAACAAGTACTGATGCCAATACACCTAAAAGTCCAGGTATTCTAAATACCATTATTAAAACTATTAAAACTATAGGTAAAAGAACCAATGGATTGACATTAAAGTTAGCAGCTATTGCTTCTCTAATACCATCAGCTATAGAAGCATCATAACCAGCACCTGATATATTCATTCCTAAAATAGCGTAAAGAATAATTGCTATTAAGAAAGTTGGACCAGTTGTGGATACCATTGCAGCTACGTGATCAAATAAACCAGTACCAGAAATACCAGCAGCTAAGTTAGTAGTATCAGATAGTGGAGAGAATTTATCTCCAACATATGCTCCAGATATTACCATACCTGCTGTAAGGGCTGGACTCATGCCAAGTCCTTGTCCGATTGTCATAAATGCAATCCCTACAGTTGCCGTAGCAGTCCATGAAGAACCACAAGCAGCTCCAACTACAGCACAAAGAATACATCCAATAGGAAGAAACGTTTGTGGTGATAAAAATTGAAGTCCATAATAAATTAACGCTGGTATAGAACCTGAAATCATGAAAGATGATACTAAAAGACCTACTGTAAGTAGAATTAGAATTGCATCAAGAGTAGCAGTAATTCTTTCAACTATACCTTCCATCATTTCATCAAAACTGTGACCACATAAAATACCAATGGCTACAGTAACACTCGTACCAACTATTAGTGGCATATGAGCAGCGTTATAAGCTTCGTCACTAAACTTGAAAACATATACCATTAGAGCAACCATAATTAAAATAGGTAGTAGTGCTTCAAACATACTAGGCAGTCTAACGGTTTTTTGACCTTCGTTTTTCATAAAAATACCTCCTCAATAGTGTCATTTAGGCAATATTGTCTATTAATACGCCTGTAATACAATTTTACAAAGAATTATGTATTACTGAAAATGTTTTCTACATAAATTTTAGTCCAAATATAACAAAAAGTCAATCATTTAATCGAAATCATCTTCTAATTACAATAAAAAGCACAATATATTAACAAGTTTTATCGCTAATATATTATCGTGTAATTCAATAATCTCAATGTACTAATGTTTATTAATTCACTCAATTACTATTTTCATACATACATTTCTTTTATAATGTATAGAAAAATAATTTTGAATTTCATTTTAATATAAGTTAAATATAAATAATTTATTTTTATCATAATATTACAATAATTTATTCTAAAATTGACATAAAAATTGTAAAATATTAGGATAAAGTTTTCATTAATAAAAATATAAAAGGCTGACCCCAAAATCAAGGTCAGCCAATAATTTAATTATTTTACTAATTGTCTATCTTCAACAACAAGTTTTCCATCAATGTAAACTTGTTTTATTAAATTTGTTGCGAAGAAATACAGTGTATAATCTATATTTTCTGCATCAAAAATAGCTATATTAGCTCTTTTACCTTTGTCAAATGAACCAATAGTTTTAGCTCTATCTACAGAATAGGCTGCATTTATAGTTACAGCATTGTATACTTCTATTGGAGTTAACTTCATTTGTAGACAACCTAGTTGCATGATAAATTGCAAGTTTGCTGTAGGACATGATCCGGGGTTTGAATCTGTACATAGTGTAATAGCCATTCCCTTTTCAAGCATACGTCTAGCTGGAGCGTATGTGTCTTTCATTAGAGAAAAAGTAGTTCCAGGAAGCAAGTTTCCTATTACATTAGCTTCTGCCATCATTTCGATTTCTTCATCATCAACTACCATAAGATGTTCTGCAGATACTGCATTTACATCAGCAGCTACTTTAACTCCACCAATATTTTCGATTTCATCAGAGTGGATTCTAGTCTTAAAGCCATGTTTTTTAGCAGCCTCTAAGATTTTCTTTGATTGTTCTGCTGTAAATACGCCTTTTTCACAAAAAACATCGCAAAATTCTGCTAAATTTTTTTTAGCTACTTCTGGCATCATATCTATTACAATATCTACATATTCATCGGGATTATCTTTATATTTGTCTGCTATAACATGAGCTGCCATAAAAGTAGTGATTAGTTCAGAAGGAAATTCTTCATTTAATTTTTTGAGAACTTCAAGTTCTTTAAGTTCAGTCTCTAAAGTTATTCCATAACCAGATTTCGCCTCTACTGCTGTTACCCCATGAACTAGCATGTGTTCAAGTAGCTTTTCAGTCTTGTCATATAACTCATCAAAAGTAGCTTCATCAGTTGCCTTTAAAGTTGAAAGAATGCCTCCTCCTGCTTCAAGTATTTCAAGATACTCCATACCATTTAGTTTCATTGCGAATTCATTTTCTCTGCTCCCGCCATAAACTAAATGTGTATGAGCATCAATTAAACCTGGAGTTGCTACCTTGCCAGTTAAATCAACAATTTCAGTATTATTGTCCTTTAGATTTTCCCAATTGTTGCCTTCTCCAACTTCTAATATCTTTCCATCAGCAATAGCGATATAACCATTTTCTATGATATTCGCTTCATTCATTTCTTCACCTCTAAGTGGTCTACCTAAATCATTAGGTGAAAAAATTTGTTTTAGATTAATTAATATTTTATCCGCTTTCATAAATAACCTCCCTATATAGTTTACCCATAAAATTATTATTTACTAATCCATTTTGACATAACGAAATTTGTAGGTCAATGTAGATTTTTATGTAAACATTATCTCAAATAATATTATTTTTTCAAGTTTATTAGTAAATATATATATTAATCTATCAATTCGAACTTAATTTATAGAAATCTAGTTTACATAATTATAAAATTAGATTATAATGTAAGACATGGAGGTTGATAAAAGTGATAAATAATCATAACGCAGAAGTTCAAAAGATTATGAAAGTAAGAATCGACAACTTACCAGAAAAGAAATCTTTTGAACCAGGAATAAGAAGGGCACCTGATAGAGGGTTTAGATTATCTAAAGATCAAACTAAAATCGCTTTAAGAAATGCTCTTAGATATATTCCTGAAGAATATCATGAAGAGTTAATTCCTGAGTTCTTAGAAGAACTTACAACAAGAGGTAGAATCTATGGCTATAGATTTAGACCAGAAGGAAGAATTTATGGTAAACCAATTGACGAATATAAAGGAAATTGTCTAGCTGGAAAAGCTTTCCAAGTAATGATTGACAATAACCTCGATTTTGATGTTGCTCTTTACCCTTACGAACTTGTAACTTACGGTGAAACTGGTTCTGTTTGCCATGACTGGATGCAATATAATTTAATTATGCAATATCTAGAAGTTATGGAAGATGATGAAACTTTGGTTATGGAATCTGGTCACCCACTTGGACTATTCAAATCAAGAAAGAATTCTCCAAGAGTTATTATTACTAATGGTCTTATGGTTGGAGAATATGATAACCTAGACGATTGGGAAATCGCAGAAGAAATGGGCGTAGCTAACTACGGACAAATGACTGCTGGTGGTTGGATGTATATTGGACCTCAAGGAATTGTTCACGGAACATACAACACTATCTTAAATGCTGGTAGACTTAAATTAGGTCTTGGAAACGAAGATAACCTAGCTGGTAAATTATTTGTTTCTTCAGGCCTTGGCGGAATGAGTGGAGCTCAAGGTAAAGCTGGGGATATTGCTGGAGCAGTTTCTATAATAGCTGAAGTTGATATCTCAAGAATTGAAACTAGACTTGAACAAGGCTGGATTCAAAAACTTGCTGAATCTCCAGAAGAAGCTTGTGAATTAGCTAAAGAAGCTCAAGAAAAAGAAGTTGCTCTTTCTATTGCTTTCCACGGTAACATCGTTGACTTACTTGAATACATGGAAAAAGAAAACATTCACATTGATTTGCTTTCTGACCAAACTTCTTGCCACAATGTTTATGACGGTGGATATTGTCCAGTAGGAATTACTTTTGAAGAAAGAACAGACCTTTTAAGAACTGATAAGAGAAAATTCCATGAACTTGCAGATATGACTCTTAAGAGACATTTTGAAGTTATCAAAAAACTTACTGAAAAAGGAACTTACTTCTTTGACTATGGTAACTCTTTCTTGAAAGCTATCTATGACTCTGGAGTAAAAGAAGTTTCTAAAAATGGTAATGACGACAAAGATGGCTTTATTTGGCCTTCATATGTTGAAGACATTATGGGACCTCTTCTATTCGACTATGGATATGGACCTTTCAGATGGGTTTGTCTAAGTGGTAAACACGAAGATCTTATAGCTACTGATAAAGCTGCTATGGAATGTATTGATAAAGACAGAAGATATCAAGACCTTGATAACTATAACTGGATTAGAGATGCTGAAAAGAACCAATTAGTTGTTGGTACTCAAGCTAGAATTCTTTACCAAGATGCTAAAGGTAGAGTAGATATTGCTCTTAAATTTAACGAACTTGTTAGAGAAGGAAAAATTGGTCCTGTTATGATGGGTCGTGACCACCATGACGTTTCTGGTACAGACTCTCCATTTAGAGAAACATCTAATATTAAAGATGGTTCAAATGTAATGGCAGATATGGCTACTCAATGTTTTGCTGGTAACTGTGCAAGAGGTATGTCACTTGTTGCTCTACACAATGGTGGTGGAGTTGGTATTGGTAAATCAATTAACGGTGGTTTTGGACTTGTTCTTGACGGTTCTGAAATGGTTGATGAGATTATCAAACTTTCTTTAACATGGGACGTTATGAGTGGTGTAGCTAGACGTAACTGGGCTAGAAATGAACACTCTATCGAAGTAGTTAAAGAATTTAACAATGAAAATGAATATGGACATATAACTATCCCTTATCTAGTTGATGATGCATTAATAGAAAATGCTGTTAAAGATTTAGATATTGAATAATTATTGTTTATTATCTTAATGTTTAATATATATATTTAAAAAAGCACTCGACATGAGTGCTTTTTTAGTGAAAATGAGATTTAATTGTAAAATTTTTTTATTATTATGTCTTGAAAGCAACACTCATTTAAATTGTAATATTAACAAGTCTGGAAATTAAACAAATAAATATTGAATGCAAATTATACTAATATTTATTAAGGGTAAGCTTCTAATAAATAAAAAATTGGAACCTCTCTTTCCTACTAGTCAGAAAGGCTCCAATTTTTACTTTTAAATATATCTAATCAATTAGTCTTCAAATTTTTCTTTAACTTCTCTAATTTTTTTCATTGATTCAACAATAGCATCTTCTAGAGATTCCATATCATTTTTGTTAGCTTCTGTTAATGCAGTGTTAATTGTAACTCTTTCATTTAATACATCAAATAATTTTAGGTTTTCATCAATGAATTCTTCCATTTTGTCCCCTACAGTACAAGCCCAAGTACCATTTTCGATAATAGCTACTGTTCTATTTTGAACATTTAGAGCTGCTAAGTCCATAAGGTAATTTTTCATCTTAGGATAAATTCCAAGATTATAAGTTACAGATGCTAAAACAATGTGAGAATATTGGAAAGATTTTGAAATCAATACTGAAATATCAGTCTTTGATACATCATAAACTTCTACTTTTTTAACACCCTTCATAACAAGATTGTTTGCCAATTCTTGAGCTGCATTTGCTGTATTTCCATACATTGATGCATAAACAATTAACACACCTTCTTCTTCAGGCTCATATTTTGACCATTTGTCATATTTATCGATGAAATATTCTAAATTTTCTCTCCATACAAGACCATGAAGTGGTGCAATATATTTTATTTGTGGTAGAAGTGGATCAGCCTTTTTTAGTACATCTTGAATAAATGGACCGTACTTTCCAACTATATTTGTTAAATATCTTCTAGCCTCATCAAGCCAATCTCTTTCCCAATCGACCTCATCTGCAAATAGTTTACCATCTAATGATTTAAATGAACCAAAACCATCCGCTGAGAATAATACTCCATTAGTTGTGTCTAAAGACATTAACACTTCTGGCCAGTGAACCATTGGTGCTTCTAAGAAGGCAAAAGTATGTTTACCAAAATTCATAGTGTCGCCTTCTTCTACGATTATAGTTTGATCTTCTGGAATATTATATCCCATTTGTCTCATAAATTGGAATCCTTGTTCACTTGCAATAATATGAACATTAGGCCATCTTATACATACTTCTTCAATAGCTCCACAGTGGTCTGGTTCCATATGATGAATTAGCATGTAATCAAGATCTCTTCCATCAAGTAAAATTTCAATTTTTCTTATATAATCTCTAGTAATTGACCAGTCAACTGAATCTACTACTACTGTCTTTTCATCTAAAAGAAGATATGAATTGTAGGATACTCCATCTGGAATAGGAAACATATTTTCAAAAAGTTCTAGTCTTTTATCATTTCCACCTACAAAATATAAATCTTCTGCTACTTGTCTTATATTATACATTTGCTACCTCCCAATTATTTTCTATCTTCAGGATATTCTTCAGGAATAAAGTTTTGTTTTTCTTCTTGACATTCTGGGCAAGTCCAATCATCTGGTAATCTATCAAAATCTGTACCAGGATCGATTTCGCCTTCAGGGTCACCTACATTAGGGTCATATTCATAACCGCAACCAGGACAAACCATAACTTTATAATTAGGAGCTAGTTTTCTTGGTTTAGATCTTCTAACTTTTTTCATTGGAGGAGCAGGTTCTTTTTCTCCAGTACCTAGTGATTCTGCTAGTAGAGGCATTATTTCAAATATATCTCCAACTATTCCATAATCACAATTTTTGAAAATTGGTGCTCCTGCATTCTTATTAATAGCAACAATTGTTGAAGCATTCTTGATTCCTTTTAGGTGTTGGACTGCTCCAGAAATACCACAAGCAATATATAAGTTACCATTGAATTTTTGTCCAGACATACCAACATATCTTTCAAGAGGAATTAATTTAAGAGTTTCAGCTACAGGTCTAGAACCACCAAGTGCGGCACCAGCAGCATGAGCAAGGTCTCTTGCAATATCCATATTTTCTTCTGATCCAATAGCATTCCCCACAGAAACTACTCTTTCAGCTTCATATACAGGAGTATCCATTGGAATTCCTACTGAAAAATCATATCCATCTTTCTTTAAATTTTGAACAAGTATATCTACCGCTTCTTGTGCAGTATCGGCTTTGATTATTTCTCTTTTTCTGTCACCAGTAATGGGACCTGCTTTTTTATCTATTATTGCTGCTTTTCCCTTTTTTTTGGGTGCTTTACCAATTAAATTACTTGCAACAACAACTCTTTGAATTTCAGAAGTTCCTTCATAGATAGTAGTAATTTTTGCATCTCTAAAGAATCTTTCAACAGCCATTCCTTTAAGGTATCCATTACCACCATGGATTTGAAGTGCTTCATTAACAACCCACATTGCAACTTCAGATGCAACAGTTTTACACATCGCAGCTTCCATTGAATAGTTTTCATGATTTTGTTTCATTTCAGCGGCTGAGTAAACCATAAGTCTTGCAGCTCTAATTTTAGTAGCCATATCAGCTATTTTAAATGCTACAGCTTGTTGTTGAGCAATCGGTCTTCCAAATTGAATTCTTTCTTTAGCATAAGCAAGAGCTTCTTCGTATGCTCCTTGAGCAATTCCTAGAGCTTGAGATGCTATTCCGATTCTACCGCCATCAAGTGTTTGCATCGCAATTCTAAATCCTTGGCCTTCTTTACCAAGTAGATTTTCTTTAGGAACTTTTACATTATTAAATTGAAGTTCAGCTGTAGTTGAGGATCTGATACCTAATTTGTCATAGTGATCTCCAAATGTAAAGCCTTCCCATCCCTTTTCAACAATGAATGCCGAAATTCCATGAGTACCAATTCCTGGAGTAGTGACTGCATAAACTATATATACATCAGCAGCAGGTGCGTTAGTAATAAATATTTTATTACCATTTAAAATATAATAGTCACCCTCAAGTACAGCAGTTGTTTCTGTACCACCAGCATCAGAACCAGCATTTGGTTCAGTAAGACCAAAGGCACCAAGTTTTTTACCTTGTGCAAGTGGCTTTAAATATTTTTCTTTTTGTTCTTTAGTTCCAAAAGCTTGAATTGGATATGAGCCTAATGAAGTATGTGCAGAAAGTACAACTCCTACACCCGCATCTACTCTTGAAAGCTCTTCAACAGCAATTGCATAAGAGATAACGTCTTTTCCTGCTCCACCTTCTTCTTCTGAATACGGTAGTCCCATCCATCCGTGTTCACCTATTTGTTTGATGATTTCTTCTGGAAATTCATTGTTTTGGTCCAAACCAAAAGATAATGGTTTGATTTCTGCTTCTGCAAAAGCTCTGATAGCTTTACGAAGTTCTTCATGTTCCTCAGTTGTTTTGTACATGCTTGACATAATTGCCTCCTCTTAAAATAAATACTTGTGAATGTTTTCAATAAAAAAAACATGAAAATAATCAATACCTTTTCGGTATACAATGATTATAGTATACAATAACCTTTCAAAAGTGTCAAAGTTTTTTTAATTTTTAATACTAATTTCATAATTGCAGACATATTCGTTTTTCAGTAATTTTCATAGATTTTTTTATAACATTTCTTTCCTTTTTATTATACCCAATAAAAAAAATAAAAACACCTTTCCCAAAATAATAATTTCTTATGTATACCAATACACATTAAAAAATAAATAATGATTTCCCATTATGTTAACACTACTCTTTTATATATTAAATTCATTTAAATTTATCTATTAATCTAGCCATACCAAACTAGAATAAACATATATAATAGACAAAAGATAGTTTTGTAATCTATTCATCAATATTATTTTTAATTGGCAAATCATTATAATTGAAAAAATATTGTTAATTTTTTAATGAATTCATGTATAATATTAATCAATTCTATTTATATTTGTCTTTTTCACTTTCTTTATAATTTTTTATAATAGAATGTTGTATTACCACTTAAATAAGATAAAATATAAAGTGTTGAATTTATTTATCATATTATTTAAAAAGGAGATTTCAAGTGACAGAAAATTTAAAACAAAAAATTAAAAGTAAATCGAAATTATATTTCGTTGATGCCTTAGGAGCTATGGCTTATGGTTTGTTCGCAACACTTCTAGTTGGAACTATTTTAAATACTATTGGAAATAGTTTTAATATAGATTTTTTAAACGAAATTCTTTGGCCTCTAGCCCAAAAAGCAACAGGTCCTGCAATTGCCGTCGCCATAGCTTTTGCACTCGGTGCACCCAGCCTAGTAGTATTTTCTTCTACAGTTGTGGGCATAGCTGGAAATGAACTAGGTGGCCCAATGGGAGTATATATCGCAACTATTTTTGCAATAGAATTTGGAAAATTAGTAAGTGGTAAAACCAAAATAGATATCATTATAACACCGACAATCACAGTTTTGACTGGAGTTTTTATGGCAACATTTGTCAGTCCCTACATACAGTCTTTTATGAACTTTCTGGGCGACATAATTATGAATGCTACAGATAAAGCACCATTTATAATGGGTGTAATTGTTTCTGTTATAGTTGGTATTGTTCTGACTCTTCCGATATCATCTGCTGCTTTGTGCATGATGTTGTCTTTATCTTCTCTAGCTGGTGGAGCTGCTACTATTGGTTGTTGTTGTCAAATGATTGGATTTGCTGTTATCTCTTTTAGAGACAATGGAATGGAAGGTTTGGCTGCTCAAGGGTTAGGTACTAGTATGTTACAGATGCCTAACATCATCAAAAATCCACTTATTCTCGTTCCTCCTACCGTGGCATCCGCAATACTTGGTCCCGTTGCAACAATTGTATTCAAGCTAGAAAACACTCCTCTAGGCTCTGGTATGGGAACAAGTGGACTTGTTGGACAAATATCAACTTTCAATGCTATGCCCGATGTCCCCTTTAAAAAACTACTACCAATAATAATTTTAATGCATATAATCTTGCCTGCTATTTTATCTTATATCATTTATATCGTGATGAGAAAACATGAACTTATTAAAGATGGCGATATGACTTTAGCTTTCAAAAAATAAATTAGTTTGATACTAAAGTTTTTTGATATAAGATTATTATTGAACAGAAATCAAACCCATAATTATATAAAATAATTAAAATAAAGCTCATAAAAATGAGATAATCCTATAAATATCACTATAGGATTATCTCTATTTTATTTTTACTTTATATTAAATTATACAAGTTAAACTATATGATTTTTAATATTTATTGATAATATAAAGATAGGCATCATATAAATATCTGTCTACTGATTGAGTTTTAAATTTTTGAAAATTTTATTTAGTTAAAAATAATTTCTTTGATTTTCATATATTTCAATCTAAATATATCAATGTGTAATATATCTATAATTTATAACTATTTATTTGCAATTTCTCTTAAAGAATTTTTTAAATTTTCTTCTATTTGCATTAGTTGAACTCCTGCTTCTTCGCGTTTCTTGTGCCCTTCTATTTGAATTTGTCTAACTTCATTTAAGGCAGAGATTAGTTGTTCATTTGTATGTTTTATTGTATCTACATCCACTATGCCTCTTTCAGAAAGTCTGGCTGTGTCTATTGTTGTTTGTTTTAAAGTATCGGCATTTTTGCGGAGCAATTTATTTGTTAAGTCTGTTACCTCTTTAGTAGTTCTGGCAGCTTCTTTTGAATGATTAGCTCCTAGTGCTATTACCATTTGTGATTTCCAAAGAGGAATAGTATTTACAATAGTTGATTGAATTTTTTCTACCATAACTGTGTTCGATGATTGAACCATACGAATTTGAGGTGCCATTTGAATAGAAATCATTCTAGTTAAATCTAAATCATGTAATTTTTTCTCAAATCTATTTATCAAATTTACATAATCGTTAGCTCTTTGTGCATCTACAGGTAGATTTGTACTTGATGCTTCTGATTGTAGTTTTGGTAATTCAACGGTTCTTGCTTCTTCAAGTTTTTTTCTGCCTGCCAAGATATACATGCTAAGTTCCTTGTAATATGATTCATTTAATTCATACATTTGGTCAAGCATCGCTATATCTTTCATAAGCGTAACTTGATGATTTTCTAATGCTTTTATTATATTGTCTACATTTTTTTGAGCAGAGTCATATTTCGTCTTAATGGATGTCATGTTGTTCATCTGTTTTTTGAAAAAGCCTACAATTTTATTGTCGTCTTCATCAATATCAAAATTTTTCAGTTCATTAACTACTCCTGAAAGTAACTCTCCAACTTCTCCTAAGTCTTTAGATCTTACTGTTTCAAGAGTTCTTTCTGAAAAGTTAGAAAGTTTTCTTTGTGCTCCAACTCCATATTGTAAAACTACATTAGAATTCGTTATATCTATGGAGTTGGCAAATTCATCAACTTGTTTTTGTTCTTCTGGAGTTAATTGAACTTTTTCTATATCTTTTTGTTGTAATTTTGATTCTATTTTTTCCTCAGCATCTATACTGCTATCTGCCCCATCTAAAGTTAGCTTTATTTCCCTGTCCATTTAATTTACCTCCCTATTTTAAAGTCATCTTCATCAAGAAGTCCTTCTTGTTTAAGCATTGTTTTTAACACACTAATATCACTAGATAAATCAAGCATTTTATCTGCATACAAATTGTCTAAAATTTTATCAAAAGCTACTAAAATTGTATCCATAGTATTTTCAATTTCAGCAAGTGATGATTTTACTGACTCTGTTGGTCTTTCATTCATCTCTTTATAGTTGTCCGATATTTTTACAGTTATCGGCAAATAGTACTCTATTGCTTTTTCTAAATTATCAGAAGTAGTTGGATTCTCTTTTACAATGCTAAAAATCTTAGTTATTGTTTTTAGTAGTTCAATAATTTTAGATTTCATAGGTTCACTTATTTCTTCAGACAATTTTGTAAGTTCTGTTATATGAACTCGTGCTTTATTTAATAATACTCTTGTATCATCTTTATTCTTTTCTAATTGTTTTTCATCTATATCTTTTAATTCACTATTTAATACTTCTTCTTTATATAGTTTATAAGTTTTGGAATCTAAAATAAATAAGTTTCCATTTTCAACTATTCTAGCTTGTCTGAAAAAGTCTTTGTTAATAAGATCTAACAAGTCTTTAATAGTAAAATCTACAGGTTTGGCTGTTGCTACTGCTAAATCAGAAACTGGTATTACGGTGTTATTACCAATTTCTCTTGTATATTTTCTAAATCTTATTATTTGTTCTTTTGATTTTTTATTTCTATACAATCCATAAGCCGATAATATAAAAGCTGGGATTATCCAAAAAATAACGAGAGGTAAATCAACAAAAAACCCAGCACCATCGAAAATATCTATTAATATAGATAAAAGAAACACAGTGTGAAAGGCGATTGAGAATTTTAAAGATCTATCCCAATTTTTCACTCTTTTTATGGTTTTAGGTTTTTGGTTAATAATCCTGTCGTCATTTTGAATAGAATATGGTATATCAGTGTTCTTCTTATTCATAAAACGATCGAAGGATTTTCTTGTAATATCAACCGCCGAACCTATTCCTTCACCAATATCTTCAATAAATTCATTTAATTGTTTAAAATTCTCCTCTCTTATTGCTTTTTCAATAAGTTCATCAAACTTAAATTTATCATCATATTTAGTCATAATTCACCTCAAAAACCTATTACAATACCTCCTATATCGGCATATCCAGAAGAAAGTCCATTTGTATGTCTTATATGAATTTGGTCCACTTCATAGAGTTCATCTATCTTATCTTTTAATTTATCGGCACGTTCTTTATTTTTTGTATAAGAAATGGTGATTAAGTCAAACTTAGTCTTTTTACTAATTTCACCAATTGCATTTGCCATTTTATCTAAAGATTTTTTTATACCTCTGTTTATCTCAAACAATTCAATCTCGCCATCATTAGACATCATAACGGGTTTAATATTTAAAACATTGGCAATAAGCCCAGCTGTCTTCTTTATTCTCCCATTTTTTATTAAATTATGCATACTCTCTAAAACAAACATAGTGCAAGAATTATCTACAATATTAGTAATTTTTTCTTCGGCAGATTTAAAATCATTGTTCTCTAATAGTTTTAAAAGTTTTAAAACTATCATTGTTTGGCCTGCACTTGCCGATTTTGAATCAATAACAGTAATCTTTAAATCTTTATATTTTTCTTTGGCTTCATTTTCAGCAACTTTAGCCGAATTATAAGATCCAGATAACTTAGATGAAATAGTCACAATAAAGATTTCTTTATCTAAATTCTCTTCAATTACACTAAGATAATCATAAGGTGATGGGCATGATGTCTTAATAGGTTCGGTAGTTTGTTCCATTATATTCAAAAAATTATCCAATTCAAGATTATTATCGTCTATATATTCAACATTATCCACTTGTATTTTGAATGGAACATAGTCAATATTTAATTCTTTTATTTCATCTTTTTTTAAATCACAACTTGTGTCACTAATAATTTTATACATCGAAAACTCCTAATTTAATTTATTTTCTATCAGTTGTACTAAATCCAGAGCATCTTTTTCCAAGACCTCTATATCTTCACCTTCTATCATTACTCTGACAAGAGATTCTGTGCCAGAAGGTCTTATGACAACACGTCCATTCCCATTATATTTTTCTTCAACACTTTTTATTTTTTCCATTATAATAGGAAACTCCATATATTTATTTTTTAAATCATCACGAACTTTTGCATTCATAAGTACCTGTGGATAGTTAGTAACAAGAGCATTTAAATCACTTAAATTTTTAGCTTCCTTCTTCATTATTTCAAGTAAATGAATACCTGTTGCAAGTCCATCTCCAGTAGTATTATAATCTAAGAAAATAACATGACCAGACTGCTCCGCTCCAATTACATAATCAGAATTTAACATTTCTTCTAATATATATCTATCACCAACTTTAGTAGGTATAAAATCTACTCCGATAGATTCAAGATATTTTTTTAATCCAAGATTAGACATGATAGTACCTACAACTGCATTGTTTTTTAGTTTTGATTGTTTTTTCAAAAAAGTTGCTGCAATTGCAAGTATATGATCACCATCTACTATTTGCCCCTTTTCATCCACAGCTATTATCCTATCAGCATCACCGTCAAAACTCATCCCTATATCCGATTTATTTTTGATAACCTCTTTTTGAATTAAATCAGGATTTGTAGAGCCGCATTTATCATTGATATTTTTACCATTAGGTTTATCATTTATTACATGGATATTTGCACCGTAACTTTCTAAAACTTCTACGGCTATATTTGATAGAGCTCCATTTCCAATATCTAGAGAAATATTGAAATCATCAAACCTCTCATCAATTAAATTCTTTAAATAATCTTTATATTTTTCTACAAATTCATTTGACCTAGTTATAGTTCCTATCTCTGCGCCAATAATTTCTTTGTATATCTTTGTCCCTTCAAGAATTTTGTCCTCAATTTCATCTTCAATTGAATCATCAAGTTTTAAACCATCTCTAGAAAAGAATTTAATTCCATTATGTTCAAAAGGATTGTGAGATGCAGAGATAGATACACCACATAAATACTCTCCAGTCCTTGTTAGATATGCAACTCCGGGAGTTGGTATGACCCCCGCAATATCAACATCAAGTCCTATACTTAATAGCCCTGCAACTAAAGAAGATTCAACTAAATCTCCAGATAATCTCGTATCTCTACCAACAAGTACTTTTCCTTTTTGGTTTTTTGTCAGAACAAAACCAGCAGCTCTTCCAATATCAAAACATAATTTTGGAGTAAGCTTTTGATTAGCAATGCCCCTAACACCATCTGTTCCAAATAATTTACCCAATTTAATCACCTATTTTATAATTTTCTTTTATATAATCAATTAAATATTTTTTGTTATTTAATTTTGGATTATCCAAAACAATATTTTCTAATTGTCTTAAAATATCCCCAATCTGTTTGCCCTCTTGATAGCCTAAAGCAATTATATCATTACCATCAATATTTAAAAATTTGTCGCTTTTCATCTCTTTTTCATTTAATAAATTTAATACCCTATCTCTTCTATTTTCAATAAATGAAGTATCTCTATCAGCACGAGTGCACTTACAATCAGCTATCAAAAGAGAATATAAATCCAAAATATTATCTTTGCCTACTCTTTTAATCTGTCTACGAAGTGCCTTATCACTCATCTTAGAATGAACTTTCATGTGGTCTAAAATTAAAATTTCAACTTTTTTAATAATTTTATTGGAGACTTTATATTTTCTTAATACTTTTTTTGCAACCTCTGCTCCCTCAACTTCATGTCCAAAAAAATGTCCTCTACCATCTTTACCAATAGTTAGAGTGTCTACTTTACTCACGTCATGAAATAACGCAGCAAGCCTTATCGAAATATCACAAGGAACATTATCAACTACACATAAAATGTGATCAAATAAAGTCTTATCATGGAATGGAGACATCTGAGCAAAACCAACAGTTCTTTTAATCTCAGGAAAAATAATATCTAAAACTCCAGTCTCTTCCATTAGTAAAAGATATGTAGATGGATTTGTTGAAGTTAGCATCTTCAAAAATTCATCAAAAATCCTCTCAACAGAAATATTTCTTAAAATATCTCTGTGAAGAGAAATAGCTTCAAATAAATCTTCATCAATATAAAAATTTAACCTGCCAGCAAATCTAATTGCACGCATAATACGAAGTCCATCTTCTAAGATTCTATCTGAAGGATTACCAACAGATCTGATTATTTTATTTTCTAAGTCTAGTTTACCACAAAATGGATCGAAAATATTCCCGTCAATATCCATAGCCATAGCATTAATAGTAAAATCACGTCTAGCTAAATCATCTTCTAAATTATGTGAAAAAGTTACACTTTCTGGTTTTCTATTATTCAAATATTTACCATCAATTCTAAATGTAGTAATTTCATATAACACTTCATTCAGTACAACTCCAATTGTCCCAAATTTTTCACCAATTGAAATAGTAGCATAATCATAGAAAACATCTTTTATCTGTTGAGGTGTTGCAGATGTAGTAATATCATAATCATTAGGTTTTTGACCCAAAAGTTTATCTCTAACACATCCACCCACAATATAGGCTTCAAAACCCGCATTATTTAATTTTTTTAATATCATAATAACATCTTTTGGCATAGTTCTCCATTCAATTATATCATTGTAACTGTCAATTTAAAATTAATATAGTTTAAATTTTCCAAATAAAGTATATATGATATAATATTTTAAATTGGAGGTTGTTATGAATAAAAAAATATTAATTATTACAACTCTTTCTATGAGTTTGGCATTTAGTGCCTGTGGAAAAAACAACACAAAGAATAAGTCCCAACTAGATAATAGCACTGCAAATAATAATGTTGAAAGTACAACAAAATCAAAAAGTACAGATGAAGAAATAGTGACTTCTAGTTTTGACAAAGAATTAGTTGACGAACTCGTCAAAAACTCAGATTATATCTCTAGAGTTCGACTACAAACTTCAAAAGCAGAAGGAGTAAATTCAACTTTTTTAAAAGACTACAAAGGCGACCTTTCTAAAATTGATATTGCTCTACCTAAAAACTTAAGTCCAAATCAAGAATATATTATATTCTATAAGGATGGAGAAAACGGAGAAATAATCCCGACAAACGATAACTCATTTATCGAAATTCAAGACGAAAAGGACTCCACACTAATTTATATCGAAGAAAAATATCCAGACACAAAAAACCCAAGAGATATGATATTCGATTCAAAAGAAGAAAATACAACAAATTCTAAAAAATAATGGAGGTAAATATGAAGAAAAGACTTACAAAAATAATAGTATTATTTTGCATAACAATAATTAGCATGACAAGCATAACTTTTGCAGCAAAAACTCCTGTTATAGAATACAATGGCAAAATTGTCAAAACAGATGTATCACCTTTTATTTCAGAAAACAGAACCTTTGTGCCACTGCGTTTTATTGCAGAAACACTTGGTAAAAAAGTTGAATGGAATGGAGAAAAAAGAATAGTAACAGTAACAGAAGACACATTTAGTATAAAATTAACTATAAATAATAAAAAAGCATTAGTAGACAATAAATTACTCTTGATGGACGTTGCACCATTAATAAAAGAAAATAGAACTTTTGTACCTCTTCGTTTCGTTGCTGAAAATTTAAATGCAGATATCAAATGGGATGCAAATAACTTTAAAGTCATAATTAATGACAAATCTCAAAAATTAAATCTTAATAATGAAGAACAAAAATACATTGATGAATTATCTTCTTTACAAAAAGATTTAGCAGCTTCTATCTCTAAATTAAAAAGTTCATTTTTCCAAAATGCAGCAAATTTAAATGAAAGTGAATTATTAGACGCTTACAACAGAGCAGAAAAAGAAATAGATGATTTATCAAATAAAGTTAAAAATTTAAATGTACCAGATAAATTTAAAGAAGCTCATGAATATACAATAAAAGCTAACGAAAAAGCTAAAGAAATCTTGCCAATATTTAAAGACTCTATAATTAACGAAAACGAAGATGCAGCTAAAAAGCTAATCAGAGAATTAACTGATTTCCAAGTGAAAATTGAAGAATCCAAAGACTCTTTAAACGCTGCAATAAAAGGTGAAACTTATAAAGCACAAAAAGACATTAAAGTATATAAAGATGAAAAAGCAAAGCAAGAAAGTACCGATAACTTGCTAGAAGATGCAAATCTTAAAGGTTTACTTGACAGACTATGAAAAATTTTTAAAAAAGTAGGTAGTATTACCTACTTTTTTTGTGTGCATAAATCATATCAAATAATCTTCGAAAATGAACTTAAAATCACAATTTGTAATAAAATTTCTTTCTGCATATCTTAATCCAACCTCTATTTACAAGTATACTTATCATAACTAGATTAGAATTTAAAACAAGAAGAGGCCTCATTTAAGACCTCTTTTTTATAACAAATACTTTAATTTTTAACTTCCTTTAACAATTATAAAATTAATTTATTTTTTAACGAATATTGTTTTAACAAGTTTAGTAATTATTTTATATTTAGATATGACTTGTTTAAAAAAATAAAATGTTTTGCTATAATCAATAGATAAACTAGGAATTTATTTTTTGATAATGGAGGTAATTATGAACAAGAGCAAAATTAATAAATTATTTTCTAGCATTTTTTTAATACTTATATTATTATTTTCGCTAACTTCTTGTAATTTTCTAGATAATCCTGAAGATAAAGTACAAGTTGGTATATCTTGGTCTACAGACACTGTTGATGAAAATTCAAAAGATAAAGTTGACGAGGATACCCAAATGTATGCTGATGCTGTGAGGAAAGCTGGCGGAAATCCAGTTTTTTTACCTAAATTAAAATCACAAGATGATGCCATTGACAATATTGATAAAGTTGATGTTGTTATAGTTACAGGCGGAGACGATATAAACCCAGAACTTTATGGTGAAGAACCCAATCCAAATTTAGAGGATATAAACCCACCTCGTGATGAATCGGACATCTACTTAATAAAAGCATGTCTCGTAAAAGATAAGCCAACTCTAGGAACTTGTCGTGGTATGCAACTTACAAATATATTATCAGGGGGTGCTCTATATCAGGATATCATTAGCCAAAGACCTACTGAAATTGTGCACAGAGATCCAAATAAAAAAGTATATGTAAAACATGAAGTTACAATCAGTGAAGGGAATATTTTAAGTGAGGTAATGGAAACTTCTGGAGAGATTGAAATAAACTCATGGCATCATCAAGCCATTAAAGATTTGGGAGAAAATCTATCAGTTTTAGCTACTGCACCAGACGGAACAATCGAGGCTATAGCACGCTCAGACAAAACTTTCTTCTTAGGTGTTCAATGGCATCCAGAAGAATTAATAGTCAATGATAATAACCAAGAAGCTTTAAAACTATACCAGAACTTTTTTAAAACAGCAGGAAAGCCAAGCAATAAATGAACACAATTAAATTCCTAGTTTAGAATTATGATTTTTAAAATAAAATTAAATTTAAGCATACAAAAAAGAGGCCTTTTGATGACCACTTTTTTGTATGATTATAAATTTTATATTTTATAAGAATTATTATAAAACTTTTAAAATTCAATTAAATTTAACTTTTCTATATCCAAAACAATAAAGACTCACATCAAATTTTCACTTTATATTTTAGATGATGAAGATATTTTCTTCAAATAATTTTTCTCGTAACCTATTACTCCATCTTCCATATTTTTACGTGCTTGTGAAAGCATTAATTTAATTCTGTTAAACTGATTAACTTCAGAAGCTGATGCATCGTAATCAAGTGGAATTATATTTGCTCTTTCGTAATTATTTCTAATAGCTTTTATTACTCCTTTACCAGTAATATGATTAGGCAAGCATCCAAATGGCTGAACGCAAATTATATTTTCAACGCCTGATTCTATTAATTCAATCATCTCTCCAGTTAGTAGCCAGCCCTCTCCATACTGATTACCTAAATCAACATATTGTTTGGCATATTCAATTATCTCTTCAATTTTTTCAGGTGCATTAAATCTTGTTTTATTGAGAGCTTCACGCACATATTTTCGATAGGATTCTATATAAAATATTCCCAGTTCACAAATTAAAGCTGTTATAGACGACTTAGACAATTTTTCAGCTTTTGTACTTGCATTTTTAAATGAGTACATCATAAAATCAGTTAAATCTGGTATTACTGCTTCTGCCCCTTCTCTTTCTAGTAGATCTGCTACATAGTTATTTGCAGCCGGATCATATTTGACTAAAATTTCGCCAACTATTCCTACTTTAGGCTTTTTCTCTTTAGTAATTTCTAGTCTTTCGAACTCTCTTATCATTTGATTTATATTTTCTTTAAAACTCTTTTTGCTATAATCAAGATTCTTATCAGTTGTAATTTCTATCCATCTATCTCTTAATAAATTAGCAGAGCCTTTAATAACTTCGTAAGGCCTTGTAGCGAGTGTAAGTCTCATTATTAAATCAGCATATAATAAACCTTGCACTAATTTTCTTCCAAGTCTTATTATTTGTCTTTTGGAAATATCTAAACCTGGATGCGATTCAATTTGTTGGAATGATAAACCAATTACAGGAACATGACCGTACCCTGAATTTTTTAGAGCTTTTCTGATAAACCCAACATAATTTGATGCTCTGCAAGCACCACCAGTTTGACTCATTAATAAAGCTACATGATCGGTATCATACTCCCCAGATTTTAGAGCATCTATAAACTGTCCTACTACAAAAATTGATGGATAACAAGCATCGTTATTAACATATTTTAATCCTTCATTTACTACTTTATGCCCAGAGTCTTGCAAAACTTTTATATTTATTCCTTCATTTCGCAGTACTGGTTCTAGTAAACTGAAGTGGAGCGGTGCCATTTGTGGCATTAGTATTGTATGAGTTGCTCGCATCTCTTCTGTAAATAATACGGGATTATCATCTAATAATCTATCTTCATCTGCTAAAATTTTTTCAAATTTTCTTTTTTCAGCAGCCTCTATTAGTGAACGCAATCTAATTTTTACTGAACCAAGATTTGAAACTTCATCAATCTTTAAAACTGTGTAAATTTTATTGTAAGATTCTAAGATATGTTGAACTTGATCTGTTGTTACAGCATCGATTCCACAGCCAAATGAATTCAATTGTACTAATTCTAAATTTTCATGTTCGCCCACAAATTTTGCAGCTCTATATAAGCGTGAGTGATAGTTCCACTGGTCAAGCACTCTAAGTCTAGAGTCGATGTCAACATTTCTTGCTATTGCATCTTCTGATATTACTGCAAGTCCTAGTGTAGTAATTAGTTCAGGTATACCGTGATTTATTTCAGGATCAATATGGTAAGGCCTACCTGATAGTACTATTGCTTTTAAACCACGTTTCTCAATATCTTCAAGTATTCTACTGCCTTCATTTAATACATCAAGCCTATATCTATCTTGCTCAGCATACGCGCGCTTTACGGCTCTTTTGATTTCATAAGCAGGTATATTACTGAAGACTTTTGTCATTCTAGTTTCAAGTTTTTTTCTATTATCAAAAGATATAAAAGGATTCATAAATTTAATATTTCCTTCAATAATATCATCGACATTATTTTTTATTACTTCTGAATAACCAGCTACTACAGGACAATTTAAAGTATTGTCAGCATTCTTAAATTGCTTTTCTTCATAGAATACTGAAGGATAGAAGATAAATTTTATTCCTTTTTCAATCAAGTTTTCTATATGTCCATGAGTTATTTTCGCTGGATAGCAGGCAGTTTCACTAGTTATAGTTTCAATTCCTTTTTCATAAATCTCTCTTGAAGATCTATCTGATAAAACTACAGAAAACCCAAGTTCTGTAAAGAATGTATGCCAAAAGGGATAATTTTCATAAATATTTAGAACTCTAGGTATTCCAACAATACCTCTGTTTGCCCTTTTTGGTTCTAAACTCTCATAATCAAATACTCTTTTATATTTATATCTATACATATTAGGCAGCTGGTCTTCTTTTTTCTTTACAAGACCTGCTCCTTTTTCGCATCTATTTCCTGTAATGTATCTTTTTCCATTAGGAAAAATATTTACAGACAAAGCACAATTATTTGTACATTGTCTACAGTTAGTTGAAATAGTTTTATATTCAAATTTATCTAATTCATCGTAGCTTATGATAGATGATTTTCCAGTAGACTTTTCTTTAGCTATAAGCGCTACACCTAAAGCTCCCATGAGTCCCGCTATTTCAGGTCTCGTAACTACAACCCCAGTTAAATTTTCAAAAGCACGAAGCACTGCATTTGATAAAAAAGTGCCTCCTTGAACTACAATATGTGTACCTAATTCTTTAGGATCTCTAACCTTAATTACCTTTTGAAGTGCATTTCTTATTACAGAGTAAGCAAGCCCAGCAGAAATATCAGCTACCGAAGCTCCCTCTTTTTGAGCTTGTTTTACATTTGAATTCATAAAAACAGTACATCTAGAGCCTAAATCAACTGGTGTTCTAGATTTAGTTGCTTCATTAGCAAACTCTTCCGCACTCATATTAACAGAATGAGCAAAAGTCTCTAAAAATGAACCACAACCTGCTGAGCAAGCTTCATTTAATAATATTGACTCGATAACTCCATCTCTTATCTTCATGGACTTCATGTCTTGACCGCCAATATCTAAAATAAAATCTACCTGAGGATCAAAACTTTTAGCTGCGGTAAAGTGTGCAATAGTCTCAACTTCACCTAAATCTAAATTTAAAGCAGATTTTAAAAATTCTTCTCCATATCCAGTAGTACCCGCTCCGGCAAAATAAGCTTTATCATGTTTAATTTCATATATTTTTTTTATTTGTTCAATCGCAATATCTAAAGGGTTGCCCTTATTAGATCCGTAAAAACTATATAAGAGCTCATTATCTGGAGTTATTACCACTAATTTTGACGTTGTCGAACCTGAATCAATACCTAAATACATAGGCCCAATATACTTTGAAATATCAATCTTTTTAAGGTTTTTGGTTTTATGATTTTTCTCAAATTCCAATGCATCTTTATCATTTTTAAAAAGCGGGGGCATGATATCATTCTCAGCTATAATAATTTCTTGTGAGTTATTTACCCTATTAAATAATTCTACAAAAGAAATTGGTTTAAAGTTAAAACTAGAAATTGCAGCACCAATAGCTACAAAAATTTGTGAATTTTCCGGCGAAATTATCTCTTCTTCTTTCAAATTTAGAGTTTTTATAAATCTCTCTTTTAGCATTGGAAGAAAATGAAGAGGACCTCCTAAAAAAGCCACATTCCCTCTAATTGGTCTTCCACAAGCAAGGTTAGATATTGTTTGATTTACTACAGATTGAAAAACAGAAACTGCAATATCTGATTTGCTCGCACCTTGATTAATTAATGCTTGTATGTCTGTCTTTGCAAAAACCCCACAACGTGAAGCTATAGGATATAATTTCTCATAACTTTCTGCCAATTTATTTAAACCAGCAGCATCTGTTTGTAAAAGAGATGCCATTTGGTCTATAAATGCACCAGTTCCACCAGCACAAATACTATTCATTCTTTGTTCTACTGAGCCTTTCAAGTAAGTAATTTTAGAATCTTCCCCACCTAGTTCTATTGCAACATCAGTTTTTGGGATAAAATTAGAAATTGCTTCTTTGCCTGCAATTACTTCTTGAACAAAATCTATATCAAGTAATTCGTGTACTGATAAACCACCACTACCTGTGACAGCAACTGTCACTGTTTCATATTTGAAATCTTCATAGACTTCATCAATAATATCTTTTACAGTTTTACGCACATCAGAAAAGTGACGTCTATAAGTTGAGTATAAGATGTTTAATTTATCATCTAGGATAACAAGCTTTACTGTTGTTGAACCTATATCTAAACCCATATGAATGAGCATATTTATTTTTTCTCCCTTCAGAATTTAAAAAATAAAATAATTTCAGATTAAATTTCCTTGTCTTCATATTATATCACTTTCTGAAAAATATAGTTCAAAGTATACTAGAAAAATAATAATTGACAAAAATTTTACAAAAAAAAGACGAGTCAAAAGACTCGCCCTTTAATTAAAATTAACTATAAAATTAATCTTCTGGATTTGGTGCTCCAACTGGACAAACAGCTGCACATGATCCACAATCGATGCATTGATCTTGATCAATTACATAGATATCTCCGTCACTTATACAATCAACTGGACATTCTGGTTGACATGCACCACAAGCGATGCAAGAATCATTAATTACATATGCCATAATATTACCTCCATAAATTCTTTATACCAATTTCTTATGAAACTTATTTCATAAGTTCTGAAATTATAGTAACACAATTATTATTATTTTTCAATCTATTAATCTTAAATTTTTTAATATTTTTTTATTATTTTTTACAACTAATAAAAATAATCGCTAAATATCAATATTAATAGTGTTTATTAAATAATATTTTTAAATAGAAATTATTTTTAAAATTAATTATCTATTACTATTAATAAATAATTCATAGCATTTTACTATGTTTTATTCTGACTTAAAAACTCTAAGAGAATTTAAGATACATATAAGTGCCACTCCTACATCGGCAAAGACAGCAAGGGGCATAGATACATTTCCTAGCGCACCTAAGATAAGAACAACAACTTTTAAAAATAAAGCAATAAATATATTTTGATAAGCTATGTTTTTTACTCTTTTTGAAATTTTTATAGCTTCTACTATTGAAGAAATATCATTATTAAATAAAATAATATCAGAAGACTCTATAGCGATATCTGTTCCCGAACTCATTCCTATTCCCAGATATGCACTTGCTAAAGCTGGAGCATCATTAGTACCATCTCCAACATATGCAAGTTTGTTATCTTTCATCAATTCATTTATTTCATTTAATTTATCTTCAGGCAATAAAGATCCTCTTGCATTATCCACTCCAATTTGTGATGCAATTTCTTTTGCAATGCTGTCTTTATCGCCGGATAAAATATAAGTTTTAATATTTAATTTTTTAAAGAAATCAATACTTTCTTTAGCATCTTCTTTTATAGTATCAGAAAGAAAAATTATACCTAATAATTTTTCTTCATCTGCAACAAATACTTCAATTTTATTAGGATTTTCTATACTTAAATTTCTTTTTATATTATTATCATCAATAATCTTCGAATTTCCTACAAAATACTTTTTACGATTGTGTAGAAATTCTAAGCCTTTACCACTAATATTTTTTAGATTTTCAGGATTTTGTTTGATATCCTTTTTATCTAGTATGGCCTTGGCAATAGGATGAGTTGAATATTTTTCACCTATAGCAGCAATTTCTAAAATTTCCTCTTTATTCGCGTTTAATTCTAAAATATCATCTACAGTGAGTTTACCTTTTGTGATGGTTCCAGTCTTGTCAAATGCAATTGCATCTATATCTGTAAGAGCTTCAACAGAATTGCCACCTTTCACAAAAATTGACTTTTTAGACAGAGAACCAATACCTGCGAACATTGTTAATGGAACAGAAAGAACTAAAGCACATGGGCATGAAATCACTAAAAATATAGCCGACCTATACAGGCTTTCTTTAAAACCATAACCCACGAAAAATTTCAAAAGAACAAATAAAATAGAAGCAAGCGATAAAACAATTGGAGTATATACTCTTGCAAATCTTGTTATAAATTTTTCAATTTCAGCTTTATTAGATGAAGCATTTTCAACTAAATCAATGATTTTAGCAATTGTACCTTCTCTATATTCCTTTTCAACTTTAACTTCTAAAGAATTCTCTAGATTTATATATCCTGCAACAATTCTATCTCCTAAACCTAAACTTACAGGGGCAAATTCACCAGAAATATTCGATGTATCAACATCAGATATCCCTTTTGTAATAATTCCATCGAGTGGAACTTTTTCACCAGGTCTAATTAAAATTTTATCTCCTACATTTACATCAACAGGATCTATTTTTATCAATTCTTCATTTCTAAACACATTGGCAAAATCAGGTTTCAATTTCAATGTCTCTTTTATAGATTTACGTGAATTATCCACAGCTTTATCTTGTATATATTCGCCAACACTATAAAATAACATTACTGCAACAGCTTCTGCATATTCTCCAGCGACAATTGCGGCAACTGATGCGACGGTCATCAAAAATTCTTCATCTAGAAAATCTTTCCTTTTTAAACCCTTAACTGCTGATAAAATAACTTCTCTGCCAACTACTACAAAAAGCAAAATATATATTACAAATTCTACTTTATCATCTAAATTTAAAAAATGAAGAAAAATAAGACTACAAAAAACTAAAATGAATTTAATTATAGAAGGTTTATCATCATCTTCTTCATCATTAAATTCATAATTTTCTTCAACTTTGACTCCATCTTCTATAGAATCTGCGACTTCTTGTATAATTTTCATAAGTCTTTCTTCGTCTTTAATATCAGATTTAAGAGAAAGCTTTTGTGTATTTATATTAAATTTTACATCTTCTATGTTGTCCATAGAATCTAATTTAGCTCTAATTTTTTCAGCACAATTTGCACAACCCAAGTTACGCATAATAAATTCATAGCTGATCATGATGTCACTCCTTTTTTTGTTTGTTCACTCGTTCATGTATAAATTATAACACCACTATTCTCAAAGTCAATTAAGAAATATAAAATGTATTTATACAAAATATTTATCACTAACAAGCAACAATTTCATTCATTATAGCAAATATTTACTTGAATATGCGGATATTCATATATTAATTATATTTTTCTCTTAATTTTAAAAAATTTTTATGTTTGCTCTTCACTTTTATTCTAAATTATGAGATAATATATGTCGGTTTAAAAAGTATTTCGTTTTTTGTAAACTTTTAATATTTCTTGTAAAAAAGAGTTGACAAATATAATTCATTACTGTAGAATAGTTTAAGTAAGTTGCTTAAGACACAACTGATTAGTAGTGGAGAAATACTCAAGTGGCTGAAGAGGCTCCCCTGCTAAGGGAGTAGGTCCCATTAAGGGTCGCGAGGGTTCAAATCCCTCTTTCTCCGCCAATAAAATTGTATGGTGAGGGCCTTTAGCTCAGTTGGTTAGAGCGCCCGGCTCATAACCGGTAGGTCCTGGGTTCAAGTCCCCGAAGGCCCACCATCTTCCGCCCAGATAGCTCAGTCGGTAGAGCAGAGGACTGAAAATCCTCGTGTCGCTGGTTCGATTCCGGCTCTGGGCACCATAACTGCTTTTAAAGCAGTTTTTTTTTGCTCTTTTTTAAGGAGGTTTTATGTTTTATAATAATTCAATCAAAGCAACTTTTCTATATCGAGAAAATCGTTTTATAGCAAAATGTAAAAAAGGTTCAAAAATTTTGACAGTATATATTCCAAATACAGGTCGTTGTAAAGAAATATTCATTAAAGGAGCTACATGTTTTTTAACTTACAACAAGGATAAAAATCGTAAAACTGATTACACTCTCACTTCTATTTATAAAAATGATAAATTGATAAATATTGACTCTTCTGCTCCAAATAAAATTGTTGGCGAAGCACTACATGAGAGTATAATTGATTTAGGCTTTGATATAAATTTAATCAAACCAGAATTTAAATACAAAGATTCACGTTTCGATTTTTATGTGGAAGGCAAAGATACAAAAGCTATGATAGAAGTAAAAGGTGTCACTTTAGAAAAAGATGGGCTATGCTCTTTCCCCGACGCCCCAACTAAAAGAGGTCTAAAGCATGTACGTGGTCTTTCCAATTTAAAAACAGATATTAAGGCTTATATAATTTTTGTAATTCAGTTAGAAGACGTTAGTCTTTTTACACCTAATTTCATGAATGATATAGATTTTTCAAATGGGTTAATTGATGCTTATAAAAACGGTGTAAACATCTTGTGCTTCAATTCTTATGTCAATAGATTTGGTTTAAAAATCGATAAACAAATCCCCTTTACTTTGGAGGAAATATGGAACTAAAATTAGCTAAACTCAAAGATAAAAATTTAATTTTACAATTTTATAAAGATGGTTCAGAAAAATTAAAATCTGAAGATATTGACCAATGGCAGGGCAAAAAAATGCCAAATTTAAATAATTTTTCTTCTCTATTGCAAAATCAAGAACTATTTATACTTGAAGATAATCTAGATATAGTAGGTACAGTTACAATAAAAAAATCTGACTTTGATTATGAAAATAATATGAATGGACAGTGGCTAACAGATGATGCTTATATAGCAATCCATCGTGTAGCTACAGGAAAAAAATATAGAAAAAAAGGTTATGGTAGAAATATTCTTGAGTTATGCGAAGATTATGCACGTAAGAATAATATTTTTTCTGTTCGAATAGATACTCATAGAAATAACAAGAGTATGCAAAGTTTAATCCAAAAATTAGGTTACACATATTGCGGTATTGTATATATAAATGGTACTGATGAGAGATTTGCATACGAAAAAGTATTGGAGGTTTAAAATGTTTGGTAAAGAAAAATATAAAAGATTCATTGTTGCTAATAAATATAGCCTAGGTTTTGAAAATATTAAAATAATTGTAGATATTGAAACTGGAGTAAATTATCTAGAAATTTATAGTAGTTATGGAAATTCCCTCACTCCCCTTCTAAACTCTGAAGGTTCAGTCGTAATTTCCTCTCCACAGGAATTAAATAGTTTAAAAAATAAAAATGACTAAAAATAATTTTAATTACTAATTTTTAATTTGTTATTTGTTGACAATAAAATATATAAAAAACCGAACTTTCACAGATAGTCCAAGTTCGGTTTTTTATATTTAAAATTTTCTTAATCTATTTGAATTTTACAAATTTAAATTATCTTTCAATCAAATTATAATACTAATAACTTATAAAATTCTAAAATTGTAAAATTTATTTGTGTAATTTGATATTAATTACTTTTTAATTTCAAACTATAACCATTTTACAAGAGTAATGGAAGAAACATTGTGGCCAGACCTAAAAATATGAAAAATCCACATACATCAGTAAATGTAGTCAAAAATATAGAAGATGCAACTGCAGGATCCACTTTCAATTTGTCGAGAAATAAAGGGATAAAAAAACCCATGGAGCACGCTATTATCATATTTAGAGTCATAGCCAAAAATAAAATTATACCTAAATAAATATTTTTATGCCATATTGTAAAAACTGCTCCAGCAATAATACCAATTATAGCCCCTTCCGATAATCCTAAAAATATTTCTTTAATAATGAGTTTAAAATCTTCTTTCAAACTCATTTCCCCTCTCGCTAGAGATGTCAAAATAATAGATAGGGTTTGGCTGCCTGCATTACCTCCCATACCAGTAACCACTGGCATTGCTGCAGATAAAACTACCACTTGCGAAATTGTACTCTCAAAGCCTTTAACTACAGAAGAAGCTAAAAAAGCAGTGGCCAAATTTACAACTAACCAAGGTACTCTACTCTTAAAAGATTGTAATATCGATGAGTCATATTCTTCATCTGCATTAACACCATGCATCTGTAAAATATCTTCACTATACTCTTGATCTATTACTGAAATGATATCTTCAGAAGTTATTACGCCAAGTATTGCCATATTTGCATTAACTACAGGCAAAACATCTAATTCGTACTTACTAAATAAATTTGCCGCTTCCTCTTGATCATCTGAACCCCTTACATAGAAATCTATTTCTTCAGCAATATCAATTAGCTGAGTCTTACTGGCAGACACAAGTAAATCTCTAATGGTTACATAACCTTTTAATCTGTGCAAATTATCTGTGACAAAAATTTCTTCTATAATCTCTGTTTCAGGAGAAATAGTCCTAATTTTTGCTATCGCCTCTTCTACGGTCAATGTTTCTCTAAGAGATATGAAATTTGTCGTCATTATTCCACCTGCTGATTCTTCATCAAATGAGAGAATCATTTTTAATACATTCGAATCAGATTTTTTCATAGTGGATAAAATTTCTTTTCTACGAAAAGTAGACAAAAGTCCCAATAAATCGGCTACAAGAGAAGTTTCCATATGAGTAAATATTTGTATTAATTCCCCATTTGTGAAAAAACTGGTAATTTTTACAATGACTTCGTCTTCAGATGATTCTAGAAGAAGCGCAACATTTTGAAATAATAAAAGATTTATAAAATCTTTTAAATCATCTTCGTCTAAATCTTCAATTACTTGACCAATATCCACTGGGTGATATTCTTCAAAAAGATTATTTGCTCTTCGGCTACTACCTGATATAACAATTTCGTTAATTTCTTCCTCAATATTTATCATTAATCATCACCTGCCAATGTTTCCAAATCTTTTAAGAATGATGACATATCATTCTTAATTCCATTTCTATAATGCGAATACACTAAAAAAAGCTCTTTCTTAGCTCTTGTCATAGCTACATAAAATATTCTTCGTTCTTCTTCAAATAATGATTCATCTTCGCCAAGCAAATCGAGACTAGTATTTGAAGGAAGGGTACCCTCATATAAGTCTATCACAAACACTTTAGAAAATTCTAACCCTTTAGAAGAATGAATAGTAGAAAATGTAACTTTTACATCACTTTCTTTAGGTTTTTTCAAAATATATTCAAGTTCTTTTAGTCTTCCTAAAAATAATTCAATTGAAGCTGAATTTTTAGCAATTAATTTTAAATAGTATAAATATTCATTGAGAGATTCTATAGTTTCTCGAAATCTCTTGGAATTTTCCTTTAAATAATTTCCGTATCCCATTTCTTTATCTATAAAGTTTATTGCATCATATACATTTGATCTTGATACCCGTTTAAAACAGGAATTTAATTTGTTAATATTTTTATGATAATAATCAGGTAAATAAGGATATTCTTTTAAGACATTAAATATATTTTTACCTGGATGTTTTTTTAAATAGTCTATATGTTTTCTGGAAATATAACCTATCAATTTATAATAGAATTTTTCATAAAGCTCAATGTTTGAAAGATCACGAGAAAAATTTAAAATATCTATCATATCTCTTGTGATAAAATGAGAAAAAAACTTAGTTTTCTTATCTTTAATATTAAATTTTATATTATTTCTTTCAAAATACTCGACAAGTCCTATGCTAGATAAATTGTTTCTGTATAAAACAGCTACATCGCCATCATAGTTCTCTATTTCCTTTTTAATAAATTCATACTGATTTTTTGGTTCTTTTACTTTAATTATACTAACAGGTTCATTAAAAGAATTGTCTGTGATAATATTTTTTTTATACCTATCTTTATTTTGATCTATAAAAATATTAGAGGTATTTACGATATTTTTAGAAGATCTAAAATTATTTTCCATAAATAAAGTCTTAATATTTTTATACTCTTTTTGTAAATTTAACAACTCATGAGGATTAGCACCTCTAAAACCGTATATAGACTGATCATCATCTGCCACAACTAAAAAATTGTCATTTGGCTTTGACAATAATTTCAACACCAAAAATTGACTATGACTTGTATCTTGGCCTTCATCTAGCTGTATAAATTTAAACATATTTCTATATTTATTACATAAAGCTATGTCACTTTTTAAAATATAATAGGCCTTTATAATCATATCATCAAAGTCTATTAAATTATGTTGATTTTTATAGTCTTCATATAAATTAAACACTTTGACAAAATTTGAAGTTTCACAGTTTTTATTCTTAGCATAAGAAGTCGGTCTAAGCATAGCATTTTTGCAATACCCAATTTCCATAAAAGCAGTCTCTAAAACTTCTTCAGTTGGATATGCATTGTTTGCTTGTCTATAAATAGAACGCATAATTTCGTATTTTTGAGCGACATTAGAATCAATTAGATTATAAGTTTTACCCTTTTTCATTGCATAGTCACGCACAATCCTATAACAAAATGCATGTATCGTAGCAAAATGAGAAATAACTTTTGGACAAAGTTCAGAAAACCTATTCTTAATATCAAGCGCTTGGGCTTTTGAAAAGGTAATTGTAAGAATTTGTGCTGGGTCTACTCCCCTTTCTATTAATCTCTTTGTTCTATGAAGTAAAATCGTAGTTTTTCCAGCACCTGGAACCGCTAAAACTATTGCAGGTCCTTCAAAATGTTCAATTGCTTTTAACTGATTTTCTGTAAGTAACAAGCTATCCCTCCACTATATAGTTTAAACTATTTAAACGATATTTTAAATCTATTTTTTTAAATACTTCAGTTGTGATATAATCTATATAATAGATACTTAAAGGGGGTAACGCTATGTTGATGACAAATTTCTTACAAAAGAGAAAGTCAGTTAGAAATTTTACAGAAAATGTAGTTCCAAAAGACATATTAGAAAATATAAAATTATTGATGGCGGAAATTGATGAAAGTGAAAGCGATGTTAAGTTTACTTTTTATGAAAATGGTAAAATTATTTCAGATGGTCTAGATGGTAAAGCTGGCTATGACGGAGTTATGATAAAGTCTCCCCATTATATAGCATTAGAAATAAAAGATAATAATGCTATTAACTTATTAAAAGGTGGATTTTATCTTGAAAAATTAAATACTAAAATCGTAGACCTTCACGTTGATACTTGTTGGATAACAGTTGATCAAGTAGATGCTGATACCAAAAAAACAATTTTTGGTCAAGGCGGAGAAGGAATTGATTTCTTAATAGGACTTGGCTATGGAGCAAAGAAAAAGCTATTTGATCCAGAAGTAACTTCTCCAAGACTTAAAGTAGAAGATATTATTTTTAAAGACAATATAGGTATACCAATTTCTATAGAAGAATTAGAAAATTATGGAATTTTTGATGTGTTCTCTTCTGTAAGATATGCCCCAAGTCATAAAAATTTACAACCCTGGAGATTTGTACTCGAAGGTCATACAGTAAAGGCATTTATGGTTAAAACTGTTGAGGACTCTAGATCCTTTGTAGATATGGGTGTAGTTTTATTTTATGTACAAGAAATGATGAAATCAATTAATATAAACAATAAATGGGAAGTTGAAATTAAAGAAGATGGAGACTACTACTATATAGGTTCATTTAATATTTAAATAGATTTATATTTCTAAATTAGCAAAATTGCCTGCAGTTAAACTGCAGGTCTTTTATTTGTCAGATTTTAGAACACTAAATTTTGATATTTAAAATTAACAATGAAAAATTCATGACTATTTATATTATAACTAACACAGTTATATTTTTATATAAGCTCGTTATATTATTAACTACCTCAAAATAGAATTATTGAAATCAATATTAAAATGTCTTACTGTTTCCTATAACTTTATTATTTTTCATCTTTCATAATATATTCATCTGTAGCAATTTATCTCTATAACTAAAAAATAATTTATATTTATTAAAATTTTAAAAAAATTTAGAACAATTTGTAAATTTTATTTGACAAACCAACTTTCACTCGGTAATATATTACATAACAGAGGAAAACGTTGATAAGAAAAGTTTTCTAAATTTAAATTTATATAAGCTCACATAATGGGTGAGCGTCTCTATTGGCTACCTATAGTCTAGCTATAAATTTATATTACACTAATGTTATGCCTGTATCTCTGTAGTTTTGCATTGTGTAATTAAATTTTTAGAAGCATAGGTATTTTTTTATTGCGTTATCTTCAATAATTTTAGGAGGCTATTATGACAGAAAAAAACGTTAACAAAAAACAACAGGGATTCTTTGAGCGTTTCTTTGAGCTTTCAAAGTATAACACAACAATAAGAACGGAGATTTTAGCGGGTATCACTACTTTTATAACCATTGCTTATATTTTAATTATCATACCGCTAACTGTTTCTGATCCCTTCGTAATCATGGGCGATACTTCATATGCTAGTCAAGTATCAAATGGTGTATTTATCGCAACTTGTATAGGAGCATTCATAGGAACTATGCTCGTGGCTTTTTATGCTAAACTTCCCTTTGCTCAAGCACCAGGAATGGGCTTAAGTGCTTTCTTTGCCTATACTGTTATTTTAGGTATGGGATATTCTTATGGCGAAGCTTTAGTTATAGTATTTTTATCTGGGGCATTATTTATATTAATAACAGCCATTGGACTTAGGGAGGCCATCATTAGAGCTATTCCTGCTTGTATAAAAGATGCAATGACACCAGGAATTGGTCTATTTATTTCAATAATTGGACTTAAAAGTGCGAGTATTGTTGTTGACAATCCTGCCACTTTAGTGAGCATGATTGATTTTTCACAGTGGCAAAATCCTGATTTTGATATTTCACTTATTATGTCAGCAACTGTGGCATTAATTGGGCTTATGATAATTGGGGTATTAAATGCCAAGAAAGTAAAGGGCTCAATATTAATAGGAATAATTGCAGCAACTATTATAGGTATACCTTTGGGAGTTACCAAGCTTGATACTTTTAATTTAAATCTTGCAGCAAAATTTAATGACTTTTTTGAAGTTTCATTTCTAAATTTAGATTTCACTGGTTTATTTGCCGGAGAAAATTTAATGCACAATATTTTCACAGTGTTTATGTTAGTGATAAGTTTTTCTCTGGTAAATATGTTTGACTCCTTGGGAACACTTCTTGGTGCAGCTAAACAAGCCAATATGATTGATGAAAATGGTGAAGTAATTAATATGCGTCAAGCTCTAATGTCTGATGCTATATCCACTCTAACTGGAGCTATGGTAGGTAGCCCTACTGTGACAACTCTTGTAGAGTCTAGTGCTGGAATTGCTGAGGGCGGAAGAACTGGACTTACTGCTTTTACAACAGCTTTATTATTTATGGGCGCAATTGTATTTGCTCCATTTGTGAGTATAATACCCGCTGCTGCTACTGCTCCTGCATTAGTCTATGTCGGTGTACTAATGCTCTCAAATGTTAAAGATGTTGATTTTAGCGATATAACTAATGCCATACCAGCATTTATTACTATAACTTTTATGCCTTTTACTTATTCAATCGCTAATGGTATCGCAATGGGCTTAATAAGTTATTGCATTTTAAAAATCTTCACTGGTAAATTTGACGAGATTAAACCACTTACAGCAATAGTTGCAATAGTTTTTGCACTTAGATATGTATTAATAACACTAGGTTAAAGGTGATAATATGAAAAAAAGTTTCATCATTAAAGGTGATATCTGTTATAGTAAAAATTCAAATGAACTAATTACTGTTAAGGACAGTTATCTAATCTGTAAAGATGGAATTTCCATGGGAATTTTTAAACAAATTCCAGAAGAATATAATAATTTAGAAGTTTATGATTTTTCTAATAAATTAATAACTCCGGGTTTGATTGACCTACATGTACACGCACCTCAATATACTTTTAGGGGATTAGGTATGGATTTAGAACTCCTAGATTGGTTAAATACTTATACTTTTCCAGAAGAATATAAATACTCCAATCTAAAATATTCACAAAAATCTTATGAAAAATTCGTAAATGATTTAAAGTTTAGTGCTACTACTAGAGCTTCTATATTTTCAACATTACATGTAAGTTCAACCGTTTTATTGATGGATTTACTTGAAAAATCAGGATTAATCACTTATGTTGGTAAAGTAAATATGGATAGAAATGGAATTGAAACATTACAAGAAGAAAGTTCTGAAGAAAGTGAATTAAGAACAGTTGAATGGTTAGAAAAAATAAAAGATAGATATCAAAGGACTTTTCCAATTTTAACTCCTAGATTTACTCCATCATGTACTGATGATCTAATGATTAGACTGAGTAAAATTCAAAAAAAATATACCTTACCAGTTCAATCACATCTATCAGAAAATAAAGGTGAAATAGCTTGGGTCAAACAACTATGCCCTGATACAAGATGTTATGGTGACTCATATGATAAATATCATTTATTTGGTGAAAATTCTAATACTATTATGGCACACTGCGTATGGTCAGATGAAATAGAACGTAAGCTACTAAAAAATCGCGGAGTATTTATTGCCCATTGTCCTAACTCTAATTTGAATTTAGCATCAGGTATAGCACCCATAAGGAAATATCTATCAGAAGGACAAAAAATCGGTCTAGGTAGTGATATTGCTGGCGGAATACATCTTTCTCTATTTAAACAAATATCAGATGCCATACAAGTATCAAAAATGTATTGGAGGTTAGTAGATGATACATGTAAGCCTTTGACAATAGAAGAAGCCTTCTATCTAGCAACTCTAGGTGGAGGAGAATTCTTTGGAAAAGTTGGTTCATTTGACAAAGGATTTGAATTTGATGCTATAGTAATTGATGATTCTGATTACAAACATGAGAATTTAAATCTAAATCAACGATTAGAAAGAACAATATATATGTCAGAAGCAAGACATGTTACACATAAGTTTGTTTCTGGAATTAAAATATTTTAATTAATAAAATACCCTTCTTAATATAGTCTTGTGTGAAAACTCATGAAATATAAAGAACTCACAAAATATCCCAATTGAGATTATATAAGAAGGGTGTTTTTATTTTATTATAAATTTCTAAATAATTTTTTGCCAAGTCTTATAGCTACAAATGCACCAATAGCGATAAATATTGCAGATATTATATCTTTGGTAAAATATATTATTACAACTGCTAATAAAAGATATAAAATAATATCAGTTATTTTGTCTAACATTCTTCCTCCTATTTATCTTTCGTATCATCTTTTACTTTTGAAATGACTACTGCATAACCAAATTGATTTTTAATATTTTCTTCGTCACGAGTATTATCTTCATTCTTATCACTTGATGAATTATCATAATTATTAAAAATAACTTTATCACTGTTTGATATATCACATTGGAAAAGTACTACTTTTTTATCCAAATTCACCTTCTCATCTAACCAGTCATAGACAGAGACTTTATTATCAGCTGTCAAAAAATCATCTTCTGTTTTATAAGTAGAATAATCTCCAACTAAACCCTTGTTAATATCTTTAATTTCTACATATGAAAATTTATCTCCATCTATTTTAATATAAAATGTATCCATTTTTTTAGGTAATCCATCTAGAATGATAGATTTTTTTGTACCTTCATATTTCACTAAATTAATTTTTATACTCTCATCTTTTTTTAAATTATTAACCTTAAAAAATCTTTCACCCTTGGAGTTTGACTGTTCAAGAGTTTTGTCTACAACTGTCTGTATATCATTTTGTACTTCAATAGGTTCCACCGTCGCTTCTTGTGAGCAAGAAGTATTTAAAGCTATCAATATTATTGCTAATATTAAAATTTTTTTCATTTTCCCCTCCTATTTCTTCATTATACTAAAATCTATTCTTAAATACTTTTATAACCGATACTAATACATTATATGCTATACATAATTTCGAATTAATTCCTACAATTTATAATCTAACTCTATTACTTATACTTAACAAAATAAAATCAAAATACTAGTAATCTTTCGTAAATTTTAAGATATCTATCAACTAAATTTGTTTAATTATTTATAAATTGACAATTATATAAAATTAATTATCAAATGAAATTCTAAGCTTGTTTACAAGTTTTTATAAAAAAAGACTGTATCATAACCACGATACAGTCCTAATCTTAAATTAAGCTTTTTCTTGTGCTTTTTTTAATTGAGCTGCTTTGATTTTTTCTTGTTTTTCTTTTTCCTTCTTGGCTTTTTCTCTTTCTTTCATTTTTTCTACCCTCTCAGGATATTCACAGAAAATAGCACCAGTAGGACATTTTGAAACACAAATTCCACAGTTTATACATTTGTCATAATCAATTCTGGCTAGGTTATTTTCAACATGAACTGCATCTTTTGGACAATTTCTTTCGCATAATCCACAAGCTATACATCCAACATCACAATTAGTTCTTACAACTTTACCAGGGTCATATGATTCACATTTGACAACAGTCTTTGCTTTATATGGAACAAGTTCAATGATTTTCTTTGGACATATATTTATACATTTCATACAAGAAACGCATTTTTCTTTATCCACGACTGCTACACCATTGACCATATGAATTGCATCAAATTCGCACACAGATACACAAGTTCCTCCGCCACAGCATCCGTAGCTACATGCTTTTGAACCTTGTTGAAAATCTGCAATCAATCTACAATCTTTAAGATCTTTGTAATCATATTTATTTTTAGCTTTATCGCAATCTCCTTGACAAATAACTGTAGCAACTTTTCTCTCAACATTTGCAGCGTTAACTCCCATAACTGCACTCACTTTTTCGGCACAGTCTGCTCCACCTATAAGGCAAGCATTTGTTGGGGCATTTCCTGCAACAATTGCTTCAGCAAGTCCATCACAACCAGGATATCCACAGGCACCACAATTCGCTCCAGGAAGTGCATTTCTAACTTCTATAACTTTTGGATCAACTTCAACTGCAAATACTTTAGATGCAATTGAAAGGACAACTCCAAAGAATGCACCTACAATTCCCAAAAATAAAATGGGAGTAAGTACTGTATTTAAATCCATATTTACCTCCTATACCAATCCACCAAAGCCGGAAAAAGCAATAGCCATAAGACCGGCACTGACAAGTGCAATAGGAACACCTTGAAGTGCTTTAGGTACATCAGCTAGAGCTAGCTTTTCTCTTAAAGCAGCTATCAAAACAAGTGCTAGTGTGAA
Organism: Peptoniphilus olsenii; assembly: GCF_040545475.1. Lineage (NCBI taxonomy): Bacteria > Bacillati > Bacillota > Tissierellia > Tissierellales > Peptoniphilaceae > Peptoniphilus > Peptoniphilus olsenii. The sequence goes on along the minus strand of NZ_JBEPMA010000005.1, from coordinate 45,172 downwards.
ACCAACAGAAGCTCCAAAGCCGCTAAATATAGTTTCTACTAAATTATATCCATTTTGAACATTCAATACTGTAACACCAAGTACCATACAGTTAGTTGTAATAAGTGGCAAATAAACACCCATTGCTTGATATAATGAAGGAGATGACTTTTTAATAAACATCTCTACAAATTGAACAAGTGATGCTATTACAAGGATAAATGCAATTGTTTGTAAATATCCAAGACCAAACTTGTCTAACACAAAAGTTTGAATTAACCAAGTGATAGCAGATGCAAGAACTACAACAAAAGTTACCGCAACTCCCATACCCATCGCTGTATCAGTTTTTGATGAAACTCCTAAAAACGGACAGATACCCAAGAATTGAGCAAAAATATAGTTATTAACAAGTATTGTAGATACTAAAATTGTAAAAATACTTTGTAACATCAGTCTGCCCTCCTACTTAAAATACGTCTATAACCTGCTATTAAAAATCCAAGTAAAATAAATGCCCCTGCTGGTGCACCCATTAATCCGATACCTGGAAAAGCTTCTGGTAAAATTTGTTTGTCAAATAATGTACCATAGCCTAATAATTCTCTAAAAAATCCCATTGAAAGAACTGCAATTGTATATCCAATACCTGCACCAATTCCATCAACAAGAGATGGTACAAGTTTATTTTTATAAGCAAAACCTTCAGCTTCTCCTAAAATTGCACAGTTTACAACTATTAATGGTAAAAATATTCCTAAAGCGTTGTAAATAGTCGGTGAATAAGCTTGAAGTATCATTTGTACTACTGTTACAAAAGTTGCAATAACAACAATAAAACATGGAATTCTAATTTTATCTGGAATAACATTTCTAAGTATAGACACTACACCATTACTCATCATCATAACAAATGTTACAGCCATTCCCATAGCTAAAGAATTCGTAATATTATTTGTAATGGCAAGTACAGAACAAAGCCCAATAAGTTGTATGAATACGGGATTGTTCTTGAAAGCACCGTCTGTAAAAACTTTACTTAATTTCATAATCTTACCCCCTATTCATTTATAAGTTCTTGGAAAACTGCAACTGCTTCATTAGCACCTTCAAGAACTCCTTTTGAAGAAACTGTAGCAGAAGTTAGCCACATTACTTCATTATCAGCTTGAGGATCTTTAGATATTTCTAAATCTCCTGCAGCAGATTTACCTTCATATGATGGATAATACTCATCAGTAGTTATTCTAGTACCATAACCACTAGTTTCTTGGTTTGAAATATTTCTAAAACCAGCAATCTTTTCGCCCTCGATTAAAAACCCAAGAGCATTTGTCATAGCACCACCAAAACCATTTGATTCTACATTTATACCATATCCAACAATATCCTCGCCTTTTTTAGCTACAAATATCTTTTCTATATTTGGATATTTTTCTTTAATATTAGCAAATTCACTTTCATCTAATTCTTCAAATCCGTCAGCTGCCTCACCAAAAATTTCTCCATAAGAATCTACAGCTTTTTGAAATTCAGCTTCTGCAATCACAGGAGCTGTAAAACTATTAACATAAGCTAAAAGCCCAGCAGAAACAGCACAGAAAACAAGAAGTATAATACCAAATTTTACAGGTTCTTTCATCTATTTCGCCTCCCCATAAGCTTCAGTTTTTGTCAATTTATCAATAAGCGGTGTAGCTAAGTTCATTAAACAAATAGCATAAGATACCCCTTCAGGTAGTGAAGCCTTAACTCTGATTAAAGCAGTCAAAATTCCGCAACCAATTGCAAATATTATTCTACCTTTTCTATTAATTGGATTAGTTGAATAATCAGTAGCCATAAAAATTGCTCCAAGCATCAACCCACCAGCTAATAATTCATGAGGAACATATTCAAAAGGAACCCCAAGTATTGGTAAAAATATAGCAGTTACAACAACATAAATAACAGGAACTTCCCATGAAATAACTTTTCTTGCTACCAAATAAATAAAACCTATAATAAGTGCAAGTGCAGAAGTTTCACCTAAAACTCCACCAATATTTCCAATAAACATATCAGAAATAGCTGGTAAATTCTCATAAGTTCCAGCACTCAAATGCGCTAATGGAGTAGCATAAGCCATTCCATCTACAGTAGCTCCAGTAAGAATACCTTGTCTTGCAAATTCAGGTGCTACATAATCTGTCATTTCTTTAGCCCATGATGCCATGAGTATAAGTCTTGCTGCTAAAGCAGGGTTCATAAAATTAAAACCAATTCCTCCAAAACACTCTTTAACTACAAGAATCGCAAACACAGAACCAAAAATTGCCATCCATATAGGAAAAGACACAGGCAAATTTAGTGCGATTAAAATTCCAGTTACAACAGCAGATAAATCTCCTATTCGTATAGTTTTCTTGAGAGCTTTTTGAGTAATATATTCAGTAGCAACTGCAGAAATTACACAAGCTGCAATTAAAAGTAATGATCTTTGACCAAAGAAATAAACTGAGGCAATCATAGCCGGAATAAGTGCAATGATTACATCTAACATAATCTTTGTTACTGTATCATTAGATCTGATATGAGGCGCTAAAGACACATAATGTGCAGCATTTTCATTAGTCAGCTCATTTTTCATTGTATTTTTTTCCATTTTCTACCTCCTACTTCTTTGCATTAGCCCTTATTTCACGTTTAGCTAATTTAACAGATGCAGTCAAATGCCTTTTTGCAGGACAAATAAAAGAGCATATACCGCATTCCATACATTGATCTGCATGAAGCTCAATACATAAATCAATATTTCCCTTTAAAATAGCATGATTAATATCTGTCGGGTTAATATTAGCCGGACAGTGATCAACACACCTTGAACATCTGATACAAGGACTTTCAATATTTGGTTTTACTTCTTCTTCAGTAAATACTAATATTCCTGAGGTAGTTTTTGTAATTGGAGAGTCCATATCAAAAACAGATTTACCTGTCATAGGACCACCACAAACAATTTCTACATGATTATCTTTAATTCCACCGCAGAAATTTAAAATATCTCCGACAGGTGTACCAATTTTAACTAAAATATTTTTAGGTTCTTTAATACCTGAACCACTTACCGTTATTACTCTTTCATAAGAAGGTCTTCCTTCAATCATAGCTTCATAAAAAGCTAGAGTAGTACCCACATTTGTTAAGAAAACTCCCACATCATTAGTTACACCATTTTGTGGAACAATTCTTCCTACTACAGCTTCAGAAAGTCTTTTAGAATCTCCTTGTGGATATTTGGTTTGACAACCAACAACTTTAAGATGATTCCAATTAGGATGAGAACTAATAACTTCTTCCATTTTTTCTATGGCATCTGGTTTATTTTCTTCGATTGCCATATAAGATACATCCTTATTATAATAATGAGAGAAAATATCTAAACCCTCTAAAATTTCTTCTGTTTTTTCGAGCATAATTCTGTGGTCGCAAGTTAAAAACGGCTCACATTCTGCTCCATTAATTACACATTCATCAAGAATAGGATCTTCACTTTTTAACTTAGCATGTAGCGGAAAACCAGCTCCACCCATACCAACAATTCCCTTTTCTTTTATGAATGGAATTAAATCATCTATTGGATGATCTTTGTAATCCTTAAAATCTTTAAGATCATCTGTCATTTCATCCTTACCGTCGCTTCTTATAACGACACATTCACAGAATCTTCCATCAGCAGTATACATTTTTTTGATATCCTCTACTGTTCCTGACACAGAAGAATGCACTGCCGCTGATATAAAAGCTTCTGAGTTACCCACTAATTGTCCTACTTTAACAGTATCCCCTTTTGAAACAACTGGAGAGCATGGTGCTCCAATATGTTGTGACATTGGTATGTAAACAATTTCAGGACTTGGCATCCTTTCGATTGCTATTTTTTCTGTCAAAGTTTTGTGTTCGTCCATATGGACTCCACCAACGGAAAAAGTGAGATTTCTTGAACTCATAAAAAATTCACCCCTTGTTCGGCTACACATAGCCTTTTTTACCTTTTGTTATAATTATAACACTAATTTTAATTAAAGTATATGATAATGAGAGAATTTTTATAAATGGAAATCTATTCCAGTGTTTATTTTACTTGATTATGGAGCTTTTGATAATTTTTTGTCATGCTGCAAATATCGAGATATATTTAAAATAAATTCCCTTTTATCATCAATTATTTTAAAAATTCATATTATGTATCGAAATCAAAGCAAATATTTTCCTGTTATTACCGTATCAAATTTTAAATTCGTTTTAGTTTTAAATATAATTTAAAGATGATTCTCACTTCTTATTAAGTTGATAAATTATAGATTTTTATTTAACAATAATTATAATGACGTGTATTTAATACTAAACCTTTTTAAAGAAGATTAATTCGGAACAAGATTTAACTTCACAAATCATATAAAAAATAAAAAGACCCTCTAAGAAGAGAGTCTTAAAATAAAATATAATTTTAAATTTATTTGTTTCTTTCATATGGAATACCATCAGCAGAAGGTGCTCGTGAACCTTTTACAAAAACAATCAACACTACTAAAGTTATGATATAAGGTATCATAGAAAGTATATTTGTGTTTATATTTATACCTCGAGAACCTAAAAATACAGATAGCCCTTGTGCAAAGCCAAATAAAAGGCAGGCCGCCATTGCTCCATGAGGTTTCCAACCTCCAAATATTACAGCTGCAAGTGCTATAAATCCTTGTCCACTGATTAAAGTTTCTCTAAAGTTTGAAACAACTGCCAGTGACATTGACGCTCCCCCAAGCCCTGCCAAAAATCCTGAGCCAAGTACGCATATATATTTGATAGCATAAGCATTTACACCCAGTGTTTCGGCAGCTTTAGGATGTTCGCCAACTGATCTAATTCTCAGTCCAAGTCTTGTTTTATAAAGTAGAAAATACATCAATAAAACAAGAATAAAAGAAATATAAACGGATGCATATTGTGTAAATATAATATCTAAAAATTTCAATAAACCATTTGAACCTACTACTTCTTTAGTAAATATGCTTTTGAAAAGTACAGGTAATTTATTTTCATAAGGTATTGACTTTGACATTGCCGCCCCATCAAAAAATAATCTAGATAAAAACACTGCAAGACCAGGCCCAATTAAGTTAATTGCAATACCACTAACTACATGGTCTGCAGAAAAATGTATTGTGGCAATAGCGTGAAGTAAAGCTAAAAGCATACCTCCAATACCACCACATAAAAATGCAAGCCATGGATTACCAACATAATATCCGACAATTGATCCCATAATTGCACCAATCGCCATCATACCCTCAAGTCCAATATTTACTACTCCGGAGTTTTCGCTAAGTACTCCGCCTAATGCTGTATAAATAAGAGGTGCAGAATAAAGCAAAGTTATTGAAAGAATACTTGCAATATTTAATCCTAAATTGCTCATTTTTTACCCCCTACTTTATCAGTTTCATTTTTCTTAATAGAATTTGTATTCATTTTTTTATTTTTATTTTCGCCACTCCACTTTGTAAAAAAGAATTTAATAGTGTCTAAAAGTTTAGGCATAGCAATAAACAAAATCATTATTCCTACAATAATATTAATTACTTCAGAATAAGTTCCTATAGTTGTAAGTTTACCCCCACCATAGCTAAGACCTGCATAAAGCAGAGCCGCAGGTATAGTGCCCAATGGAGCATTGCCAGCAATTAGAGATACAGCCATACCATCAAAACCATAACCTTCTTGAGCTGCCATCATACCAATATTACCAGAAACTCCTAGTACTGTGATTGCTCCAGCAAGACCTGCAAGAGCTCCAGCAATTCCCATTGATTTAACTATTGCTTTATTTATATCTATTCCTCCATACTCGGCAGCTTTTCTATTAAAACCAACAGCACGAAGTTCATAGCCCAAGGTAGTTTTCTTTAGAATATACCAAATGATTATTGCAGCGATAATTGCAATTATAAGTCCCCAGTTCACTGGGGGATTTAAAATATCCCTTAAAAATTTATTTTGTTTCAGAAACTCTTTCCCAGCTCCACTTCTCTTCCATGTACCTAAAATTCTTATAGATGCACTAGCCTTAATAGGATAAGAGTTATCAGATTCAATACTTCTAATGAGTGGAAAACTCAACAAATAGTTGCTAAGATAAAAGGCAATCCAATTCATCATAATAGAAGAAATTACCTCATTTACCTGGAATTTAGCTTTGAAAAAGCCTACTAAACCTCCCCAAATAAATCCACAGAATAGCCCGCAAACTAAAGCAACTATACCATGTATTACTGGAGGAAGATCAAGTAACAATCCAGCGAGCAATGCTCCAATAGAGCCAACAATATATTGACCTTCAGCCCCTATATTAAAAAGTCCTGTATTAAAAGCGAACGCAACCGAAAGTCCTGTTAAGATAAGAGGTACAGCTTTTACCACTGTCCACGAAATATATTTAGGTTTGCCAAATGCCCCTACAAAAATAACCTTATATGCTTCAATTGGATTTGTTCCACTTAGTATTAATACAATAGAACCAATAACCATTCCTAAGAGCATTGCAAGGAGTGTATATATAATTCTATTTCTCTTCATCATTACCTCCTGCCATGTATAATCCCAGTTCTCTTTCATTAGTTTCACTTGCATTTACAGTTTTTAAAATTTTACCATCAAAAATGACAGATATCCTATCAGATAGGGCCATTATTTCATCAAGTTCAAAAGAAATTAACAGTACAGCTTTACCCTTATCTCTTTGTTCAATCAAAAAGTTTCTTATATATTCAATTGCACCAACGTCAAGTCCTCTTGTAGGTTGAGCTGCTATTAATAAATCAGGATCATCAGAGATTTCTCTTGCCAAAATAACCTTTTGTTGATTACCACCAGATAATGAACCAGCAAAATAATCTATATTATTAGGTCTGACATCATAACTTTCAACCAATTTTTGAGAATAATCCCTTATTTCTTTTGATTTTAAAATTCCATTTTCAGAAAATTGATTTTTGTTATAATTTTTTAGAATCATATTTTCAGAAATAGTAAAATCTAACACAAGACCTCTTATTTGTCTATCTTCTGGAATTGAATTTAATCCAGAATCGATTATTTGTCTTGGAGTTTTATTGGTTATATCTTTTCCTTTAAATGTAATAGTTCCACTATCTACTTCTCTTAGTCCTGTCAAGGCTTCAATTAATTCAGATTGACCATTACCGTCAATACCAGCTATTCCATGTATTTCTCCAGATTTTACTTCTAAATTAAATTCTTTAAGCTTGTTTATTTTTCGTATATCGCTTACAACTAAGTTCTCTACATTTAATACAGTATCGCCCGGTTTTTGTGGTTTTTTATCTACATCTAAATGAACCGCTCTTCCCACCATCATGTCGGCAAGTTCAGACTCAGAAATATCTTTAACCTCTACTGTATCAATTTTTTTACCTCGCCTTATGATAGTACAGCGATCAGCCATTCTTTTAATTTCTTTTAATTTATGTGTGATTATTATAATTGATTTGCCTTCATTAGAAAGATTTGTAATTATTCCAACTAATTCGTCAATTTCTTGAGGCGTAAGAACTGCTGTAGGTTCATCAAAAATTAAAATATCCGCACCTCTATAGAGCACTTTTAGAATTTCTACTTTTTGTTGAGTACCTACAGATATATCTTCAATTTTTGCATCAGGGTCTATATTAAACCCATATCTATTAGCAAGTTCCATCACTTCTTTTCTTGCCTTTTTAACATCTATTTTTATACCATTGACTGGTTCCATTCCTAGAATAATATTTTCAACAACAGTAAATGGCTCAATTAACATAAAATGTTGATGAACCATACCAAGTCCTGCTTTTATAGCATCTTTAGGATCTCGAAATACCTTCTTCTCGCCATTTATATAAATATCGCCTGAAGTAGGAGAATACATTCCATAGAGCATATTCATAAGCGTTGATTTGCCAGCTCCATTTTCTCCAAGAAGAGAATGTATCTCACCTTTTTTGATATCGAGATTTATATTGTCATTAGCTGTGAAATCACCAAATTTTTTTGTGATGTTATTCATATAGACAGCCAGATTATTATCTTTTTCCAACACAAACGCTCTCCTTTACATTGATATATAAATTATACCAAAGAAAGCTGGGTTTTCACAATAAATTACAATAAATAATTGAAAAATCGCACTTTATTGAAATATTTGATTAAAAGTATGCTTTAGATTTACAACTTAACTATATTTTAAAAAATACAAACAAAAAAGAGACAAGTACATTAAGAGTACTCATCTCTCTAGTTCAAATTTTTGGGGTCACTCTAATAGTGACACTTTTTTAATTATTTTGCACTATCGTAAGTTTCTTGATTGTATGGAACTTTAATTTCTCCATCAACAATTTTCTTAGAAATTTCATCTACTTTTTCAAGTATTTCTGGAGCAACATTTTTATCTGAAGTTGGTGCGATACCTACTGCTCCTTCATCAGCTAAACCAAATTCAATAGTTTGACCGCCTTTAAACTGTCCTTTTTGCATTTGTTCAACAACTTGATATACTGCAACATCTGCATTTTTCATTGCTGAAGTTAAAACATTGTCTGGTGCTAAATCGTTTTGGTCTCTATCTACACCGATAGCCCATTTATCTGCCTCTTTAGCTGCTTCGATAACGCCTGCTCCTGCACCACCTGCTGCATGAAATACTACATCTGCTCCATTTTGATACATTGTAGCAGTAATTGATTTACCTTTTTGAGCATCAGTAAAGTTACCTACATATTGAGTTAATACTTCTATATCTTGTCCTTTTTCTTGTGCTGCATAATCAACACCAGCTTTGTATCCGTATTCAAATCCCCAAATTATGTTTCCTTCTTGTCCACCAACAAAACCTACTTTATTTGTTTCAGAAGTCATACCTGCAATATAACCAACTAAGAAAGACGGCTCTTGTGCTCTAAACATGATTCCCAAAAGGTTTTCAGGGGCTTCTATTTCTCCGCCATTAGTTACATCAACATCAACAATTGCGTAGTTAATTTCTGGATAAGAGTCAGCTGCTTGAGCTATAGCTTCGCCCATTTTAAATCCAGCTCCAAATACTAAATCTTTTTCTTGGTCAGCGAATGTTTCTAAATTGGGAGTATAGTCTTTAGTATCTTTTGATTCAAGATAATCTGCAGTTATGCCAAGTTCTTCTTTAGCTTTTTGAAGTCCTTCCCAAGCTCCTTGATTAAATGACTCATCATTTACTCCACCCTCATCAGTTACAAATCCAACACTTACATCTTCTTTAGATTCAGCAGTCTCTTCATTAGCTGTATTATTGCCTTTATTTGCAGGTGCATTGTCTTTGCCACCACATGCAACTAATCCAACCATTGCAAGAAAAATTGCTGCTAATAAAATTAATTTTTTCTTCATAGTTTCCTCCTATTATTTTATAATTTTAATTATATAGTATATGAATTTTTATTTCAATAACGAAACTTTTTCCCAGTATTTACTAAACTTTTACTGATGAAAAAACATTTAAAAACTCAACTATAAAAATAGCTGAGTTCTAAAAAAATTTAAATTATATAAATGTTCTTGGAATAATAAAAATAATTATACAAATTACAAAAAATAATATAGTAAATGCCAATGATTGTTTAAAATCATTAGTTGTTAGTTTCTTTTCAGAATTATTTGCCAACAATTTTGCAACTAATGAAGCAATAAAAGCTAGCAGTGGATAAATTAAGATTATGCCCCAAGTACTAGTTCCCTTTCCTATGAACCTATAAAAACTCGGAATCATTATGAAAAGTGCAGCCAAGTAAATCATGAGGTTACCTTTTCCAATCCATATAAGAGCTATTGTAGCTAAAGCCAGTACAAGAAACAAAATTGTTGTTACTGTATTTATAGTAGAAATCTTGCTGACAATTTTTTCATTAACTAGTTCAAGTTTATTTATGTAATAACCTGAATTGTTAAAAGCCTCCTTGATACTGTCTGTGGTCTTAGTACTTTCTTGCCAATCGCTCACTTTAGCATTAGTAACAAAAACAGAAGTGTTTTCCACTAATTGCCCTCCCGAGAAGTATAAAGGATTAGGAACATAGTATATTGAAAAATTATAATCTTCGATTTTTTCTGTTAAATTTAGTTTAACTTCACTAACTGCTTGATATTCTTTATTGTCAATTTTACTGTAAAAATCTTTAAGTCTTAATTTTTCTTTAAATAAAGATTCATTGACTTTATCAAAATCTCCTTTTAGTTTTACATTTGAATTTTTGTAATTAATACCTTCGTCAAAGAAAATTTGCCTTGCAGGAATACCTAGTATTCTTGCAGTAGAATCTTCACCTTTGTAACTAAATTTGAGATCATATTTAATTAATTTTTGCCCTTCTCTATTAACTACAGCTCTAGTTACTCTAAAATCATCAACTCCGTCAGAATTATTAAATAAAATACCGTCAAATTCTCTGTTTACACTTGAATTTGGCCAAAGAAGAGATTCGCTAAAAAAAGCAGTAAAAGAAAAAAGTAATAATACCAAAATAAAAATTGCAAATATTACAACCTTTTTTATTCTCTCGTTCATAATAACCTCCTTATGAAAACATTTCGCTTAATCTATATAATATCACAGTATATGTATAAAATAAACTAAAATTTTAGTTATTTAACCTATAACAATACAATTCGTATATATATAAGTATTTCCATAAATAATATATACTCTAGTGTACTAAAAATTAACTGAAAAGAATCTAATAATTTTTTAGCTCATTCATTTATACATACCTATTTGAAAATATATTAAAATCTAACTAAATTAAAAAAATTTGGAATACTACCAACAAATAAATTGTAGATATTCCAAATTTTTTATTTTTTTATCTATATGCTAATATAATTTTGTTAATGATTGAATTAATTTAAAATATAAAAAATTTTAATTCATTTTTTATTTTTAAATTATTTTTCTACTTTCATAAATTTATTATTAGCAAAGTCATCTAATTGAAGCTTTTGAAACCCACCATAAACCTCATTTGCAAGCTCATCATAAACTCCTTTGCCAACTAAAAATTCATATATTTCGTTGGCCTTATCTACTACATCAATGTCCTCAAATTTATCTGGATAACATGTTTTACCTACAAAATAAGCATCTGCAAGTGCAGTATCGTAGTTAATTTGACACCAAATAAACGGGAGCTGTGCATAGACTTTATCATTTTTAAATGCATTTAAATTTTCAAAATACTGTGGATTTTTATTATATTCTTCTTGTATTAATGAAATACTTGCAAGATCAATAAAAATAAATTCTGGACTCCATTCAATTAATTTCTCTTTATCAACTTCTACTAAACCATCTTTTTCTGTTTTAACAACATTTTTTACATTCACTGCATCAAATAGTTGATAATTGCCGCGTGTTCCTTCTATGCCATGTGCCCCTTTATAAGCAAGTCCTCCAGCATATGCTGTTTTTACTTCTTCCTCAGGAATATCTTTAGTTCTTTGATATAAATCTTCTTTTATAGATTCCATATAGTTTACAACTTCTTCAGCTCTTTTTTCTTTTCCAATAGATTTTCCAATAATTCTAATAGATTCGTATGTTTTTTCATCAAACATTGTATCTCGTCCACCATCTAATGCAATCACTGGGCATCCAACTTGCTCTTGTATTTTATCATAATCAGATGCATCTTTTTTATTTGATACAAAAAATACATCTGGTTTTTCAAGTAAGACTTCTTCGTAATTTTCTATATTATTATTACCGCTAAAAGTTTTTATTTCAGCTATATCTGGATTGGCTAGAGCATAAGGTCTACCATCAAGATGTTGTTCTCTAGGGGAAACTCCAACTACATTATTTGTTCCATTTACATATGTATATAATCGAGCTGGAAGTGGATTTTCTAATACAACCCTTTCAGCAATTTTAGGAAGTGTGACTTCTCTTCCTACTGAATCTATTATAGTAATCATCTCTTCTCTTTGCGCTAACTCTTGAGATTTATTTGAATTAACATTTTCTGCATTTTTATTATTCTGACAACCAACTAATAATATTAAACTAACAAATGTTAAAAATATAATTTTTTTAATTTTCATATAATCTTCCTTCCTAATTTAGTATTTATATTCTTTAATTAAAATGTATAAAAATAATGGTGCTCCTAAAAATGAAGTTATAACTCCTACAGGCAAAATTATTGGAGAAAACAAGGTTCTAGCAACAGTATCTGAAATCAGTAATATCAATGACCCTAAGAGAGCGGAGCTTGGTATTAAAAATCTATGATCATTACCAATTAATCTTCGTGAAATTTGTGGTGAAATAAGTCCAACAAAACTAATGATACCTAAGAATGCAACTGACACGGATATCAATATAGATGCAAAGAACATACCCCCCAATCTTATCCTTTGAGTATTGACTCCAAGTACTTTGGCATTATCATCCCCATTGATTAGTGCATTATAATCCCATGAACGAAACATAAAATATATAAATGAAATTAAAAGTAAAAAACCAATAATAAATATCTCTTTCCAATTTGCACGTCCAAGACTTCCAAAGCTCCAAAATACTGCAGTAGCAACATGTGTGGAATCGGCAAAGTACTGCAAAAAGGTTGTCCCTGCACCGAATAAAGATGAGATTGCAACTCCAGCAAGAATTATCACTTGTGGACTAAAGTTTTTTATTTTTGAAATGGCTATTACTATTGCTATAGCAGTTAGCGAAAAAATAAAAGCACAAATTGTGACAATATAAGGCGACATTATATAAACTGCATCACCTTGCGCAGAATGAAATGAACCTCCACCAAGAACAATAATACCAAAATTAGCTCCAAAAGCAGCTGCACTTGTTACTCCGATAGTAGAAGGAGATGCCAGGGGGTTTTTAAGATTGTTTTGCATAATACATCCAGATATACCTAGAGCTGCACCAGCAAATATACTCGCAATTATCCTTGGTAGTCTGATGTTGTAGATGACAATATTTAAACTGCTATCCTCACTCTTTTTTAAAAGAACTTGTAAAATTGTTTTTAAATCAATATCCGCTACTCCTGTACTTAATGCGAAGTACATTGCAAATATAACTAAAAATGATAATATCAATATAAATATTATTTTCTTTAACTGATATTTAGAATATTCCAAATGATTATTGTTCAATTTTCACCTCCCAATTATCTATCTGATAGGTATGACAACTTTATTGTTTCTGAAGTCTATTATTTCTAATTCACAGTCATAAAGTTTGCTTAGATTCTCTTTGGTCAGAACTTCTATTCCACCTTTTTTGAATATTGTCTTATCTTTTAAAAGTACAAAATAATCGCTATATTTTAGAGCTAAGTTTATATCGTGAATTGCAATAATTGAAAGTATACCTTTGTCTTTGCAATATTTGACAATATATTCCATGACTTCTATTTGATTTTTTAAATCAAGTGCTGAAGTAGGTTCGTCAAGCAAAAGTATCCTAGGTTCTTGTACCAATGCACGAGCAATAATTACTTTTTGAAGTTGCCCTCCTGAGAGCTGGTTTAACTTTTTAAGTGTTATATCATTAAGATTGAGATAATCTATCACTTCGTCGACTACCTTATAATCAACTTCTGTAGGAAAATATTTAATATATGGTTTTCTACCAATCAAAATACTGTCATAAACGACACTGCTATTTGCTGCATCGTTTTGAGAAACATAGGCTAAAGTTTTTGCTCTCGTATTATTAGATAAACTACTTACTTCTGTATCTTTGACATATATAACACCATCATCTGGCGTCAATATACTTGCGATATTTTTTAATAAAGTTGATTTTCCACATCCATTAGTCCCCATCAAAGCACAGACATTTTTATTACTTAATTCTAAATTAATCTCTGATAAAATCTTATCTCTGTAAGAAAAATCTAAATCTTTAATGGTTAAAATATTGTCATTTAACATTATCGTTACTTTCTGGGTTTAGCCACTCCACATAAGGCTTAATATCAAGAACAGGAGTGCCATTTAGCATATCAACACCTTCTATAGTTATAGATTTTTCATCTAAATCAATAATCTTACATATTGAAAGACCTATTGGATTTGGCCTATTCGGTGATCTTGTGGCAAATATTCCTTTCGTTCCATTTGTATGTTTATGATTGATAATCAGTGGCGTATTTTTAGGTGATTTATGAAAAGCAAAAATTATCACTATATAATTTCCAATTTCTAAATTGTAGAGTGCATCTCTGTAATCTTTTTTGATTTCTATGATTGCTGTTTCATTAGAAAGTACACTTTGTCTTGGTATATCTTCTCTCTTCTCATATGGAGAATTAATATACCCCACTGGTTTCATAATAATTTCCATTTTTACCTCCTATTCTAGGTCCTCATAAAGTTTTTGTCGAACTTCATATATACTGATATCATTGTCAGAAGCTAATTTTGATAAATCATCATATTCGTATTTCTTTCTTAAAACACCATATCCAGATGATTTTTTTAAATTTATAAAACCAAATTCGGTTTTTACATTTTCTATTTCCCTATCTAAAATGTATCTTTTTGTTTCTATCTCCCTAATTCCAATAGTAGTGGTATGTTTGAAAATTAATTTAATAAGGTCCTCTCTATCTTTATCGGTACACATAACTCTGATTAAATTTCCTGGTCTAGATTTTTTCATAATTATTGGAATTATATATACTTCTTTTGCACCACCTTCAAAAAATTTATCCATAGCATAGCTAATCTCTTCACCTGTCATATCATCTACATTACAAGACAATTCATAAACAATATCACTTTGGCTCTCACTTTCAGCTAAAAATGATCTTAGAGTATTCATAACTTCAAAATCTTTTGTTCCCATACCATATCCGATTTTTTTAATACTTAAAGGCGGCATATGTTTAAATTCGGAAACAAAATATTTCAAAAGAGCTGCCCCTGTAGGTGTGCACAATTCACTCTCAATTCTTCCGCTATATATAGGAATATCTTTTAATATATATGCAGTCGCAGGTGCCGGCACAGGTAAAATACCATGTGCACATTTAACATATCCACTACCTACATTTATTGGCGATGCAATAATTTTATCAACTTGGAGCGTATCAAGTAAAAAACATACAGCTGTAATATCAGCTATTGCATCCATTGACCCAACTTCATGAAAATGTATCTCTGAAACATCTATATCGTGAGATATACTTTCAGCTTCAGCGATGAGGTTATATACTGAAAGAACATCCTTTTTTACTTTTTCTGAAATATTTAAATTATTTAAAATGTGAGTAATTTCTTTCATCCCTCTGTGAACATGATGATGTTTATGATGTGAATGTTCATGATTTCCATGGTGGTGATGCTCATTGTGACAATACTCATGGTGATGATGAGTATGAGCGTGATGAGAATGGACATGTTCATCTTCATGTTTATGTTTGTGGTGTGAATGCTCATGATTACTTTCTGATTTTATATCATAATCGCAAACCTCTTCTTCTTGTCCATGCACTTTTACTGTCACACTAGTGCCTTTAATTCCACTTTTAATTGAATCTTTAACTTCAAATTTTACTCCAACAATGCCAAGATTATTAAGTTTTTCTACCATTTCATTTTTATTAGAAAAAAGTTCCAATAAAGTCGCCGTGAACATATCTCCAGCAGCACCCATAGAACAATCTAAATATAAAGTTTTCATCATTTTGCCTCCATGTGATTAATCATATTAGCCATATAAGCGGCCCCAAATCCATTGTCAATATTTACAACACTAACTCCACTTGCACAAGAATTTAACATGGAAAGAAGAGCCGCCACTCCTCCAAATGCTGCCCCATACCCTACACTAGTGGGTACAGCAATAACTGGTGCATCCACAAGACCTCCAATTACGCTAGCAAGTGCACCTTCCATGCCAGCAATTGCAATAACAACACTTGCGTCTGCAAGCTCATCAATATGAGCTAGTAGTCTGTGAAGTCCTGCAACTCCCACATCATATAATCTCAAAACATCATTGCCTAAAAATTCAGCAGTTAGTGCCGCCTCTTCTGCCACAGGAATATCACTGGTTCCGCCAGTTGCAACAATAATCTTGCCAAGACCAGAAGGCTTTTCTATTTCTCCATAAATAGCAATCTTTGCATTTTCATAATATTTAATGTCATAAATTTTTTTAATTTCTCGAGCTGAATCTTCATCTAAACGAGTAATAAGAATTGAATTTTGATTATTATCTAACATGGTTTTTATAATTTCAATAATTTGTTTATATGTTTTGCCAGCTCCATATATCACTTCGCTAGTTCCAGTTCTTAATTTTCTATGAAAATCAATTTTTGCAAAATCAATATCTTTAAAAGGTTTTGTCTTTAAAGCATGCAAAGCAGTTTCTACCGACATATCACCTTTTTTTACTAATTCAAGTATCTCCTTTTCATTCACCTTTGCGCACCTCCAAATCTAAAACTATATTTTTATAATATTTAGATAACTCTTCTAAAATATCTTTTCTAAGTTCCAAAACTTTTTCTAATTCATTTTCTAAAACTTGAATCTTTGCACCATCAGAGATATTTCTAACTCTAAAATCTGTAAAACCTTTGCTCCTCAAATAATCTTCAGCTTTTTCTGTTCTTAAAAGTATTTCCTTTGATATTGTAGTATTAGTCATTACTCTAGTAGCTAAACAAGAATAAGAGGGTTTGCTCCATGTTGGAAGATCGGCTACTTTAGATAAAGCTCTTATATTTTCTTTAGTCAGTTTACATTCTCTAAGAGGTGATAAAACTTGTAATTCTTCTTTTGCTTTCATGCCTGGTCTATCTTCGTATGAATCAGAATAATTTGTTCCGTCTAATAGCACATCAAAACCATCTTTTTTAGCCTCTTTAAGAATAGTCCCAAAAATTTCTTGTTTGCAATAGTAACATCTATCATATGGATTTGTCGCTATCTCTTCTTTATCTAAAACATCAATTTTTAAAATTTTCATATTAGCATTTAACTCTTCAGCCAAATTAATGGCATCTTGAAATTCAAATTCGGGTTGAAAATCACTCTTTACATAATAAGCCATTGCATCAACATTATTTTTAATTGCAGAATAAAGTAAATATGATGAATCTACTCCACCAGAAAAAGCAATAGCAACCTTATTATATTTCGCAAAAAAATCTTTTAAATCCATATAAAAACTCCTAATAAATCAAATATTTACAAAAAAATAAAGGTACACTTTCCCTCATAGAAACAGCATACCTTCATAGTATAATTAAAAAATGCACTTAAATTTTAAACAACGAGTTCTCTCGCAAATTTTTACTTCATGTAAAAATTATAAATTCAAATGCTATAAAATTTTTTCAACTTCATCAACAGCTTGCTCAATTAGTTTTTTAAGTGAATAATCATTAACACCAACAATTATATTATCGTCATGTAAAAATGGAATTAGAATTCTTTTTGCTCTAGATAAGCTAACTGCTTCTGCCATTTTTGCAGAAATTTCTCCATATAGGGAATTAACGAGCAAAATACCTATTGGACCAACAATAACATCGGCATTAGCACAATTAACAACAACTGCATTCTCTCCAGTTGCAGCAACTTTAGCTCCAGCTTTTAACATATTAGAAGTAGCTATACTATTAGTACCAACTGCAATAATATCCAAATTTTCGTGCTTACTCTTTAACGCTTGAATTAATTGTCTACCAAGCCCGCCACCTTGAGCATCAATGACTAATATCCTCAAATTATCATCCACTCTCTATGTAATATTTATTATAATATTATAACATGAAAAAAGGAGAAGATGTTTTTAGATTTAAAAATTAAACCATACTCAACTAAATTCACCAAAAATGTCTATTATTAAAATGATATTTGAAAAATCAATATTAAACGTAAAAATTAAAGGAAGTTTAGCTTTATATTAATATTTTTAAATTATCCTCTACTTATACTAGTTTTTAATTAAAATAGACTTATCAAAGTTAAATAAAAAATAAAATTGGGACATCATCTTACCTATAAGCAGTAGTCCCAATTTTTTAATATGATTTTGTATACATTTTTAGTTCAAATATTATCTTTAAACATTTTATCACATTTCAGTAATTTATTTTATAAGCGTACCAGTTTTTCCTTCTAATCCTTCTAATGCTTTTTCGAGTGATGTTATCAAAGCAGTTTTATTATTTCCTGATTTTACAAATCCAAGTGCTGCTTCTACTTTTGGTTTCATTGAACCTTCTGCGAATTCTTTTGCTTCGATATATTTTTCAGTTTCTTCTACAGTCATTTCACTAAGCCATTCTTCTTCGGGCGTACCAAATTTTATTGCAACTTTTTCGACAGCTGTAAGTATTATCAATGTATCTGCATCTACAAGTTCTGCAAGTTTTGCCGTTGTAAAATCTTTATCTATTACTGCGGGGACTCCTACATATTCTCCATCTTCTAAAATTACAGGTATCCCCCCACCACCTGCTGCTATGACAATAGTTCCATTATTATATAAAAGTTCTACAGAATTTTTTTCTATTATATCAATTGGTTTTGGTGAAGGTACTACTCTTCGGTATCCTCTTCCTGCATCTTCTTTAAATACTACTCCATTTATAGTTAGTTTTGCTGCTTCTTCTTTTGTGTAAAAACTTCCAATTGGTTTTGTAGGATTGGAAAAAGCAGGATCATTATTGTCAACTAAAACTTGTGTGACCAATGATACTACGTCAACACTTATATTTCTCTTTGCTAATTCATTTTCTATTGAATTTTGCAGATGATATCCTATATAACCTTGACTCATAGCTCCACACTCAGGAAAAGGCATAATTGGAGTATTCGCTTCAGATTTTGATGCTACATCCATTGCCAAATTTATCATGCCAACTTGTGGACCATTGCCATGTGATATTATAACTTTATTTCCTTGACTGACTAAATCAACTATTGATTTTGCGGTCTTTTTAACAGCATTTTTTTGTTCTTCTGGTGTACTTCCAAGTGCATTTCCTCCCAGAGCTAAAACTATTTTTTTAATAAAAATCCCTCCTAACTATTTAATGCCCTATCTACATTTCTTATAAAATCTTGTACATTAGTTACCATAGATACTGCAGTTACCGTTCCTCTATCAGATAATTTATTAACGGCAAATTCTTGTATGTCAATTGTATACATATATACTGGTCTAACTTCTCCATCGAATTGGTTATATGACGGTGTCATATTTCCTGTTGCTATCGTAAATAATATTGCTGACATCATGATAATTGTAGAAGTCTTTCTTGCATGACTTCTCATAATATTTTGTGCTTCGTAAACATCATTTATTGTTTCTGGAAGACCAAGTCTATCTCTTATTGTGCCGGAAAGTACAAATGGAACATCCATCTCAACACAAGCTTTAATAAAACCATCTTTTACAAGACCAGATTCTACTAGTGCTTTTGTGGAACCGTATTTTCTAGCTAGATTTATAGTTTCAAATAAATTTCTTGTTGTATTCTGTTCTTTTTCAAAATGTTCTTGTCCCCAAGAGGTGTTAAATAGTCCTCTTTCCAAATCAAATGCTGCAGTCTCTGTACCACAGAATATTGCTTGAACATATCCATTTTTAATTAATCTCGCTAGTGCATTTCTTGAATCTCTATCAAGGGATAGTGCTGAACCTATGATCAATGTTACATAACCATTATTTTCTTTTTCATGTTTTAAAACTTCATATAGAGTGTCATAGTCAATTGAAAATGCAGTTTCACGAGAACGCCCTGATCTGAATGCAAAAGTATCTTTGCTTTCATCAGCTGCTAAGAAACCACGTGTCCAAACATAAATGCCCTCAGAAGCATCTTCTGTACGCCCTATAACAACTTTATTGCCTTTTTTTAGATTTCTAAATTCTACAATATCTACACTCTCTTCTCCAGGTGTATCATTAACTACACATACAGTATCCATTCTTGACTCTACTGCTAGCACCCATTTGCCATTAATCTTAAAATATTCAGGATATACAGAAAGTGCATGATAGTTTCTTGGACTTATACCATCTACTTCTACTTCTTTTACTGTAACATTTGGAGCTGCTTTCAAAAAGTCTTGTTCAAAATCAGGATGATGATATTTTGGCATTTCAAATTTCATTTTAAATATCCCCCTTACTTTGTTTTTCTGTATGTTTTTCAACTTCTATATATTCTTCTTCTGGTAGTTTCATCTCTTCTGCAAATACCTTATCAGCAGGAGTTATAAGTGCTCTTTCACAATTTACTACAAAGTCTTGTACATTAGTTACCATAGGCACGAATGCCATTAATTCTCTTGTAGCGCCAACTTTATTTACAACATTTTCAGTTACATCTATTGAATACATATATACTGGTGTAGCTTTCCCATCTTTTCTAATTCTATAACTAGAAGCCATGTTCGCTACTGATAGTGAATGAAGCATTGTCGCTATACAAATTATAAGCGTTGCTTTGTCCAATTCTTTTTTAGTTTCAGTAAGGGCTTTTTCTGTATCGCCTATAACTTCAGGTAGCGGCCCGTCATCTCTTATTGAGCCAGATAGCACAAAAGGAATATCCATATCTGAGAGTGTTTTTATAATCCCATCTTTTACATTACCTGATGCTATGAAGTTTTTAATAGAGCCTGCACTTCTTACCTCGTTTAAAAGGTCTAGATGATTGTAGTGGCCCATTGGAACATTTTCTTGAGTATATATATTTTGACCCAATGCAGTTTGCAAAAATCCTCCTTCAAGGTCATGCGTACACATTGCATTGCCCCCAAGTAAGCAATCAATATATCCATTTTCAGCAAGTTTATTTAAAGAGTTTCTAGTATCATAATCAAAAACAACACTAGGTCCAAGAACCCAAACTATATAACCATCTTCGCTGTCCCTTTCATGTTGCATAAGCTCAAATAAATAATCATAGTCTCGTGAAAAAGAAGTCTCAACTGCTTTACCAGGAGTTGAATAAATCCAATCAGGAAATCCATCTTTATAAATTAATATTCCGCTATCTAAATCTCCCTTAGTTGATAACACAACTTCTTCACCTTTTTTTAGTTCTCTAATTTCTTTAACAATTATTTCTCCGTCAATTAAAACTGCAACACAATTTAATGAGTTATGTTCTGGGAAAAGCCACTGTCCATTCTTTTTATAAAAAGTAGGCATATGGGTAGTTAAATAAAAATCATCAGGTGCCACACCGTCTTTTTCTACTTTACCTAATTTAATATCAGGTGCTTTCTTATATTTTTCTTCTGAAAAATCTGGCCAAACAAATTCTGGTATTTGAAATTCCATTTTTACCTCCAATTCTAATCATCTTCTGTCAACTCAAGTTTACCATCTTCAAATGTAAATGTAAGTTTTAATAATCTATTCGACTGTATTTCTAAAATTTTCTTGCTTAATATTAAATATATTTCTTGTTCTATAAATTTTTTAATATCATAAACATCCATATTATGTTTAACCACATAGTCGGTCATTTCTTTTAAAAATCCAGCTTTATATTTTAAATTTACACGAGAATCCTTTAAATCTTTCGACAATTTTTCTAAATTAATTCTAATTAATTTATTTGTCGAATCTTCATCTAATTCTTTGATATAAAAAACATAATCTACTTTCTTTTCTATTCCTGATATATTATCTCCTAAATCCTTATTATTTTCTATATTAGTAGTCAATAAAATAATAGTATTTTTTAAATCTATATCTCTACCTTTATTGTCTTTAAGTTTTCCTTCACTTATTATTTGTAGAATTAGGCTTTGTATTTCTTTGTGAGCTTTTTCAATATTATTAAAAACAATTACACTATAAGGTTTTGTCCTCAGACTTTCTGTTAAAACTCCACCTACTTCATAACCTACATATCCTGGTGGAGCACCTATAAGTTTTGTAATAGAAGACTTTTCTCCAAATTCTCCCATCTCAAATCTTATGAGACTTCTATCCCCATCAAATAAATATTTTGCGATTAACTCTGCCACATAACTTTTACCAGTATCCTTTCCTCCAATCAAGAAACTTCCAATAGGTTTAGTTCTATTGAATATTCCACTTTCAGAAATTAGATATGTATTTAGAATTTTTTCAATCATATCATCTCCACCGGCAAAGTCTGATTTCATCTTGTCTTTAATTTCATCGAGTTTTTCAAGTTTATTAAGTTGTAGTTTCACCTTAGGCATTCCAGATAATTTTGATACAATATCTTTAACTTCACTACTTGTAACTTTCATATTTAATGGATAGTAAGACTTTTTTATATTTAAATTGTTAATCTTTTCTACTACAATTTTTTTTGACAAAATATAATCATCTAGCTTTTCAAGATTATGTTCACCCTTGGCAAGTTCTATTTCACTTTCTATCTCTTCTAATTCTTTTTCGTAAATCAGGATATCTTTTTGTCTTTCTCTTTCAAGTTCATATAACTTAGTCTTGCTATTTAGAGTATCTTGAAGTTTTTCTATTTGCTTTTCTTTTTCCAGAATAATCTCTTTAGTGATACTATCATTTTCTTCTTTTAGAGCAATTCTTTCCATTTCTAACTGAATAATTCTACGATTTAGATTGTCTAATTCCTCAGGAAGCCTGTCCCTCGACATCCTAGTTAATGCAGCAGCTTCATCAATTACATCTATAGCCACATCTGGTAATTTTCTATAACTCAAAAACCTCTTTGAAAGTTTTACAGCATCGACAAGCGCAGCATCGGTAATTTTAATCATATGATGTTTTTCGTATTTAGATTTAATGCCTCGAAGTATTGCTATTGTTGTGTCAACAGATGGTTCTTCTACTAATATTTTTTGAAATCTCCTATCGAGTGCACTATCTTTTTCGATATACTTTTTGTATTCTTCTATAGTTGTAGCACCAATAGTTAAAATTTCGCCTCGTGCAAGCATTGGTTTTAAAATATTAGCAGTATCCATTGAGCCAGAAGTATTGCCAGCTCCAATTATATTGTGAATTTCATCTATGAATAAAATTATTTTTCCTTCTGACTCTTTAATAGTTTTCAAAATTCTCTTGAGCCTATCTTCAAAATCTCCTCGATATTTTGTACCAGCAACTAAAGATGTCATATCTAATGAGAATACAATTCTACCTTTTAAATTATCAGCCACATCACCTTTTACTATTCTAGTGACTATACCTTCGACTATTGCAGTTTTACCTACTCCCGCTTCTCCAATTAAAATTGGATTATTTTTAATTCTTCTAGATAAAATTCTTATAGCACTTCTTGTCTCTTCCTCTCTACCTATAACTGGATCAAGTTTACCTTCTAGTGCTTCTTTGGTTAGATTTCTGCCATATTTTTCGAGACTTAATAGTGTTTCTTTGGCAACTGTATCCATAAAACTTTCATTAAATTTTTGTGAAATATATTGCATAAAATCTTCAAAGCTTATGCCATATAAATTTGCAAGTTTTGCACTTGCCATATCTTTATCTCTTAATAATGCTAGGAAAAGATGTTCGATATAGATTAAATCTTCAAATAAATTTCTCGAAATTTCCTCGGATATTAACAAAACTTTTTGATAATTTCTACTCACATACAAACTAGATATGCCTTTTAGACTTTTTAATTTTTTAACTGCATTTTCAGCATCATCTTTTATTTTTTGGTAATTGATATCTTGTTTTTTCAAATATCCTTTTATATATTTATCTTCACTAATTAATATAGAATAAAAAAGATGTAACTCAGTCACCTCAGAGTTATTATTTCTGATGGCAATTTTACTTGCCATATTTATAACTTCAATTGCAGATTGTGAGTATTTTGTAATATCCATTATGCTAGTAACCCCCAAATTAAATGAGCCGCAACTCCTGCTCCTATCCCACCAATTGTATGAAATAGTATTGCATATCCTGTCATTTCTTTTGTATCTAATGCATCCATCATAGCTATGTGAGTTGACAAATAACCGCTCCAACACATACATATTGAAGTGAATACCGCTATATCATTTCCTCCAATTAAATTTTTAGAAGCCATATCTGCCACCATACCAATTGCAGCACCACTACTTCCAAGTGCAGTTATTGGTACAGCAATACCTTGATTTGTACTAAAACCAAAAAGTGGTGTCAATATAAAGCTGAGTTTTTCTCCAATAAGAGGTAAAATTGCAATTCCTTGATTTGCTGAACCATCATAAACTCCGCTTGGTCCTGCTCCATTTGTGAGTAAAAGTACAATGGTACAAATTAAGCAAACCCCAGGTATTATGGCAATACCCATATCAACACCGATTTTGCCCCCATCAAGTAAAGATTGTATAAATCTTGAACCAATTGAGCCTTCTCTTACTAATCTGTGACCAACAGGTAAATGTGATTTAGAGCTACATTCTACCATTTCTTCTGTACCGTAATATTTTTTAGTCTTTGTTATCATAAGCCTAACAGAAATAATACTGCCTATAATAGCTCCCAAAAGTCCAACAAAAGCTCCTTTTATCGCTCCTTCAACAGGAAGAGACATCATAGAAGTTACTGTGATAAGCCCCATACCAAAAGCTGTTGCCAAATTTGTCAGTGCAGGCATTTGATATTTTTTAAAATATTTTCTAAAGTTATCATCATAAGCTAATGTAAGTATTGCAGGATTGTCAGACATAAAACAATTTAACATACCCAATGAACTTGCACCAGGCAAATCGTATATTGGCTTCATAAATACAGACAAAGCTCTATTAATCAGTGCTATTACACCAAATTCAGAAAATACAGCCGAAATTCCTCCTGCCAAAACCGCTACTGCCATTAGATAGAAACAAACATTCATCAGCAAGTCATAGGCGGTATTCATCATTGTTTTTATCATATTTGTACCGCCCATGATTTTGCCAATATAAATGAAAATTCCCAAAAATACTATTATAAAAATTGGAGCTTCTAGACCAATTTCTTTTTTAAATGTATTTTGTTTTTTCAAAATTATTTATCCCTTTCCTTTAATTTAATGTCAAATCTAAGATTATCTTTTTGCTCCGGGATAATATTTTGGATCTTTGAAAAATTCATCTACTAATTCTTTCAATTCTCCACTTAATATTATCATTCCAACCATATTAGTAAAAACTACAAGACCAAGGGTTGCATCTAAAAATACACCTGCATTTTCAAATGAAACAAATCCACCTAGCACTACCATACCACAAGCTATAAATCGAACAACTTTACCTACAGCAGTACCGAATAAATATTCCCCTTGTTTTTCTGCATAAAATACTATAACTATAATAGTAGATAAAACGAACAAGAACAAACTAATGGCAATTATGGCAGTTCCAACTTGACCAAAAGCAGTATTAAAAGCTCTCTCTACTCCAATATCTTGCATTTCTGGATTTTTATATAAATCAGTAACAAGTACCATTAGTGCAGATATTGTACAAACAATAATAGTATCTGCAATAACTTCAAAAATTCCCCACATACCTTGTCTACAAGGATGATCTGTAACTGCAGTTGCATGTGCATATGGAGCTGAACCCATTCCCGCTTCATTAGAATAACAGCCTCTAGCTGCACCAGCTCTTATAAGTTGAGAAATACCAGCACCAGCTGCTCCACCAACTATTGCTTTTGGATTAAATGCTCCAACAAATATCATTCTAAAAGCCTCTGGAACTTTATCTATGTGCATAAAAATTATGATGAGGCCAGCAGCAATATAAATTGCAGCCATCAAAGGAACCATTTTTTCTGTTACTTGTGCAATTCTTTTAATCCCACCATAAGCAACCAAAACAACTAAAACAGCGATTACAACTGATGAAACTATTCTAGATAATCCAAGTTGTTCAAGAGGAGCAGCTGCTGAAATCGTTTGTAAGGTTATAGATGGTAAAATCTCTAACATGAAGAAGAAAGAAACCAAAAATCCCATTATTTTTCCAAGAGTTCCACCAATACCCTTTTTAAAAGTATAAGCAGGCCCCCCAACGAATTCTCCATCTTCATTTTTTTCACGATATTTAATCCCTAAAACTATTTCTCCAAATTTAGTAGCTTGACCAATTAAAGCTGCTATCCACATCCAGAAAATCGCCCCAGGACCTGCCGTAAATATAATTGAAGGTGCTACTACAATATTTGCTGCACCAATTGATGAGGCAAGTGCTGCTGTTGCTGCTTGGAAAGGACTGACTGAACCTTCTCCTCCAACTTCAGAAGAGAACATCTTACCAAAAGTTTGTTTTAAAATAAAAGGTAGATATCTCAATTGTACAAATCCTGTCCTAACGCAGATTAATAATCCACCACCAAGTAAAACTATAAGTATTGGCCATCCCCAAAATGCATTAGTAATTTTAACTATTTGTTCTATTAAATATTCCATAAAATACCCCTTTATTATTTATTAATACTAAGGGAAGCCTTTTAAGCTTCCCTAGTATAAAGGTTAAATAATAATTTTGTTAGCAAAGCGTGGCATAAATAACGGCTTTTATTGTATGCATTCTATTTTCAGCTTGATCAAATACTAGCGATTGTTTTGATTCAAAAACTTCATCTGTTACTTCCATTTCTTCTAAGCCAAATTTTTCAAAAATTTCTTGTCCAACTTTAGTCTTTGTGTCGTGGAAAGATGGTAAACAATGAAGGAAAATAGCTTCTTTATTTGCATTGTCCATTGCTTTCTTATTAATTTGATAATCTTTAAGAAGAGAGATTCTCTTTTCCCAAATTTCAGCAGGTTCTCCCATTGAAACCCAAATATCAGTATAAAGAACATCTGCGTCTTTCGTTCCTTCATTTACATCAGAAGTTAAAGTAATTGTACAGTTGTGTTCTTCTGCTAATTCTTTAGCCATATCTACAAGTTTCTCTTCTGGGAACAATTCTTCAGGAGCACAAGCTACAAAGTTAACGCCAAGTTTAGCACACACAATCATAAGTGAATTTGCAACATTGTTACGTGCATCTCCCATGTATACGAATTTTAAACCTTTTAAATATCCAAAATGCTCTTCAATAGTAAGCATATCCGCAAGCATTTGAGTAGGATGCCATTCGTCAGTTAAACCATTCCAAACTGGAACTCCTGCATATTTTCCTAGTTCTTCAACTGTTTCTTGACTAAAGCCACGATATTCAATACCATCAAACATCCTTCCAAGTACTCTCGCTGTATCAGGAATTGATTCTTTGTGTCCCATTTGAGAACCAGCTGGATCTAGATAAGTTACTCCCATTCCTAAGTCACTACCTGCTACTTCAAAAGAACATCTAGTTCTAGTTGATGTCTTTTCGAATAATAGCGCAATATTTTTTCCTTCGAGATATCTGTGAGGAATACCAGCACGTTTCATTGATTTAAAGTTCTTAGAAAGTTCTATTAAATAACGAATCTCTTCTGAACTGAAATCAATTAACTTTAAAAAATTTTTACCTCTTATATTTTGTGCCATTTTATCACTCCTTAATATTTTACATTGGCCAATTACCTTCTTATAGTATACCAAAAAATAAAAAACAATTGAGACAGAATATATATCTTTTGAGGTAAATGATTTCATCATTATAAAAAAATCAATATTAAATTCTAAACTAATGACTATATTGCCACTACGTTATTATAAAATCCATAAAATATAGTGTAATATATTAATGCAAACAATTTCTTATTTTTCTTAAATTTTTTATACAATTTATTATTAACTACTATTAAATAAAAAATGTTATAAATTGATATCTGAAACTAAAAGTTATTTAAATTTACTTTGTTAAATATTCTACAAATTGCCAAAAATCCGTAAACTTAATAATATTAAATGCGATTTTATTTTATTATTAAAACAATAAAATAAAAAAGAGAGATAAAAATTTAAATCTTTATCTCTCTGCTGTTTATAATATTTTGACATTTTTAACTAATTCTAGAAAAATATATGTGCAAAAACCACTATAATAGGAAGTGTTATAATAGTTCTTTCTAAGAATAATATAAATAAATCAAGTAAAGTTACAGGCAAATTTGTACCAAGTATAACTGCTCCTGTTTCTGACATATATAACAATTGAGTTACTGAAACTGCAGCAATAATAAATTGTGTCATAGGATTTGCTATTTCTGCTGCAAGTATAGATGGCACAACCATATCTGCAAAGCCAACTACCATTGTAGCACTAGCTGCTTCAGCTTCTGGGACTTGTAAAAGTTTTAGTAGTGGTAAGAAAGGCTTGCCCATAATATCAAAGAAAGGAGTTGCTTCTGAAACTACAAGAGCAAGAGTACCTGCTGCCATAATAATTGGAATAACACCTAGCCAAAGACCTAAAACAGTCTTTACTCCACTTGTCAAATATTCCTTAATGCCTCCATTTTCCTCTGCTTTTTTTACTGCTAATTGTAAACCCCACTCATGTTTAGTAAAACCTTCTGGAATTGCTTCAGGCATAGCTTTTTGTTGATTATTCATATATACATCTTTTTTTGATGAAAGAGGATAAATTCTCGGAAGTATTAAAGCCGCTACAATTCCTGCCACACCTACAGCTAGATAAAATGGTCCAAAATAATTTGTCATTCCAACATTTTCTAAAACTACTAGACAAAAAGTTATAGATACAGCAGAAAATGTTGTAGAAATTACAGCTGCTTCTCTGGCTGTGTAGTAACCTTCTTCATATTGTTTATTTGTGAGAGTAACACCAATTGTACCATCACCAATCCAAGATGCAACACAGTCAATTGCGGATCTACCTGGCAAGTTGAATACAGGTCGCATAATCGAAGTTAAAAATACGCCAATGTATTCCAAAAGTCCAAATTCTGTCAAGAATGGTAGTATAAATCCTGCCACCAAAAATATAGTAAATAATCCACAAATTAAATCATAAAGTATAAGTCCACCAGTATCAGGACTATAAATAATCTCTGGTCCAATTTCAAAAGCTGTCATAAAGCCTATTACTAAACCAACAATTCTTGCAAATAACCAAAAATTAGAAATATCAGATACTTCTTTTAACAATTCGTTATTTTCAATCCATGAAGGTTTTGCTATTTTATAAATAATAGCTAAGCTACATGATATTACAATACAAATTAGTACCAAAATATAAATAGGCACAACAGATTCTACGCCTGCATTAATACCCTTTGATATAACTGAAACCATTATTGTCGAGGCTCCATCTTTTTTAAATGGTGTCATTAACAATAGAACACCCAAAATAGATGGTATAAGAAATCTTAATATTCTTGAAGTTGTAATCTTTTCCTTTTTAATATTGTCCAATTAAATACACCTTCCTTTTAAAATGCATAGGTTAAATATCTTCTCTCCACAAAGGCATAGACATACATCTTGGGCCTCCTCTACCTCTTGACAGCTCACTTGAAGGCATAACATGTAATTTAATTCCATACTCTTCTAATAATTTATTGGTAACATTATTTCTAGAATATACCACAACCTCTCCCGGAGCAATGGCAAGAGTATTTGCACCATCATTCCATTGTTCTCTTGCACCTGCAATTGGATCATCTCCACCACAGCGGATTAAAGTAACTTTTTCTATTCCGAGGGCTTCTGCTAATACCTTATCTAATTCCATAGTTTCTTGTTTAATATCAATACTTCCATCTTCTGATTTTGTAAGTGAGTAAACAGTAAGTGGTCCTTCAATTTCAGGATGAATAGTAAATTTATCATAATCAACCATAGTAAACACTGTATCTAAATGCATAAAAGCTCTTTTATTAGGAATTTTCAATGCTAAAATTTTCTTAAATGATTCATTATTCTCAAAAATTCTTTCGGCTAATTTTTCTATAGATGAAGCATCGGTCCTCTGCGAAATACCAATAGCTAAAACTTCTTTTGAAAGAACTAATTCATCTCCACCTTCAATTGCAGTACTATCATCTCTATCATACCACATAGGAATGTCAGCATCTTTAAATCTTGGATGATATTTCAAAATATATTTTGCAAAAATTGTTTCTCTTTGCCTCGTAACATTTCTCATTTTGTTTAAAGATACACCGTGACCGATATTTGCCGCTGGATCTCTTGTAAAGTATAAGTTTGGCATAGCATCAACAATAAAAGGATTATCAGATTCTACCATATCACATAGACTTGTCTTTTTAAATTCTGGAAGTTCACTTTTTTTAATACCTTCCATCATCTTTAATACCATATTAAAATTAGTATCAATATTCATAAGTAATTCTTTAACTAGTCTTCTCCTAGTTGAACCCTCGATATTTGCCTCTTGAATAAATTCATCAACAAATTTGTTTTTTATTTCATCTGATGTAATACATTCTGCCGCAAGTTCTTCTAAATATAGAACTTCAACTCCATTATCTTTTAATATTTTTGCAAAAGCATCATGTTCTTCAATTGCGATATCTAAAAAGGGGATATCATCAAATAAAAGTCTATCTAAAGAATCTGGTGTTAAATTTTCAATTTCTTTTCCAGGTCGATGTAACATTACTGTCTTTAATTTGCCTATTTCAGAATAAACATTTAAGGCTTTCTGTTTGCTCATTTTATCTTCTTCCTTTCTTATATTTATGCCTCAAAGCACATTAGAATAAAAATTTTCGTACTTAGACTACCTAAAATATAAATATTTGTGGTACTCTTCTTTTTATAGTATAACATTTAAAAAAATGATAAAGAGACAAATTTTATGTTTTTTAAGGTAAATGATTTCACGATTATGAAATTGTATTTACATTTACAAACTTCAAGAGTATAATTATGTGTTAAGTTGGACAGTTATTCTAAATAATAAAAATATATGTTTGAAATTTAAAATATGTTTACGATGTCATTTTTCTACTTTTGTTATTGTATCATGTTTTTTTATATAAATGTAGTTAAATAATATATTTTATAAATTTCTATAATGACAAATATATTTATTCTAACCCCAATTAATATGTTATAATATAAGCATTAAAGATAACGTTATCTTTAATGCTAATTTTACATATATATTAAATCATCAAATGCTATACAAATTTTAAGTTTTGTATATAGAATATTCTTTTCTTAATTATAAATAAAAATCAGAAGCGTTTCTATAATATATTTTACAATTAATTTTAATTATTCATACTTAGAATTCTTGCCTTATATTAATAAAATAATCAGATATTATTATCTAATGTTATTATACAGTATCAATAAATAATCATTTTTGGAGGAAAAAATGAAAAAAATAAAAATACAAGAACAATTTCAAGAGTTCATTGATAAAAACTACATATTTGTATTTGACATTCAAAATGATTCTAAACCTACTGAGCCTTTACTACATAAATATTCTAGGTTTTTATACATACTTGAAGGTCGAGGAAAAATAAAAATTAGCAATCGCATTTATAATCTATCTCCAGATACAATTATACAAATTGCACCTTGGCAAATTTCTGAAATTGTAGAGGTCCAAGAGGAGCTTGTTTACTATTTATTAGTATATAATTTTAATTTAATAAATATTTATGTAAAAAAGGAATTCAATTTAGATAGCCAAGAGTTAAATATAATTAATTCTTTCTATACTAATAATACCATCAAGCCATCCAAATCAGATTTAAATAAAATAAAACAGATTTTTGAAGATATACGTGAAGAATTCGGAATTTATTCTTTTGCAGCCTATCAAGAAATTAAACCTTTTACTAAAATTTATGCAGTTTCTATTCTTACAGAACTTTTGGCATTATATCTTAGAGACACTAATGGTGAATGTGTACCCAAAAATAATTTAACTCCTGATATGATTTTTATGTATATGTTTTTAAATTGCTCCAAAGATATAACTTTAAATATTCTATCAAAAGTATTTTATATGAGTGAAAGCTCAATCTCTAGATATATTACAAATTTAACTGGATTAGGTTTTTATGAATTGCTACAAGAAATGAAATTATTTAAAGCTAAATTTTTGTTTTCTAACACAAATTTAACTACCAAAGATATCGCCAATATCTTAAATTATTCTGATCCAAGCATGCTTTCAAAGAAATTTCAAGAAAAGTATAATATTGGAATAAAAGATTTTAAAAATTCTTTTCTTTCTAAAGAATCATTGGTCAATTTAAGACTTGACTATAAGGCATTAAAAATTATTGACTACATGTATGATAACTATTCTGAAGATATAGACATAATGACTGTATCTGAAATGTTTGAAATCTATCCCAAAAACATAAACGATATTTTGACCTATTATGTAGAAAAAAATTTTAGAACTTTTTTAAATCAAATTAGAATTTATAAATCATGTGATTTGTTGACAGAAACTGATTTGCCAATTACAGAAATTTCTGCAATGGTTGGATACAATTCTACCAAAACATATTTACGCAATTTTTATAACTTTTGGGGTCTTAATCCTTCTGATTTTAGAGAAAAGTATACGAAGTAATTTTTAATATTTATTATACTTTTAAATCAATTTTAATTAAAAAATCTACTGCAAGAGAAATCCAGCAGTAGATTTTTATTTTGTATAATAATATTATATAGAAAATACTTATTATTTAATTTGCAGCACTAATTTCTGTCCATATTCTATCATAGAGTTTAACTGCTTCACCTAAGTCTCTAAACGCTTCTAGAGGTGGAGTTGTTTCTAAGTCAGGATAGGCAACTTTTGAATTTTTAATATTTTCTGGTAATTTGTCTTTTATCCCCTTAACTGGTGAAGTATACCCTACGCAGTACTCTGCATTTTTTACTTGCACTTCTGGTTTTAACATATAATCGATAAACTTTTCAGCACCTTCTTTGTTGGCTGCATTTTTAGGTATGACCATTGAATCGTACCAAATATTAGATCCTTCTTTAGGTATAAAATAATCAAGGTCTGGGTTTTGTTCTATCATATTTAATGCATCTCCAGAATACATTACACAGATATTTGCGTCTCCTTGCACAACTACATCTCTTCCATCGTCATCTAGATATGCATAAACTAAAGGTTTTTGTTCTATCAATGTCTTCTTTGCTTCTTCTAATTCTTTCGGGTCAGTAGAATTTAGGGAATAACCAAGTCTTTTAAGTGCAAGGCCTATTGTATCTCTTTGAGAGTTATACATAATTATTTGCCCTTCATATTTCTTATCCCACAATGCATCCCAAGAATCTAATTTTTCATTAATCACAGCTTTATTGTAAACAATTCCCATTGTTCCCCAAAAATATGGCACTGAATATTTATTTTCTGGATCGAATACAGGATTTTTTAATTTATCTTCTACAGTGTCAAAGTTTTTTACATTATCAAAATTAATTTCTTGAACTAAGTCTTCTTTTATTAATCTTTCAATTAAATAATCACTTGGCACCACAACATCATATTGGTCTTGAGACTGAGTCATTTTTATATATAAATCTTCATTAGATGCATAAGTTGAATAATTAACTTTTATTCCAGTTTCTTTTTCAAAATCTTTTAATATTTGAGGGTCAATATATTCTCCCCAATTATAGACTGAAATCTCTTCTTTTGAAGAATTATCTTTAGAACCACAAGCTGTCAAAGTAAGCATTAAAATAAGTGATAAAGCAACTATAATTTTTTTCATTTTACACCTCATTAATTTTTTTATTTGTATTTTGTTTCTCGCTTCTCTTATTTATTATTAAAAGAAGAATTAAGAGTACTACGAGCATAATTGTAGAAACGGCGTTGATAGAGGGATTAATTCCCTTTCTTGCCATTGAGTATATCGTAATAGATAAATTTGAAACTCCTTGACCTGTATTAAAAAACGAAATCGCAAAATCATCTATAGAAAGAGTAAATGCCATCAATGCACCTGTGAGTATTGCAGGTTTAATTTGTGGTATTACCACATATCTAAGTGCATAAAAAGGAGTAGCACCTAAATCTAATGCTGCCTCCACAGTATTTTTCTGTAACTGAGATAGTTTTGGCAAAATGGAAAGTATAACATAAGGTATACAAAATACGATATGCGAAATAATCATAGTAGTATAACCCATCTTCAAATTAATAAGTCCAAAAAATCCCATTAAAGCTACAGCGGTCACAATATCAGGGTTGATAACTGGCAGATAGTTAATATTTAAAATCGCAGTTTTGCTAACTCCTTTTAGCTCATTAATCGCAATTGCTGCAAGAGTACCAACTATTGTGGAAACTAGTGTTGCAACTACCGCAACAATTATTGTAGTCCATAAAGAGCTCAAGATAGCTGGATCGTTAAATAAATTTTTGTACCATTTCAAAGTAAAACCTGCCCAAGAACCTTTGAGTTTTGAATTATTAAAACTAAATACTATGAGCACAAATATAGGAGCGTACAAGAAAGCAAAAATTAAAAACAAATAAATTTTATCAATTATTTTTTTCACATTATACCTCCTACTCCAGTATCTCTTTCGACATCTTTTTTAAATATTTTTGGAATAATTAAAATTAAAAGCATAATTATAATCAGTACTATGGATACAGCAGAGCCAAATCCCCAATCTCCTGTAAATGTAAACTGTTTTTCAATTAAATTTCCAATTAGATAGAAATTATTACCACCAAGCAAGTTTGGAACTACAAAAGTCGATATTGCAGGAATAAACACCATTGTTATACCTGTGTAGATACCCGGTAATGATAGCGGAAATATTACTTTTGTAAATACTTGAAAATCAGTGGCACCCAAATCTTTTGCTGCTTCAATTAATTTATTATCTATCTTTAAAAGTATTGTGTAAATCGGCAGTACCATAAATGGCAAAAAGTTATACACCATACCAATCATTATTGCCTTTGAATTATACATAAGGTCCCATGGTCCTAGCCCAAAAAGTCCTATAAATTTATTTATTAAACCATTATTGCCAAGAAGAGTCAACCATGCATATGTTCTTAATAAAAAGTTCATCCACATTGGAATGATAAATATTAAAATAGCATTGTTTCTTTTTCTCTCTGGCATTTTAGAAATAATATAGCTTACAGGATATCCGATTATTAAACATGCTAAAGTAGAAACTCCTGCAACAACAATTGAAGTCCATAAAATTTTTACATAAAGTGGTTCAAAAAACCTTGTAAAATTATCCATTGTGAAGCTAAAACTCGATAAATCACTTCCGCTATTTAGTGAGTAAATCAAGATTAAAATTAACGGAAACACTATAAAAGTGATAGCCCACAGTAAATATACATAAGAAAATTTTTTCATAGTCATAACCTCATAACGTGAATTAAATCTGGTTTAATTACTATACCTGTTTTTTCTCCAACTTCTTTTTTCTCAGTAGATTGTACAAGCATTTGATATCCTTTTACATCTACTGTCATTTCATAATGTACTCCCTTAAAAACAAGACTTTTGACTATACCATCAAGCATTTTGCCTTCTTCAGTTAAATTGACATCTTCAGGTCTTATAACAACTTCAACTTCTTCGTTTTTGTCAAAGCCTTTATCCACACAGACAAAATCTGTATCTAAAAACCTAACTTTATAATCTTCAAGCATCTTCGCTTTAATAATATTGGACTCACCAATAAAGCTCGCAACAAAAGAATTGTTAGGTTCATTATATATATTAATTGGAGTGTCCATTTGTTGAATTTCGCCTTCATTCATAACTATGATTCTATCACTCATCGAAAGAGCCTCCTCTTGATCATGAGTTACATATACAAAAGTTATTCCTACACTTTTTTGAATTCTTTTAAGTTCAATTTGCATATTTTGTCGAAGTTTTAAATCTAGTGCAGCAAGTGGTTCATCAAGTAATAGCACTTCAGGCTCATTTACAAGAGCTCTTGCTATTGCAATTCTTTGTTGTTGACCACCTGATAGTGAATCTATTTCACGATTTTCAAATCCATTTAAATTTACAAGTCTTAATACTTCTTGAACTTTAGAAGTGATAGTTTTTTTATCCAACTTTTTTATTTTAAGACCAAATGCTATATTATCGAACACATTCATATGAGGAAATAATGCATATCGCTGAAAAACTGTATTAATTTTCCTTTCATAGGGTGCTTTATCTGAAATATCCCCGCCATTAAACAAAATTTTCCCGCTATCTGCTTCCTCAAAACCACCAATCAATCTCAATATAGTTGTTTTACCACAACCACTTGGACCTAATATTGTCAAAAATTCATCTTTTAATACATTCATGCTAAAATTTTCGAGTATTACATTGTCGCCAAAACTTTTAGTCACATTTTGTAATTCGATTACACTATTTTCCATAATTTCACCTCAATATTAAAAACTTGGTGGAGAAGATATCCACAATACTTGAGCTTCCTTAGATTTATCGTTTTTAAGAAAATGCTCTTTATTTGCCCTAAAATAGAAAGTTTCACCTTTTTTTAAATTATATTTTTCATCATTTCCATACACTAATGTTACATTACCCTTAATTACATACCCAAATTCTTCACCATCATAAGGCGGTATATTTTTAGTTTTCCCTTCAGGATTAATAGTAATTAAAGTCGGTTCCATTTCATTTTTTTGAGCATTGGGAACAATCCATTTTATAAAATACCCCAAATCGTCATTTTCACTTTCAAAATAGTCCTCTTTTCTAAAGACTATCTGCTCATTTTCTTCACGCGCAAAAAAACTCTCAGGAGTAGTACCCAGAGCTTCTAAAATGTCTAAGAGCGAATCGACCGATGGCGATGTCAAGTCTCTTTCAATTTGCGATATGAACCCTTTGGTAAGCTCTGACCTTTCTGCAAGCTCCTCTTGTGTTAAACCTTGAGTAACTCGCAGCTGTTTTATTCTGTTACCTATTTCCATATTACAACCTCATATATTAAATAAAATCTTTAAATTATTAAACTCATATTGAAGTATAATTATTTTTAGTAATAAAGTCAATAGATATTAAGATTTTTGTTTAATTTTTTAAACTCCATCTTAAGACTAAACAATGTTTACAAAATAGATATCAAAAAACTCTTGCTATTTTATATGGTCTTTGCAATACTTGTATTTATAATTATTTAATTCATATGATAAACTCAAAGCATATGTAATATATATAAGATATGTAAAAATCACATTTTTAATAATTTTAGTCAAGGAGTATAAATGAAAAGGCATAATTCAATAGACATGTGGCGAGGTATAACAATCATCGCTATGATAATTTATCACACAATATATGATTTAGAAAATTTTTATGACTATAATATAAACCTTAATCTATATTATTTTCAGCAATATATTTGTTGGTCTTTTATTTTTATTTCTGGAATTAGTTTAAACTTTTCTGAAAATTATTTTAAGAAAGCGAAAATTTTAATTGTCGTGTCCACTTTAATCACCATTGCAACTTATATATTTTCTAAGGATAATTTGATTTTATTTGGTATAATGCATTTTTTTGCATCTGCATTTTTAATACAAAGTGTATGCAATAAATTTGTAAAAAAAATAAATCCTACAAAAGGACTTATTTTTTCAATGATATTATTTTTGTTTTTCAAAAGAATTTACTTTAAAGAGTTACTATTTGGACTAATAAAATTAGATAATGCAATATATAATCATAATTTATTTATAATAGGTCTGCCTTCTTCTAACTTTTATTCCGCAGATTATTTTCCTATAATACCTTGGATATTTTTATTTTACGCAGGATATTTTTCCTATAATTTTCTTAAACTCAAGAAAAAAGAAGCTTCCCAAAATATACTTAATATTATGGGAAGACATTCATTATTTCTTTATTTAATTCATCAAGTGGTAATAATTATAGTCTTGAAAATTATCTTCGGATATTAAATGCGGCCACTCGAACCGCCACCACCAGTGGAGCCGCCTCCACCAAAGCCACCGAAGCCCCCGCCACTTCCAAATCCGCCACCAGAAAATCCACCGAAACCTCCAGGTGGACCCCAGTAAATATTTCGTCTTCTTCTACGGCTTCCAGGGCCTCGTCCGCCTCCATTATTGCCATTAGATAATATACTAATAATCACATAAATAACTATCACAATAATGATAATTTGAGTAATACTCAGTTCGCTATCCTTAGAATAATCTATTGGCTCTTCTGGTTCACGAGCGTTTATCTCTACATCATACTCCATCTCATAGAGTTTAATAATTTGATTATAAGCATCGGTTACTGCTTTTTCCATTGGTCTATCTTCATTTTCTGAAGCAATTTGACTCATTTTTCTGATAATTCTAGATGCATATACATCTGGAAGCATTCCCTCTGTGCCATAGCCCGGCTGAATTCTCACGAGCCTATCCTCATCGCTTAGAAGTGCAAGCAAAATTAGAACTCCATTATCATTTTTAGCATCGCCAATTCCTATATCTTCAAAAACCTTAGTGGCATAGGAGTCGATATCATAATCTTCCATATCAGAAACAATAACGACAGCAATTTCGCCACCAGTTTTCTTTTTTAAATCATAAGTAGTCTTGTTAAAATAATCTATACTTTCTTTAGAAAGTGTGCCGGTTTCGTCATAAACATTGTAATTCATGTTTTCTTTGACGAAACCAGCAGATATATTTGTCACAAGAGCTAATATAAAAATTAATGTGACAAAAAACTTTTTCACTTTTATCACCTAAAACTTAACTTCCGGTGCTTGTTGATCCTTTTCTGAAACTTCAAAGTATTCTCTAACCCCAAATCCCATAATTTTAGCTATAAAATTTGTAGGAAATCTTCTCACATATTGATTGTATGTTTGAACAGTCTCATTATAACGCATTCTTTCTGTTGCAATTCTATTTTCTGTTCCTTCAAGTTGAGCTTGTAAATCTAGGAAGTTTTGGTTGGCTTTTAGCTCTGGGTAATTTTCCACCACAACATTTAATCTTCCTATAGCTTGTGTTAATTCATCATTTGCTTCTGCCAATTCCTTAGGAGATTTAGCTTCTGTGATACCTGCTCTTGCACGAGTTATTTCTTCAAAAGTTTCTCTTTCATGCCCTGCATACCCTTTTACAGTTTCAACTAGATTTGGAATTAAATCTGCACGTCTTTTTACTTGGTTTTGAACTTGTGCCCAAGATGCATTTACATCTTCATCAATTTTTACAAGTTTATTCCATTGACCTCCAAAAAATATTGCTAATACAACAACAATTGCAATAATAATAGCAATACCTGCTAAACCTTTATTTTTTTTATTCATATTTCCTCCTTAGCCTATTTGAGTAACTTCCATTTTGTCAATAGCATCATTAACAAGTAAGTCTATATCTAAATCTTCTTCAGAGCTTTCTATTCCTGATATGGTTGGCCTTAAATTAGGATGTTTTGGTAAGAATACAGTACAACAATCTTCAAATGGCAAAATAGACGTTTCATATGTGCCAATATCTGTTGCTATATTAATTATATTTACTTTATCCATACCTATTAAAGGTCTAAATACCAATTTATCAGTAACTGCATCAGTCACTTGAAGTCCACCTATAGTTTGTGAAGCAACTTGACCTAAATTTTCACCTGTTATTATGCAATCATAGCCTTTTTCTTCTGCCAATTTATGTGCAATCCTCATCATGAAACGTCTTGATATAATAGTCATCTCATCTTCAGGTGCATTCATGTTAATTTCTTTTTGAATTGGCAATATATTCACAGAATAAAAATTAAGCTTTCCACTAAAACTTGAGATGTCTTCTGCCAAAGTCTTTACCTTTTCTTCAGCTCTTTCAGAAGTGAAAGGATATGAATGAAAATGTAAACAGTCAACCATAACTCCCCTTTTTGCCATCAAAAATCCTGCCACGGGTGAATCAATTCCACCTGATAGAAGTAGGAGTCCACGGCCATTGGTCCCTTTTGGAAGTCCTCCATAAGCCTTAATCTTCTCTGTATAAATATAAGTATCCTTTTTTAAATCACAATAAACATAGAAATCTGGAGTATGAACATCTACTTTTACATCAAAATTCTTTAATACAATTGCACCTATTTTATTATTTATTTGCATTGAATTTAAAGGATAAGATTTATCTCCTCTAGAAGTATCTGCCTTAAATGTTTTGTATTCCGGATGAACACTTAATGTCTCTTCTACACATTTAAATATAGCTTCTCTAATCTTAACCTCATCAGTTTCCACTTTTATACTTGGTGCAATATAAACTATTCCAAAAACATGCTTCAATCTATTTATTAATTTTTCTTCATTATCTTCTGTAACTTCAACATAAACTTTGCCCATATTGTGATAAATCTTGCCATGATTTATTCCCTTCAAAGTTCGTTTGATATCTCCAATAAGTTTTTGCAAAAAAGTATTTCTATTTTTACCTTTTAAGACCAACTCTCCTAAGGAAAGTGCCATAACTCTTTGCATTTAATCACCTTCTCATTATTTTTCTAATCTCAGTAGTATATTTAACTAATTTTTTAACAAAAATATCCAATTCTTCTTCTGTAGTATCTTTTGAAAGACAAATTCTTATTGTACCTTCTGAATGGCGATTGTCAAGTCCAATTTGTGCAAGTGTCGATGATTTATGAGTGCCATTTGAAGAACATGCTGAAGCTGTAGATATATATATTTCATCTTGTTCTAAATAGTGAAGTAAAACTTCAGCTCTCGTATCTAAAATTGATAATGACAAAATAAAATCCGATGAATTTTTAGGCGAATTTATTCTATAGTCATCTAGACTTATCTCTAGATTTTTCAACAAATGAGATTTTAATCTTTTTGCTTTACTAAGTCTATCTTTTAAATCCCTATAAGTTAAATCACAGGCCTTACCAAAACCTAAAATTCCAGGCACATTTTCCGTTCCTGAACGCAGATTTTTTTCTTGACCTCCACCTATAACTAAACTATCAAGTTTAACTTCATTTTTTTTATATAAAGCTCCTACTCCTTTGGGCCCATAAATCTTATGGCTTGAAAAAGATAATGTATCAGCTCCAATATCCTTGACATCAATATTTATCTTTCCCACTGCTTGAACTGCATCAACATGACAAAAGATATCTTTATTTACATTCTTTGCTATTTTTATTAATTTTTTTACATTATTAATAGTTCCAAGCTCGTTGTGGACATAAATAAGTGATACAAGAATTGTATTTTCATCAAGCTCTTTTTTATATTTTTCCTCATCCACATTGCCATACTTATCTACATCAAGAAAAACCACTTCTAAACCTTGGTCTTTATAGTATTTAAATTGATCAAGAATAGACGCGTGTTCTATAGAAGTTGTAATAATTTTATTGCCCTTTCGTTTATTTTTAATTATTTCACCATGTATAGCAATATTGTTACTTTCTGTTCCACCTGAAGTAAAATAAATCTCGTCATTATTTGCACCAATAAGTTTAGCTGCACATTGCCTTGCTTTTTCTATCTCTTTCTCAACTTTGTGTCCAAATGAATGCAGAGAAGAAGGATTTGCAAAATCATCTTGTAAAGCTTTCATCATTACTTCTATTACTTCTGCATCTGGTTTTGTCGTAGCACAATTATCTAAATAAATCATTTAATCATCTTTCTTTTTATATGTATTAATAACCCAAATCAACATTAACTAAAAATACATAAATATCTCTATTTTCAGGATTTTTCTTTAAATAAAGTTCCATGTTTGCAGTACTATATACTGTAGTAGTATCCCCTTGCTCACCATTTTCTACTGAAGCATTATGTCGTATCGTATTTAATGGCACAGAAATATTTTTCACTCGCTCTTCTGCCTCTGCTTTTGATTTGACAAGCTTATTTCTGCCTGCAATAATAAAAACTTTTTCGTGTCCAAAACAAATGGAAGATATTCTATTTCCTATTTGATCTACAAAAAATAGACCTCCGTCTTCAGTAATCGCATTGGCAGAGGTTAAATATATATTAGAACGTGTGGCTAAATCTTCATTACCTTTGAAATCATCTTTCCAATGCCAAAATGTTTCAATGTTTTTTTCTTTTAAGATATCATATATTCCTAATTGCTCAATAGTTACACTTCCCCCTATTGCAGCTGAAGAATTCTCTTTAAAATAATAATCTAAATGTTTTAATAATTCTTTTTCATTTTTAAAAATTTCACAAATAAAACCATTTTGAATAAGTGATTTTTTTGTCCTCATTAAGTTTATCATTTAACACCTCTTAATTATTATACTATAAAATTTTAATAATTAAATTTTAAAATCCAATTAAAAATCAATATGAAAAATTTATTGTTATCTTATTTTATAATTAGGTTGACATCTTCTCTTCTTATAACTATACTCTTAATTGGAACGGAGGTAGTAAATGATAAATTCTAAAACAAAAAAATTAAAAACTAGAGATTTAACAAGAAGTTCACTTTTTATTGCCCTCATTGCAATAGGTGCTCATATCAAGGTTCCTATACCTTATATTCCTTTTACATTGCAATTTCTTTTCACAAACCTTTGTGGTCTACTTTTAGGTGGCGAAATTGCTTTTATCTGTATTATAACCTATGTTTTGCTAGGACTAATCGGACTTCCTGTTTTTACAACGGGTGGTGGAATATCCTACATATTGAGCCCTAGCTTTGGTTATTTGATTGGTTTTGCAGTAGGAGCTTATTTTGCTGGTAAATTTATGGAAAACAAAAAGTATGACAACAAAAACATTTTTTTAGCGGGACTGATAGATATTATACTCGTTTATTTATTCGGTGCCATATATTATTATTTTATCGCAAATTTTTATCTAGGCGATATTACATCTATAAAAAATGTATTAATTTATTGTATTCTTCTTCCCATGCCAGCCGATTTATTTTTGTGCGCTATTTCTATTCCAATAGCGAAAAGACTTAGGAGAGTATTATTTTGAAAAAAGGAATTTTTGTTACTGCAACTGGAACTGATATA
The DNA here is from genome assembly GCF_040545475.1 of Peptoniphilus olsenii. NCBI lineage: Bacteria > Bacillati > Bacillota > Tissierellia > Tissierellales > Peptoniphilaceae > Peptoniphilus > Peptoniphilus olsenii. The sequence goes on along the minus strand of NZ_JBEPMA010000005.1, from coordinate 2,207 downwards.
GGAAAAACATATATATCTGCACAGTTGGTCAAAGAATTGAAAAAAGAAAATGTAAACATAAGTTATTTTAAAGCAGCTTTATCTGGAGCTGAAGGCGAAGATTTAATACCTGGAGATGCAAAATATGTAAAAGATTTAAACAATTTAAATGCCACATTTGACGAAATGGTATGCTATATCTTCAAAGATGCAATCTCGCCTCATCTAGCTGCCCGTAAAGAAAATGTTGATATCGACATGAACTTTATCAAAAAAAGATTTAATGAAGAACTTAAAAAGTATGATGCTTTGTTGATGGAAGGCGCGGGAGGAATAGTCTGTCCCATTTATTATGAAGACCATAAAAAAATAATGTTGGAAGATATAATAAAGAATCTTGGACTATCAACAATCGTAGTGGCCGATGCAGGACTTGGAACAATTAATCATACTATAATTACTTTAAATTATCTTAAAGATAAGAATATTAAAGTTAAGGGTGTAATTTTAAATAACTATGACAATTCATGGATGCATAAAGACAATTTAGAATGTATAGAAGATTTAAGTGACATAAAAGTTTTGGCTACATGCACCCATGACGGAAATTTAGAAAAAAGATATGATTTTAAATGGATTGATATATTAGAAGAGATAAAGGAGCAAAATTGAAAAATTATAATAATATGAGTATGGAAGAACTACAAAACTTAGATTTAAAATATATTTGGCATCCATGCTCTCAGATGAAAGATTACGAAGAATTACCACCAATTGTCATCAAAGAAGGACACGGTGTTTACTTAAAAGATGTAAATGATAAAGAATATATTGATGTAGTAAGTTCTTGGTGGTGTAACTTAATAGGACATACAAATGATACAGTAGTAGATAAAATAAAAAGTCAATTAGATAATCTTGAGCATGTTATATTCGCAAACTTTACTCACCCCCCTATTATTGAACTTTGCGATAGACTCACAGAATACTTACCAAAAGGACTAAATAAGTTTAATTTTTCAGACAATGGATCTGCAGCTGTAGAATGTGCTTTAAAAATGGCCTTCCAATATCATCATCAAATTGGTGATACAAATCGGAAAGGATTTATGTGTCTATCTGAAGGATATCATGGCGAAACTTTAGGTGCACTGTCTGTAGGAAGTCTCGATTTATATTCTGAAATTTATAAACCAATGTTAATGGACGCTCATCACATAAATGCTCCTGATTGCTATCGCTGTCCTTTTAACAAAGACAGAGAAAATTGCAATATCGAGTGTGGTGAATTCGCAAAAGAATCTTTTAAAAAACACGGAAAAACTACTGCAGCATTGATTATAGAACCTATCTTGCAAGGTGCAAGCGGGATGAAAATATACCCTGCAAAATATTTAAATTTACTTAGAGATTTATGTGACGAATATGGAGTTTTACTAATAGCCGATGAAATCGCCACAGGTTTTGGCAGAACTGGCAAATTCTTTGCAGTAAATCATGCAAATATATCGCCAGATATAATGACTATATCTAAAGGTCTTACTGGTGGCTTTATGCCAATGGCAGCAACAATTACAACAGAAAAAATTTATGACGCTTTTTATGGGGACTATAATTCTCATGTAGCATTTATGCATTCCCACACATATAGTGGAAACCCTCTTGGGTCAAGCGCTGCACTTGGTGTACTAGACTTTTTAGAAAAAAATAAAACTTTAGAGAGAGCCAATGAATTTGCACCAATTCTTAATAAAATGGTTCTTGAAGCTTTTGAAGGAGAAGAACATATAGGTGAAATAAGAAATATAGGATTAATTAACGCACTTGAAATAGTAGAAGATAAAGAAACTAAAAAACCTTTTGATTCAAAACTAAGACTCGGTTATCAAATTTACAAAAAAGCACTAGATTATGGACTACTTTTACGCCCTCTAGGTGATGTAATCTATTTTAATCCTCCACTAATATTTACTGAAGAAGAAGCTAGAAAATCAATAAAAATAATGAAAAAAGCCTATAAAGAAGTATTAGGATAAAAAAAGCCAGCGAACTGCTGGCTTTTTTATATAAATATAGATATAAATTATCACACATTCTGTCAAGTCCATAATATTGTGTAAATTAATCTAGTATAATATTTAATTCTATCATTTGCCTTAGCTATCAAATAAATACTTAAAAGGTTCTGTCAAGGGATAAAGCGAAGCGTACCTTGACAGGTTCTTTTT
>NZ_JBEPMA010000004.1:0-183479 GCF_040545475.1 Peptoniphilus olsenii | reverse complement strand
TATGAAAGACCCATTCGATTAAGCATATATGAATACAAAACTTTAGCTTCAATAGAAATGCTCTCAAAAATCTCATCTTCCATTAATACCATAGGCAACCTAATGAAGTTATACATTTCAGATTGCCTATTATAAAAATAATCAAAATTCATCCTTACCTCCTTTCTTTGAAATAAAAAAAGAGCAGCCTTATTTAAGCTACTCTTGTAGAAAGTATAAAATGGGTTTTATCTTATTATATTTTTCTTTGTGTCTCCTCATACCAGTTGCAAAACTACTCTTACGTCCATGTAGTTTTTTTGAGTCTTTTTGACGTATCCTTCTTCATCTTTATCGAAGACAAAATGCTTATAAAACTGCTTAAAATGCAAGATTTCTAAATTTATATCTTTTGTATCAACGCTATAGTCTCCACATGGCTTGAGTGGTCAGTATGGATAAAATTTAATTTTTTTAAAAAGCCTCGTATGTGGGAATAGGTTAATCAATAAGCATCTTATAAGACATTATATCATTCTGAAGCAAAGAAAAAACAGCCCAAAAAAGAGCTGTTTAGATTATTATTTTCTTGTTTTAGTCGCATTACTTATATTAGATGGCCTACAAACATTCCTAATATAGTTGATGTAGACGGTATTTGATGGATAACTTTTGTACTTTTATTTGATATTTGCTCAGGGGACCAATGTTCGTTAATCTTTATAGTTAAATAATCAATAACATCTTTAGATAATTTACTTTTCCTATAGCAGTCTTTCCTTCTATCAATATATTTGTCGTTTGCCTTTATTGGGAAATACTTAGTATAATCTCCACTACTATTTTTTATTTTAGATGAATTTCTTTAAATTTCTCGAGATATTGTACTAGATGGCCTTTTAATTACTTGTGCAATTTTCCTTATACTCATTCCTAAATTTAAAAATTGATAGATACAAGCTCTCTCTTCTTTGGTAAGATGGTTAAACCGATCCTTTTAATATGTTTTGTTTGGTCACTTACAAATTAACACAGCTGATTAGCTATGAGTTTATTTTATGTTACACTTGTTATGATAAACTATCTATTTAAAAAACTGTTGAGGTTGGTATGTTTATTCATACCCCCAACAGTTTCTTTTGTTCCCATCTTTATAAAAAGTAAATAATATTAGAATTTGTAAGTCGCTACTGCAAATAAATAACGGTCTAGCCAAAATACATCATTTTCAATAAGATAAGCTAAAAATATCCTAATAAAAATTAATAAAGTCTTAACTAAATCTTAAAATATTACTTGTTTTGATATTCTTTTTTTTCAATAACCGATGCTTCAAGTAAAGATTTAGAGAATTTTTCAGTTTCCTTCAAAAATTCATCATCCGGCATCCATGAAGCTTTTATTTCCTCATCAATAATTTGGAATCCTGCTTTTTCAAGCTTATCTCTCAATATCTTATTTCCTTCACCAGACCAGCCGTATGATCCAAAGACACCTGCCACCTTATCTTTGAATTTAAGTTCTTGAAGAAAATGTAGCCACCCAGATATAGTAGTAATCGCAGACCTACCAACTGTTGGCGAACCAACAGCTATTGCTCTTGACTTAAATACTTCTGTCATAATATCGTTTCTGTCCATTTCAGCTACAGACAAAACTTTCGTTCTAGTTGATGGAGAAATCTCTCTTATGTCATCTGCAATTTTATGAGCGATTTTCTTAGTTGCTCCCCACATAGAGTCATAAATTATAGTTACTTGATCTTCTTTATAGGCATCTGCCCATTCAGCATATTTATTAACTATCTCAAGAGCATTTTCTCTCCAAATACTACCGTGACTTGTTGCTATAATATCTATTGGCAAGTTCATGGCTACAATTTCTTCAATTTTCTTTTTTGCAAAGGATGAAAAAGGTGTCAAAATATTAGCATAGTATTTCATAGCCTCATTCCAAAGAATAGTTGGGTCTGCTTTGTCGTTGAATAATTCACTTAATGCATAGTGTTGGCCAAAGGCATCGTTAGAAAATAAAATGTTATCTCCTGTCATATAAGTTGCCATTGAGTCAGGCCAATGGAGCATTTTCATTTCTACAAACACTAATTGTTTGCCATTTCCTATGTCTACAGAATCTCCAGTTTTTACAACCCTATAGTCCCATTCTGGATGGTGGTATTGGCCAATAAGAGATTTTTTGCCATTGGCAGTACAATAAATTGGTGTATTGGGAATTTCCTCCATTATTTGCACTAATGAACCTGAGTGATCAGGTTCTCCGTGATTTATAACTATATAGTCAATTTCATTTAATTGAATTTCTGTTTTTAAGTTCTTTACAAATTCTTCTTTATGAGGAGTCCATACAGTGTCAATTAGTACCGTCTTTTCTTCTTGAATCAAGTAAGCATTTTGACTAGACCCATGGTGGACAGAATATTCTGACCCATGAAATTCCTGAAGTTCCCAATCAATTTTTCCAACCCAATATACGTTGTTTTTTATTTGTTTTTTCATTATTTTCCCTCCATATTTCTATATTTTTCAAATATTATAGAGTTTTCTTTAAAAATATGCACAAAAACGTCTTTTACTAATTCTTCTAACAAATCAAAAGTATGGATATATGTTCTGCAGGCATCTTTTGGTGCTCTAAACCAATCTGTCAACTCAATCATTTCTTTGATCAAATCCCCCGCCTTTTCATGGTCATCTTCTAAAGCTTCAACTTCTCTAATTAAATCCTTAGTCGGATACTCATTTTCAAGCATCAACGGGAAAGTAATTTTTTCCTCTTTAATAAAGTGTTCTTCCAATTCTTTCTTAAGAGTAGCAAAAAGTGAATGGAGCTTACTCAGGTCTTCTCCATGGTGTTCAAAATGAACAGATAAGATTTTATTTAATAAAGGATCAATTTCAAATAGTAAATTTCTTTCTTTTTCATGGTGATCAATTAATATAGAATCTATCATCTCCCCTAATCTAAGTTCTTTAAAATCATCTAAGTCTATAATTTCTTTTTCTTTGGGATTACTATTATCTAGTCTATCTTGAATTTTTCTAACAAGGATAATAGGATCTATATTTTTTTCTTTTGCAACATCTGCAATGGTCATATAGCCATTGCAACAAAAATCGATTTTCTCCTTATTAAAAAAACCAATCATATTGCTATCCGCCTTAACTACGTCTTCTATCTTAGTATGAATATCTATCATTTAGCCCTCCTTTTTACTAGCTAATTATATTATAAAGGAAGATTTTATAATTTTCTGTATTATATATCACACTTTTACATATTTGTTAACTTAATTAAGGCAACTAGATTTTTAATTTTTATCTTTTTATAAGCAGTGTTTTCTATATATCCCTCTTTTTCCATTTGAGACAATTTTCTAGAAACAGTTTCCCTAGTCATATTTATGGACGAAGCAATATTCTCTTGATTGAGACTTATATAGCCATCATTTGTCAACCCCGCTCTATATACCAAAAATGCTCCTAGTCTAGTATATGAATCTTTTATAGACAAAATTTCTAAAAGTTTTTCGGTTTCATACAGTTTTTTGCTTAGTGATCTTATCAAGTTTAAAGAAAAATCATGGTCTTTGATTAAAATTTCCCTAAGAATCGTCTTATCAATTTGACAAATCCCTGTATTTTCTATTGCAACTCCATTAGATGTATAGGAATTATCTAAGAAAATTGAATTTTCTCCTATAATGTCACCTTCCACATAAATTTTACTAATACTTTCTCTCCCCTCATCATCATAGGTTAAGGATTTAATTTTCCCATACCTGATTATAATAATTTTATCTACTATATCTCCATTAAAAAATAAACTTTGACCCTTTTTTAAATCCTTATGAACTGCTGATAAATAAATATTTTTTAATTCATCTACACCAAGCTCATTAAAAAGTTTCATTTTAGAGAGACACTCCCCTTTTTCCTGACAATAATTACAAGTTTGCATTAGTTGCTCCTAATTTAATTTTTTATATAGCAAATTTTTTCGTTGTATCTAAAATTCTATTTACCTACATTTACTAGCATTTTACTATTTTCTTGACATCAATACTACAGTCTCCACGTGCACAGTGTTTGGAAATAAGTTAACTGGTGTTATTTCTTCCACTTTATACTTTTCTTTAAGGAGATTTAAATCTCGTGCTTGTGTTGATGGATTACATGAAATATATATCAATCTTTCTACTGGATTATCTATCAAAAATTTAACTAGGTTTTCGTCTAATCCTTTACGTGGTGGATCTACTATTATTTTGTTTGGTTCTATATGTTCGTCTTCTTTTAGTTTTAAGATTATTTCTTCTGCTGCTCCTTCTATAAATCTGCAATTTAATTTATTATTTTCTGCATTTTTGCGGGCATCTTCTACTGCTTGTGATAATATTTCTATTCCTATTACTTCAGCTCCTTTTTTAGCTAAGCATAGTGATATAGATCCAACGCCACAGTATAGGTCATAAATTTTATCTTCCGGTTTGATATCTGCATATTCTATTGCTTTTTTGTAAAGACTCTCTGTTGCAGGTATATTTACTTGGAAAAATGATTTAGGAGAAATTCTAAATTTTAAATCCATTAATTTTTCTTCTAAGTATTCTTCTCCAAATATTAGTTTGAATTCATCTGAGTATCTTGTTTTACTTTTATTATGACAATTTACATAAAAAGATTTTACATTTGCTTCAAGTAAGTCTCCAATAATTGATTTTACGTTTAAATTCTTCTTATTTGTTACGAGAATTAGCATTATTTCATCTTTGTAATTTGTTCTAATTCCAATAGTTTTTAAATCCTTTAGATATTTGAATTTAGAAACTATATTTAATACTTTATTGGCTGAGTCTTTTTGCATCAAGCAATAGTCTATTTTTGTGATATTTCTAGAGTTTTTTTCATAAAGTCCAATTATTCCATTTTTAACTTGAAACTGCATATTATTTCTATATTTATAATTTTCTGGTGATGATAATATTTCTTTAGGTTGAAGTGAAATTTTACCTAATTTATTTATGTTATTTTTTACTAAATCATGCTTCCAAGCTAGTTCAACATCATCTTTTAATTCTAGAAAATCACAACCTCCACATTTATCTGAGTATGTACATGGGCTATTTTCTCTTTTATTTGATTTTTTTATTATTTTATTAATTTTTCCGTTATAGTAATTCTTTTTCTCTTTGGTTATAAAAAAATCAACTTCGTCTCCGATTATTCCTCCGTCTAAAAATACAGGGACCCCGTCTATTTTGGTGATGCCCCTACCTTTATAATCAAAATCTTCTATTGTTCCTATTACTTGGTTTTTGTTTTTAATCATTATCTCAACTCTATTTTCTTATCGTAGATATCAATTAGTTTTTTCTTATAAAGTGATCCTATTGCTCTTTTATATGCCTTTTTAGATAGTCCAGTAATATCTTTTATAAGTTCTGGATCTGATTTGTCTCCAAGTTCTAATACTCCATTATTTTCTTCAAGTAATTCTAGTATTTCATCTGCATCAGCATCCATTTGTTTGTAGGCTTTTTGTCGAAGTGTCAGTGTTATAAAGCCATTTTGTAAGATTCTTTGAACTCTTGCTTCTACTTCATCACCAATGCGATAAATTCCTTTTAATTCTTCCCTAGGTATCATTCCATCATATTTATTTTCGATGGCTACAAAGGCTCCTGGTTTGCCAATTCCATAAATAGTTCCTTTGACATAATCATTAACCTTAAAATTTTCATTCGTCTCAAGTTTTTCTTTAATTTTCATCGTAAATGCAAGCCTATCACTTTTGTCGTGATACAAATACATCAAATATTCTTCCCCAACTTGAAGTCTTCCCATGGATTCTGAAAATGGTAAAAATACATCTTTATCTGTGCCATTATCGACAAAATATCCAACTTTAGCTTTATCTACTACTTTTAATTTTTTTAAATCTCCAACTTCGGCATATGGTTTTTTAAGTGTTGCTTCATAATCTTCGTGTCCATTATAAACAAAGGCTTCAACTTCATCGCCTACTTTTAGTTTTTTGCCTTCACCTTTATTTAGTATTACTTTTTTCGTCCCATCTGTTACATATATATTTCCTTTTTCTATTGATTCTACTTTTAAATCTTGTATTTTCCCTAAATCCATGCTTTCTCCTCTATTATTTTCTTTCCTATTTCTGGCAACTGCTCATACATCTCGTCCAAAATTGCATAATCTATATTTTTTATAAAATCTACTGCATAGTATATAAATGCAGGATGCTTTGCTAAATTCATAAAAATTTCTCTTGCTGTTCTTACTTCAATTAACGGATAATAATTTGTAATTAACATTCCAAATTTTACACACTCTTCTACTTTTGAATCTCGCATTAATAGTATTGATAATCCAATTAATTTATCTTCTGAAAATTCTATTTTTTGGAGCAAATGTGTCAAAAAATTTCTTTCTGCTTCTATTGCTTTATTATTTCTAAAAAAATTTTCAAATTCTTCTAATGCGTATTTATCTTTAGCATAGTAATCGTCAACTGCTTTATTTATCTCTTTGGTGGATATATGTTTTATTAAATTATTATTCTTGGATATCTCAAGTTCATAACTGCCATCAGATAATCCTAAGTTATTGTATTGCGCTTGATTAAAATCAGTATCCAATAATTTTTTATAAATAGACTTTTCTTTTTTAAAAAAATTAAATAATTTCATATCTGTATTTTATCACACTTTTGTTATAATTAAAAAAGAGTGCATCAATAGCACTCTAATCTTCATCAGTAGTTTCTTCTTTGTCATTTTCTCTAGTGCCTATGACTACTACTCTGTCTTTTGGAATATAATATGAGTTCGTTATTTTCTCAGTACTTATAATTTTTCCATCTTTTATTACTTCTTTAAATGTCTCGTAAGAATATCCCTTAGATCCAGCCTCTTTAACTACTTGATCTCCTTCATACATATTATCAGAATATCGTGTGATTGTATTAGGATTAACTACTCCAAGAAGCTTTGGCACCATTTTAACTGTATAATCTCTATCTTTAGAATTGCCAAAAATTTTAAAACTCAAATTATCTCCATTCGCTATAGCCTGTATTAAAATAGGATTATTAGTATTGTTTTTAAATTTCAAATCTTTATAATCGCTCACTACAGCAGCATCAGTGCCAAGTTTTACATAATTAATGGGCCTTGAATGATTATGTCTTTCTACTATTTCTAAATCGCTCATCACAAGTGAATTATAAAGTGTAGTCGATACTTGGCAAATACCCCCGCCTATACCAGACTCTGCATTGCCTCCAATTATGACAGTCGCTTCCTTAAATCCTTTATCTGCAGTTACATCTCCTACTACATTATTAAACGATATCTCTTGTCCTGGTTCTACTTTTAAATTATTAAATTTAGAAGATGCAAGTCTAATATTTTCTTTTCTGCCTTTAGATGAAGATGAATAATTAGTCTCAAAATCCGCATAAACTTTATCAATTCCAGCGTAATAGTTTGACTTAACATTAGGCTCTGTACTATAAACCGGAAGTTCTATTTTATCTTTGTTTATAAAATCTTCTCCCAAAATTTTACCAAATTCATCATTATCCATATATCTTCCAATTTTTTCTTCAATAATGTCTACACTGCCGTCGCTATTTTCTTTTATATAAGCATCTTCTGGTTTTATATAGATTTTTTTATTTAAATCTAGAATAACTTTATCAAGCGAATCTCTATTTAAATCTCCATCAGCGATTATATTATTGCTAAATATTGGTCCAAATACTATCTGGAAAAAGTTTTTTATAGAACTTTTACTTCTTCCGATTTCATAAGCTTTATCAGCAGCTTGTTCTAAATCTAAAGTATATCCAAATTGTTCTAAACTAACTGGATAACTTTCATCATTAAAAGTGAAATTAATTATATGGGCTGCTATTTTTTGATCAGTTTCTTCTTTTACTTTTTTTATCGCTTCATTTTTTGACATATGAGAAACTGAAATTCCTTCAATTTTAACACCTTTGTGTATATTTGAATTGTTCTTTTCTATAGAGTAAAAAATAAGAGAAACTAATATCATTGCGAGAACAATTCCTGAGGCAACTAAAAATCTTCTATCTATATCCTCTATTTTAGATTTTATACTTTCCATTACTATTTCTCCCCATAATATTTGCAAATTTCATTTACACTACATACTTCACACTTAGGGTTTCTTGCTGTACAAGTCCTTCTACCATGAAAAATAAAAATGTGATGGGCCTTTGTCCATCTATCTTTGTCAATAATCTTTTGTAAAGCTTTTTCTGTATCCGATACATTTTTCTCATCAACAAACCCGATTCTATTGCTTACTCTAAAAACATGTGTATCCACAGCTATAGCTGGAACTCCAAAACAATTTGATGCAACTACATTTGCTGTCTTTTTACCTACTCCTGGCAATTTCATCAACTCATTAATTGTATTGGGTACTTTACCAGCATAGTCTTCAAGAATAACCTTACTTGATGCTTTTATATTTTTAGCTTTATTTCTAAAAAGTCCACATTCTCTAATAAGATTTTCCAATTTTTTAATATCCATATTAGCAAAATCTTCTGGTTTATTATAAGTTTTAAAAATTTCTGAAGTGACTTTATTAACTCTTATATCAGTGCATTGTGCCGATAGAATTGTAGCAACTAAAAGCTCAAAAGGAGTAACATGAACTAATTCACATTTCGCATCAGGATAATTTTTCTCTAAAATATCTAAACAAAGATCTGCTTCTTCTTTTGTGAGCAAATTACTCAACTAATCACCATATCCTAAAGTATTTCTTTTTCTATATTTATAATTTCAATTTCGCTGTAAGATGACATAAATCTTATGACTTTTTCCATAGTACTATCTACTATTTTAGTATCATTAGATACTACAGAAAATCCAATAACAGCTTTTTGCCACTTATCATTTTCTGCTACTTCTGAAATAGAAATATTAAATTTATTTTTCGATTTATCTATTATGCTTTTAATTATTCCTCTTTTTTCTTTCAAAGAATTAGAGTCATAAATTAAAATTTCACAAGTACAAATTCCTACTATCATATTTATAATTATAACATAGTTTATGAGAATATATTCATTGTTATAAAAGAAAATCCGGGATTTAACCCGGATAATTTTAGTAATTACAATTTAAATATTTTTGTATTCTTTCATTTTCTGTTCTTCTAAGTTTATTTATTTTTCTTCTATTTTCAAAACCATCTATTATAATTTTTTCCTCATCATTTTCAGGAATTATTCCAGGGATTGAACCCGGTTGTACTTCTTTTGCTTTAAATGTCAGAAAACAAGTTGCTACAATTTCTTTTTCTCCCGTCATAGAAACTTCACGATAAAACTTAGTAAAAGTTTCTACAGAAGTGTTGCCCACACCAGAAACTATAGTAACTGCAGTCAAGAAATCTCCTTTGTATGTTGGTTTTATAAATTGTAGTGAGTCGCATGATACTGTTGCAATTCTACTTCTTAGATGCCTCAAAATTGTTGTTCCAGAATTGTGATCTGCAATATCAAATAAAACTGGACCATATAAAGTTCCACCAGAATTTATATCTTTTGGCATTATTCCATAGGTATAAATTGTCTTTGACTCTGAAGTTTTTTTATTCATACAGATATTTACTAACCTCCGCACCAAGTCTTGCATTGTTTTTAACGAGAGCAATATTTGCTTCTAAAGATTTACCTTCAGTCGCTTCCAAAACTTTTGTTAAAAGAAAAGGAGTAGTTTCTTTTCCATAAATATTTTTATCTTCTGCTTCTTTAAGTGCAGTTTCTATCGCCGAATTAATTTTATCTTCATCCATTGAATCTTTTTCTGGAATTGGATTTGTTAAAAGTATACCGCCTTTTAAACCTAGACTCCACTGTGTCAATGCCGCTTTTGCAGCCTCTTTAGGATTATTAATTTTATAATCTACTTTAAATTCACTTTTTCTAGTGAAAAATGCCGGCATATATTCTGTTTGATAACCAAAAACAGGTACTCCCTTAGTTTCAAGATATTCAAGTGTCAAACCGATATCAAGTATTGATTTACATCCTGCACATACAATCATAATATCATTGGCTGCAAGTTCTTCTAAATCACGAGAAATATCAAAAGTTACTTCTGCATTTCTGTGAACTCCGCCGAGCCCACCTGTTACAAATATTTTAATATTAGCAAGTCGTGCTGCAATTATAGTAGATGCAACTGTAGTTGCTCCATTTAATCCTTGTGAAACAATATATGCAAAATCTCTTCTTGATGTTTTTATTATATCTTTTGATGTAGCCATAAATTCGATTTCTTTATCTGTAAGGCCAATTTTTATTTTGCCACCAATAATTGCAGTAGTAGCAGGTACAGCCCCATTTTCTCTTATAATTTCTTCACAAGCTTTTGCTGTTTCTACATTTTGTGGATATGGCATGCCATGAGAAATTATTGTTGATTCAAGTGCAACTATTGGTTTATTTTGTTCCATAGCTAATTTTACTTCGTCACTAAATTCTAAATAATTTTTTAAATTGTCAAAGTTCATTTTAATTCATCCTCCAAATTTTTTAAATTAATTTCATCTGAACTGGAACTATCGCTTTTGAGTGCTATTCTAGACATAGCTTGTGCAATGTCTAATCTTTTGTTTATATCATAATCATTAAAAATTCCATAAATATATCCTGCCATAAATGCATCTCCAGCACCACTAGCATTTACAACTTTTAAAGGTTTTGCTTTTTTAAATATAATATTATCTTTGTCAAAATAATACGCACCTTTTTCTCCGAGAGTAATTACAATGGAATTTAGACCTTTATTTATTAAAATTTTACCAATTTCTTCAATATCAAAATTGTCATTATTGTCACATTCAGCTAGAGCTATGGCTTCGTATATATTTACTTTCAAAAAATGTATTTTATCTAATATATTTTTTAATTTTAAAACTTTCTTTGTTGAAACACCGTCAATTAAATATTTTGCATTTACGTTCTTGTAAATGAAATCAAGAGTTTCTATATCTAAATTTGTATCAAGTACTACGAACTTAGCATTTTCCAATATAATTTTGTTCTTTAAGATATATTCTTTATCTAATTTTTTTAATAATTCCATATCGCTAATTGCAACAGTCATATCTTTGTTATCATCTAATACTGCTAAATAATGTGGAGTAACACCTTTGGACATCAACATTTTTGAAGTATCAACATTTAACGAGTTTAATTCATCATAAATTTTTTTACCAGCATCATCTTCTCCTAACACTGATAAAAATGTTGTATTAACTTCAAGCCTTGCGATATTTTCACATATATTTCTTGCAACTCCACCACTAGAATATTTAATAATACCTGGGTTAGAATCCCTATCTTTTAAACTATCAAAACTATAACCAATTATATCCATATTGCAACCTCCAACAATTGCAATATATTCTTCTTCACGCAATATATATCCCCTACCAAGTATAAATCCTTGATTAAATAAATTGTTTATATGAGAAGACACACCCGAGCGAGTTATATTAAGTTCTTGAGCTATCTCTTGTTGTGAGATTGTTGGATTTATTTTAAGCAATTCAATAATTTGCTTCTCTCTAGGAGTCAAATAATCACCTCTAGTCTTTTGATTATATTATAAGTAATTGATTATATTGTGTCAATATTCTCTTTTATGATTTTTTAATTATAAAGTATAAAAATCATAAATAAATTTAAAAAAATTGGAACCTATAATAGTCCTACACCAGTAAAGTTCCAATTCTTATTTTAATTTTTTTGTATCAAATTGCATAAATTATTAAATCAAATTTTTTAATATCAATCTAATTTTAAATATATTTTAATATTAATTTGACATTTTTTAAAAGTTTAACACTTTATAGATTAATATTATTTAGATGAATTTTTCTTGATTCTTATTTAACTTGTCAACTCTAATTGCTTCTTTGTAACAAGTTCTACAAAGTGGTTCATATTCTTCTACTGCTCCCAGCTCAACTCTCTTATCACTTTGAATTTTTCTATGAGAAACCCAAGCATCAGCTCCACATTTTTTACAAACTGCGTGATGCTTATTTAAGTAGTCGGCTTTAGGCATTAGTTCTTTTACTATTTCAAAAGGATGAGCTGTATAATCCATATCAAGCCCTGCAATTACAACAGTAATTCCCATTGACAAAATCTTTTCAATATTTTTTAGTACTTCTTCAGGTTTATCTTTTAAAAATTGAACCTCATCTATTCCCACTACTTGAGGTGAATTTTTTTCTACTTCCTTTAAAATATCAGAAGATGACTCAACTAATTGTGCTTTTAAAGATATTTTATCATGTGTAACAATCTCTTTGTGAGAATATCTTTTGTCGACAATTGGCTTAAACGCCATTACTTTGTAATTTGCAATAGAAAATCTTTTTAAATCTTTTTCTAAAGAACTTGTCTTTCCAGAAAACATAGACCCAGTATGAATTATCATTCTACCTTTATATTGATGCATATACTCCTCCAGTTAATTAAAACTCTTCAATTGTTGCAAACTCAATTATAATTTCATTAACTGGTTTATCCATAAATCCAACTTTAGTGCCAGCTATGTCGTCAACAACGTCCATTCCTTCAAAAACTTGTCCAAAAACTGTATGTTTTCCGTCTAACCAAAAAGCTCCACCTTTTTCTCTGTATCCAGAAATAACATCATCACTATACCCACCATTAGAACCAACTTCTCTCATTTGTGAAAGTATATCATCAGAAATTTTATCTCCTTGGACTATAAAAAATTGTGATCCATTTGTATTCGGACCAGAATTAGCCATAGAAAGTGCACCTCTAAAATTTCTATAATTTAAATCAAATTCATCTTCAAAAGGCTTCTTCCAAATGCTTTCTCCACCCATTCCAGAACCAGTAGGATCTCCACCTTGTATCATAAAATTATTAATTACCCTATGAAATATAATCCCATCATAATATTTATCCTCTATTAATGATATAAAGTTTTCGACTGCTTTTGGTGCAGCTTCTGGAAATAATCTTATTTTTATTGTCCCTTTATTAGTATTTAATACTGCTATTTTTTCACCTTTTTTAGGTTTATCAAATTGGTTTAACATAAAATCTCCTTTCCTTAAAAACTATCCATACCTATTTTAAATCCTTCTGTCTTTTTTCGCAAACTTAAATAAATTATATTTAATACTATACCCTTTAAAACCGAACTAATTGTCATAGCCGCCCAAACGCCCAAAATACCAATATATGGCATTAATATAAAAGCGATTGGAATTCTTAAAATATTTAAAATTACCGCATTAATTGCAGGATATTTTGTGAGTCCAAGTCCATTTAACATACCTGTGGTTCCTATTTCTAAAGCCATAAAATACTGAGATAAAGACAGAATTTTTAAATAATCTATTCCAGCTATTACAGCCTTTGGATCATTAGGTATAAATATAGAAAAAAGTTCTTTTGAAAAAATAAATAAAATTAAAGTAGCAGTAATCCCTATTAAATTAATAATTTTCAAACATTCTTTTCTTCCATCTTGCAATCTGTCGAAATTCTTCGCACCATAATTTTGTCCAAAAAATGCAGAAAAGGCCACTGCAAAACCTTCAGAAGTCATCCATGATATTGATTCAATTTGAGAGCCAATTGAATATACAGCAGCATACATTGCACCGAATGAAGCGATATATTTATTTAAAATTATTCCAACTGTTGCATGAATAACTGATTGTAAAGATGCAGGCACTCCCAGTTTTAAATGATTGATAAAATAAGATTTAGATGGTAATTTAAAATAATTTACTCTTACAAAAATTTGTCTATTTCTATAACCAACAAATAAATATAAAAATGTAGCTATTGCTTGTGCAATTACTGTAGCAAATGCTGCTCCAGCTACTTCTAGTCTAGGAAAAATTGAAATTCCAAATATCAATATAGGATCTAATATTATATTAAACACCAAAGCTATAATAGCTATTTTAAATGGAGTTATTGAATTACCCTTTGAATAAAAAGAAGAAGATAAAACTGGATTTAAAAAAGAAAAAATTAGACCTATGGAAATTATAAATAAGTATGTAACAGCCATATCGTGTACTTCTTTATTAAATCCATAAATTCCAATTAAATTATCTTTAAAAACTATATATATAATTGATAAAATTAAGCAGATAAATAAATTTAAATAAAACCCACTTACCCAAACATCTTCAGCTTCTTTATTATTTTTTCTACCATAGGCTTGTGCAAGACCAACGGATATGCCAGTTTTTGAAATAAGTGTAATCGCCTGGACCATCCATATATAAAAACCTCCTGCACCCACAGAAGCTACAGCATCAGTAGACAAGCGGCCAAGCCACATTAAATCTACTAGCTGATAGGCCATTTGGACAAAAGCAATTCCCATGAGGGGCATCGCCATTTTTAGAAGTATTTGAAAAATATTTCCTTTTAATAAATTAGTTTCCCTCATATTACCTCACTATTATCAACAATCACCCTGATCTGTAATTATTATTGGTCCATTAGAAGTTATTGCTATTTGGTGTTCATACTGAGCAGATAGTGACCCATCTAAAGTCCTAGCTGTCCATCCATTAGAATCTATTTTTAATTCTTTTTTACCCATATTAATCATCGGCTCTACAGTAAAGACCATTCCTTCTTGTAATCTCACACCTCGACCAGCCTTGCCATAATGTAGAACTTGCGGATCTTCATGCATTTCACGTCCAATACCATGACCTACAAATTCTCTTACAACAGAATATCCATTACTTTCAGCGTGCTCTTGCACTGCATGTGAAATATCACCTAATCTATTTCCGAGTACTGCTTTTTCAATTCCTTTATACATGGACTCTCTTGTTATTTTAAGTAAATTCTTAGCATCATCACTTACATCTCCAACTTCATAAGACCATGCAGAATCAGCTAACCAATCATTATAATTTACAACCATATCTACTGTAATTATATCTCCGTCCTTTAAAACATATTCCCCAGGAAATCCGTGACATATTTCATCATTGACAGAGGCACAAATAGAATATGGAAATCCTTCGTATCCTTTCTGTTCTGGAGTGGCATTGTGCTTTAATAAAAATTTCTCTACAAATTTATCTATTTCAATTGTTTTTACACCTGGTTTAATAAAGTTTCTGAGTTCATGGTGAACTGCAGCCAATATTTTACCTGATTCTTGCATTTTTCTTATTTCATCTTCTGTCTTTATAATTATCATTTTATATTTCACCTACTATATCAATTAAATCTGGGTCAGTGCTCGCCCATTTTTTAGCATCACTATTTATATTTATGGCACTTTTTAATTCTTCTATTGCTTCATCTGTTTTATTGATTATACTTAGGACACAAGCTTTATTATAATGAAGATTCACACTATTATCATGTCTTCTTAGACCTTCATTTAATATTTTTAAAGCTTCTTTATAATTTTTCTCTTCTATATAAATTGCTGACATATTCAAAAATAAATAAGGACTAATAAAATTATCAATAGCTTTATAATAAACTTTTAGTGCCAAGTCATTTTTATTCTCTTTCTTGTATAAAACTCCTCTATTAAACAAGGCTCTACCATAACTTGGATTAACTTCAAGCGATTTTTCTACATAGTTTTTTGCCAATTCATCTTCATCTAATACCTCATATATAGAACCTAAATCATTTAAACTAATAAAATCATCAGGTTTAATTTCTATTACCTTTTTTAAATGATAAATGGCCTCTTCTACATTTCCTATCTTGTCATATAGATGAGCTAAATAATAATGTGCCCTATCATAATTTTTATCAAGATTTATTGCTTTTTTATAATTTTTTATTGAATAATTTAAATCTTTACCAAGAAATTCACCTGTCATGGCTAAACCATAATAAGCTCCAGCTTGTTTTTCTATATTTAAAATTATTTCATAATAATTTTTTGCTTTTAAAAACTCTTCCTCTTCTATCGCAAGATCAGCAAGTTCAAACAAAACCGAAATTTTTTCATCAGAATTAGATGCATAATTATAAGCCTTTTGTAGAGAATTTTTTGCACGCAAAGTATCTCTCTCAATTAAAAAATCTTTTGACAATATTAAATAATTTTTAAATTTTGTGTCCATTTTTCATCAACTCGCTTTATACATTATATAATATTTTATTAAAATCTTCATCTTTAGTGGTAATTTAGTATAATAATAATTGGTGATAATATGAGAAGATTTTTATCTTTTAATGACTTTTTTAAATCATATTTTGACGGCAAAACGGTAAAATTGTCATTAGATGCAGGATTTACATGTCCAAATAGAGATGGCACTCTTTCTAATAAAGGATGTCTGTTTTGTACTGATAAGGGCAGCGGTGAATTTGCAGGTAAAAGAGAAGATGATTTAGATATTCAAATTAATAACCAAAAGAAATTACTTCAGAATAAATGGAAAGCAAAAAATTATATTGCATATTTTCAAAACTTCACAAATACTTATGGAGATTTATATAATATAAAAAAAATATATAATCAAGTTGTAAACCGCAAAGATATTGCTGGAATTTCAATAGCCACAAGATGTGACTGTTTGGATACGGAAACTTTAAAATATTTACAAGAAATCTCCAATGAGAAACTAATGTGGCTCGAACTTGGTATGCAAACAACTAACGAAAATACTCTTAAAGTAATCAATAGAGGTTATACTCACAAAATATTTGATGAGAAAATTAAAGAGTTAAAGGAAAAAGAAATTTTATTTTTAATCCATGCAATTTTTGGGCTACCTTATGAAAATAAAGATGATTACTTAAATACTATTAATTATATAAAAAATATATATCCTTTCGGTGTTAAATTCCATAATTTATATATTTGTAAAAATACATCAATATATCATATGTATCTAAATAAAAGTTTTAATTTAATTAGTAAAGAAGAATATATATCCACTGTAATTTACGCAATCAAACAAATGCCACCAAATACAGTAATTCATCGTATAACTGGTGACCCTAATAAGTCCACTCTTTACAAACCCAATTGGTGCGGTGATAAATTATCCATTATTTCTGAAATAGATAAAAGACTTAAACTGGAAAATATTGATATTAAAACTGAAAAAGATATAAAAATAGCTGTAGACTATTGGAAAAAATAAGTCCACAGCTATTATATTTATATATTATCTCTTGTTTGAATTTCTCCAAACATTCATTTTTTCAGCTTCTTTTATTAAATCATCTCTAAATTCTGGTGCAGAGATATTAATCAAGCCTTCCGCTCTTTCCCAAGTTGATTTTCCTTTGCAATTGAATTTACCATGTTCAGTTACAATCCAATTTGTATTAGGTCTTGCAGCTGTAATAGCAGAACCAGTATCGAAATTAGGAACAATATTTGATACGCTCTTACCTGTCTTCTTATTAGTATAAGTTGAAGGTAGGCAGATAAATGATTTACCACCTTTAGATAGATAAGCACCTAATACAAAGTCAAGTTGACCGCCAGCTCCAGAAATATGTCTATATCCAGAAGATTCAGAACTTACTTGGCCAAATAAATCGACATTAACTGCAGAGTTAATAGAAATAAAGTTATCCAATTGAGCTATAACTCTTGCATCGTTTGTGTAATTTACTGGTGCAGCCATTACAGCAGAGTTATTATCCATATACTCATACATTTCAGCTGAACCAGCAGCGAAACCATAGGCTTGTCTAAATCTGTCAATATTTTTCTTTGCTCCAGTAATCTTTCCTTTTTTAGCTAGTGCAACAAAAGCATCTACATACATTTCAGTGTGTACACCTAAATCTTTAATGTCAGACTCACCAATCATTAAACCGACCGCATTTGGCATTCCACCAATTCCAAGTTGTAATGTTGCACCATTTGGAATTTCTTCAACGATTTGTTTTGCTACAGCTTCATCTACTTCGTTAAAGCCTCCTTTTGGAAGTGTTGCAATATCAGGATTATCTCCCTCAATTATATAATCAACCTTCTCAATAGAAACCTCATGTTCAAAACCACCTAAGCAAGTTGGCATCTTTTCGTTAATTTCTAAGATGACTATATCAGCCTTTTCAACTACAGCATAAAGATGTGAAGCATTAAGTCCAAAGTTAAACATACCATGTTTATTCATTGGAGTAGTTGTGATAACAGCAATATTTACTTCACAATTTTCTCTATACCATTTTGGTAATTCTGAATATCTTAAAGGAGCATAAAATCCGCCTTGAGTTGTATTAATTCTAGATCTATCTGGTCCACCAGCATGCCAAGAGTTCCAAACAACTTTTTCACCATCGGGATCTTTTTTAAATATTTCAGGTACCCACATTAGTACCCCGCCTCTAACTTTAATTTCGTTTAATTCATCAAGTCTTTCTGCTAAAGCGTGATCAAATGCTACAGGTGTACTTGCTCCCCATGCATAATCAATCCACATATTATCCTTTACCATTGCTGCAGCTTCTTTTGCAGTTATTAGCTTTGAATTATATTCATTTCTAAAATCCATGACCTTTCTTAAATCCTCCTAAATATTTTATAAATAATCATCATAAATGATGTGTGACCTAGTAAATTCTATGAAGTCTGAAAACTCTTTCATGAATGATACTATTTCAGACTCATCAATATCTATACGCAACTTATTTCTACCCCTAAGGTCGTAAATATATGCACCTTTTACTTTTATATTATATAAAGATTCAAATATTTTAGAATAAATTAAAACTTGTGGCCTATATGTTTCTATCAAATAGTTTTCATCTGCTTGATTCGTTTTTAAATCAACAATATAATAATTGCCATCAATTTTTACTACAGAGTCAATATATCCTTTTACCAAGTATCCATTTAAATTATAATAGAATAACAACTCTTTGTAAATGACCTCATCTTCTTCCATCAACAGATAGTTATGGCAAAGTTCTTTAACAAGTTTAATTTTATCAAAAGTTAATTCTTCTTCAAGAGATATAAACGTTCTTTCTATAAAATTATCTATATCTTTCTCTGATGTAGTATTTTTACTATAATATTGTGCAAAATAGTGAACAATAGTGCCTAAAAGCTTTGGATCTATAACTCTATAACTATTATTTCCAATTGTATAATCGTCTATTCCCAAAAAATATTTATTATAAAAGTCAATAGGACTTCTTCTATAATTTAAATAATCTGAAACAGTATAGTATTCTCGGATTCTATAGTCCTTTCTGTTTTGAAAATTAATCAATTCAAATTTATTATCATTTTTTATATTTTTATCTATATCTTTATATTTATATTCATCTAATTCTACTCCAGAGCTTTTTATCATAGAAAAGTAGGACCCACTAGAAGCTTTTTTAAAATTTCCAAATAATACTAATTCTTTTTTTGCTCTTGTCATAGCAACATATAAAATCCTTTTTTCTTCTTCTTTTTGAGTTTCTTGAATTTTACTAATAATAGAATTGTAATTTGAAACTGAATAATCAGATTTTATTCCAAGTCCTAAATCTTCATCAACTATTATTTTATCTCTTATTGTCATTATTGGGTTTTTGTCCATATTTGCGATTATCACAACCTCATATTCTAATCCTTTAGATTTATGAATAGTTAGGACATTAATACCTTTTTCAAGATCATCAAACTCTTTCAAATCAAGATAATTTTTATATAATCTAAAATCATCGCCGTATTTATTGACAAATTCCTCAGTAGTTTTTTGAAGTTCAAATATATATTCATATTCTATTTTGGTTAAAGTCCTTATATTGTGAATCCAGTTCGCAATAGCGGCTACGATTTCATCTAAATGCAATTTATCTTTATCTAAAATTAAATTATCTATAAATCTAATAAATTTTTCTAATCTTATATTATCATTAATTCTTTTCATTTTATCAAAAGAAATATCATTAGATAATAAAACTTCTAATAAATCTGAAAAGTATAATTTTAAAATAGGTTCATTTAGTAGTGATAATAATTTTATATTATCTTCGGGATTATACACCACATCTATAATTCTAGAAATAAGATTTAAAATCTCAATTTGCTTTAGGCTCTTGCTTCCAGTATTAAAACTAATATCTTCTTTTTGAAGTAGTTTCGTTATTTCGATTACTTGATTATTACTTCTCGTCAATATAGCAATATTTTGAATTTTGTATTCTTTCAATAAATCTTTTACAAGAATAATTAGACTTTCTAAATCTTCACTTGGATACACACTTATTTTTCCATTTGTATCTAAATTTGACTCAATAGGTTCGTAATAGTTCATTAGGCTTTTAAAAATTTCATTGATTGTATTAATTATTATTAAATCAGTTCTATAATTAATATTCATATTTAAGGTTTGGCCCGATTCTTCAATCTTATTTGCAAAATCAAAATATGATGAAATATCAGATCCTCTAAATCCATAAATAGACTGTTTAGGATCACCTACGATAAATAAATTAGATTTTTCAAAATATGATACGATTTTATTTTGTAATGGATTTGTGTCTTGGTATTCATCTACTAAAATATATTTATACTTGCTTTTTAAATGCTCAGCGATAACTTCTAGCTTGAGCAGCTTTGATGTATAAATCATTAAATCATCATAATCAAGAAAATTTAAATTATTTTTTAGTTCATGGTATTTATTATCAATTTTTTTAAAAATAGTGATTATTATTTTATAATATTCGTAATTTTTATTCTCATAATCAGAACGAAGGTCATTAATTTGAAGTTTAATTAAGTCAATTTTCTCAGAGAATTTTTTTGAGTTGCCTAGATTTTCTTCTATTAAATCTAAATCTTCGCTCGTGATATCTTTTCCACTAATGATATTATTGAATTCTTCAGTATTTTTAAACTTTTTAAATTTTCCTGCGGTTATTATATTAGACAAAGAAATAAGTTCTTTAACCAAATCTTTCTGAGAATAAACTAATTCTCGAGGTTTTACTGTTTTATAATAAATATCTTCATATTCTAAGTTCATATTTTTAAATTTATAATAAATATCTTTAAAAACCTTAATCTCTTGAAATACCGATGACTTGAAATCAGTTAAATATTTAAAAAAACTTCTATCTTTACAATTTAATAAAATGCTTGTAGTTGCTTCTTCTAATAATTTATCTGCATTCTCTTCTTCAATAATTTCAAATTTTGGATTTAAATTTAAAATTGATGAATATTCACTTACAAGTTCTTGACAAAATGAGTGAATAGTTTTAATGTTTAGCTGATTTTCATCAAAATGAATATCGCTATTTATAAGTTCATCAGAAATTCTAGAACTCATTTCTTCAGCAGCTTTCTTTGTAAAAGTTATCGCTAGCACTCTATCTATATTATTAGTTTTTTTGACAATATTTACAAAACGAGTAGTCAATACTCTTGTTTTCCCTGTACCTGCTCCAGCTATTAGATTAATATTGGTATCTAGAGAATTAACAGCTTGTTTTTGTATATTATTTAATTCCATAAAATTCTCCATATTAAAAGCCCAAGAAAGTCTCGGGCTTTATTTGTAATTTTGGCAAATTATTCCATAGCTAATTATGCTTTATTAATCATTATCTTTATTTCATGACCATTTAAATCTTCTACATCAGATTCAAAATCGGTATTTTCAATATTAATTGCCAATGTTTCAGTTTTTATAAAATCAAGATTTTCATTTAAAGCAGTAGTAACTTCTTCATCTGAGTTAAATTTAATAACTATATTATCTAAGATATCTAAGTCATTTTTCTTTCTTAGTTGTTGAACTTTAGATACAAATTCCCTCACATATCCTTCATTGAGAAGTTCTTGATTTAGGTCCGTGTCAAGTATTACAAACAAATTATTTTCCATTTTTACATCAAACCCTTCTTTGGACTTAATATTGACTTGAATATATTCCTTTGTAATATCTGTTTCTTCTCCATTTAAAGTTAGCTTTACGCTGCCTTTATTCAATTTATCTAATAAGTCTTTTGAGTCAACTTCTTTTAAAACTTTACCAAATTCTTTAACTTTAGATCCTAGTATGCTACCACATACCCTAAAGTTAGGTTTAAGTTCAAAATTCATATATTTAGATAAATTTTCTTCGAATACTACTTTCTTAACATTCAATTCTTCTTCAATTAATGAAGTTAAATCATCAATAATTTCTTTGTATTTTCCGTCAATGATAACCTCTGATAGTGGTTGTCTTACTTTGATTTTAGCCTCTTCTCTCGAAGCTCTTCCAAGAGTTACTAAATCACGTACAAGATCCATCTTTTCTTCAACTTTATCATCAATTTTTGATTCATCTACAACTGGATAATTAGCTAGATGCACAGATTCTTCATCAGTTAATGACTTAAAAAGTTCTTCTGACAAGAAAGGTACAAATGGAGCTATTAATTTTGATACTCCTAATAATACATCATAAATTGTTTTGTATACAGCAAGTTTTGTATCATCCTTATCAGTTTTCCAAAATCTTCTTCTGTTTCTTCTGATATACCAATTAGAAATATCTTCAATTACAAAATCTTGAATTTCTCTTACAACTTTAGTAAGCTCAAATACTTCCATATCTGCTCTTACATTTTTAACTAATCTATTATATTTTGAAATTAACCACTTATCAATTTCTTCTAAATCTTCATATTTAATATCATATTTACGAGGATCAATATCATCTGTATTGGCATATAAACTAAAGAAATTGTAAATATTTTTTAAAGATCTGAAAAATTTAGAATCTATTTCTCTAAGACCATCTTCATCAAATTTAGTTGGTGCCCATGGTGGTGAAACATAAAGTAAATACCATCTAACTACATCAGCTCCAAATTTATCAAATAATGCAAAAGGAGCCACTGTATTTCCTCTTGATTTAGACATTTTCTTGCCCTCTTTATCAAGAATAAGGTCGTTTACAAGTACATTTTTATAAGGGCTTTTGCCAGTCATATAAGTTGATATTGCAATTAGTGAATAGAACCATCCTCTAGTTTGATCAATTCCTTCACAAATAAAATCTGCTGGAAATAATTCATCAAAATTATCTTTGTTTTCAAACGGATAATGCCATTGAGCAAAAGGCATAGATCCAGAATCAAACCATACATCAATAACATCTGGTTCTCTAGTCATTTCTTTGCCACAGTGTGGACATTTTAAATGCACATCATCTACATATGGTCTGTGAAGTTCAATATCTTCTGGGACTTCTTCAATTGCTTTCTTTCGTAAATCTTCTATAGACCCTATAGATTCAGTATGACCACATTCACATTTCCAAATTGGAAGCGGTGTTCCCCAATATCTTGAACGTGAAATAGCCCAATCATTTAAGTTTTCAAGCCAGTTACCAAATCTTTTTTCTCCAACAAAGTCTGGAAACCAATTTACTCCTTTATTATTTTCAATTAGTTTTTCTTTAAATTTAGTTACTTCTATATACCAAGAAGGGTGAGCATAGTAAATTAATGGAGTGTGACATCTCCAACAATGTGGATAATTATGATTTATTTTTTGTTTCGAAAATAACAAATCATTATCCATCAAATAATGAAGAATATCATGATCAGCATCAATTACAAATTGTCCTTTCCAAGGAGTATCTGTAAATTTACCTTCTTCATCCACTGGTTTAATCATTGGTAAATCATATCTTCTTCCAGTTTGGTAGTCATCTTCACCAAATGCTGGTGCAGTATGAACAATACCTGTACCATCTTCCGTAGTTACATAATCAGCTGTTACTACAAAAAATGCTTTTTTATCTGGAGTTAAGAAAGGTAAAAGTTGTTCATATTCAATATATTCTAAATCTTTTCCAGACATTTTTTCTACAATTTCATATTCTCTATCTTTAAAAACTTTATCAGCAAGAGTTTCTGCAACATAATAATAATTCCCGTCATCAAGTTTTGCTTTTACATAATTAACTGTTGGATTAACAGCAAGTGCAATATTTGATGGTAATGTCCAAGGAGTTGTTGTCCATGCTAAGAAATATTCATTTTCTTTATTTTTCAATTTAAATCTACAAGTTGCAGTTGTAGTCTTAATATCCTCGTAACCTTGAGCAACTTCATGAGATGCTAAACCAGTTCCGCATCTTGGGCAATATGGAACAATTTTATGTCCTTCATAAATTAGACCATCTTTAAACATTTTATCTAAAATATGCCAAACTGATTCTATATAATTGTTTTCTAGAGTTATATATGGATTATCCAAATCTATTAAATAACCCATTCTTCTAGTTAGTTCACGCCATTCTTTTTCATATTCAAAGACAGATTCTTTACATTTTTTATTAAATGCCTCTACACCATAACTTTCTATATCTTGTTTATTGTGTAAATCTAATTTCTTTTCAACTTCAATTTCTACTGGAAGTCCATGCGTATCCCAACCAGCTTTTCTATTAACTTTATAACCCAACATTGTGTGATATCTACATGTTAAATCTTTTAGAGTTCTCGCCATTACATGGTGAATGCCAGGTTTGCCATTAGCAGTAGGAGGACCTTCATAGAAAATATAATTTTCGCCACCCTCTCTACTTTGCACAGATTTGTGAAGTAAATCTATTTCATCCCAAAATTTTGAGATTTGTTCTTCGCGCTCACTTACGCTTGTTTTTGATAAATCTTTGAACTTACTCATATTAACTCCTTTACATTATTTTTAATATAAAAAAACCCCTTCTCTCTCGAGAAGGGACGACTTTGCCGCGGTACCACCCTAGTTATAGGTATCTATCACTTAAAATTATAACGTAATTACCGTAAAGACTTTTAATCTTTAAACTCCAAGGTGATCTTTGCGAAATAAAACACAGTTTTTCACCAACCAACTGCTCTCTAAAGTTTTTTAGGTCGCAACGTCCTCTTCAAAATTTTTATTAAACAAATTGATCCATTGTCTTGCTCTTGAATAAATCAATAAGTTCATTTTGGAATTCACACAAAGTATTATGAAAATTACAATGCTTTATGCCCTCAGCATTGTATCTATTACAATATTTATCTTCACTGCTCAAACATCTATTGATTTCAATAGGACCATCTACAGCAACTACTATATCATAAATTGATACTTCTTCTTTCGGTTTTTTTAAATAATATCCGCCTCTTGCTCCTCTTTTTGCTCCAGTTATTCCCGCTAAATTTAATTTTCTAAGTATACGTAAAGTAAATCTTTCAGTAACCTTTTCAGATTCAGCTATTTTAGGAGCTCCAATAACTTCATTTTCATGTCTAGCTAAGTGGCTTACAATTCTAAAAGCATAGTCTGTTTCTTGTGTTATTCTCATTTTATCACCTATTCTATACTATTTTTTTATCTCTGTCAATTAGTTAAAATAGTCATCTTGCAACTTTCTAACTTTAACAATGCTTGATTCCTCATTCAAGCTTATATCATCATATGTTAAAACTGTTCCCTTTTTTATGTCACGCTTAGCAAAAGCTCCATCGGTAATTATCCCTATTGGTACATGAGAGCCATCTTTTTGATACTTGCTAGTAACAAGCTTCCCAAATATCATGTAACCACCTATTGAATCAAATAATTCTCCCTCTTTAATATCTCTTTTTGCAATAGCTATTGTCTCAGCAACAGGTGCATTCTTAGGTGCAATAGTAGAATCACCTAAAACTACAGCTCTCATTATTGAAGAAGGAGTCTCTAAACTTGTCAAATGGTAAGGTCTATAAATAGCAAAATTAGGACCATCCCCCATTGAAAGATATTTCATCTCTTCTGTTATAAATTCGTTTTTTGCTTTCACAATTGCAAATACACCAGGAGCTATCCCAGAGGCAAAATCAACTATCCCATATGAATTTAATATTCCGCCCTCAGATTCTAATTTAAAATCATTTGCAATATTTTTTGGAGTCGTATCAACAAAATGACAACCAGAAACATCTGGAACAAAACCCACTGCATTACAAACTGCATTTAATTCCATCATTGTATTAGTTCCATCTACAAAAGATGTGAGCATTCTAGGATTTACGCCTTTTTTAACAGCTTCAACTTTTAGTTCGTCAGGTGTAGCAAAATTATCAAGTTTATTATTTTTACCTTTACCCAATACTAGAACTTCAAATCCGCAATATTTAGCAAATTCATAGACATCAATTATTGCACCAGGTTCATCACCAGAAGAACCAGAATAGACAATTCCTGCTTCATCTGAAAGTTTTTTAAGATATGGACCAACAGTTGCATCCATCTCAACATTAAGGCTCACAACATGAACTTTTTCTTCAATAGCTTTTAAAGTCAGCATCGTACCCGCCTCAGTATCACCTGTACAATCGACTACACAATCTGTAAGCGTTGCAGCGAATAATATAT
The DNA here is from genome assembly GCF_040545475.1 of Peptoniphilus olsenii. NCBI lineage: Bacteria > Bacillati > Bacillota > Tissierellia > Tissierellales > Peptoniphilaceae > Peptoniphilus > Peptoniphilus olsenii. The sequence continues at coordinate 157,054 of NZ_JBEPMA010000004.1, read as the reverse complement.
CAGTTGTTATTACATATTTATTATCATCAAGTGCATCTTTAGCTTTTAATAAGTCATTAGTGAACAAGAATTCATCTTCTTTAACTCCAGCAATTTTTAAAGCATTGTAAAGTCCTTCTTTATTTCTAGTTGCTAAAACTGCCGCACCAAAGTTTTTGCTCTGTACTATCTCACAAAAAAGTGATGTACCCATTAACCCTGTACCAACAATACCAACTCTTATCTTACCGAATTCATTCAATTTATTTTGTAAGTAAAACATATGTCCCCCTTAATAATACCATATTAATGTAGTTTTTTTAAACAGTAAATTTTTCTCCAAGCCTATAACCACATGCTATGGCAAAGTGAAGATTATATCCTCCACAATCTCCATCAATATTTAAGGCTTCTCCAATTATAAATAAATCTTTGATAATTTTAGAAGAGTAGTCATCTGAATTAATTTCATCTGTAGATACCCCACCTCTAGTAACCTGTGAATTTTTAAAACCAGTATTGCCAACTACTTTGAATTTAGAATTTAGTAATAAATTGACAATTTTCTCAAATTCTTTTAATTCAATAGCACTCATGACAGTGTTTTTGTCCAGATTCAAACTATCTACAATATAATGGATAAATTTTTTATCTACTATTCCCATCAAAAAATTTTCTAAGGAAAAGTCTGGAAAAACATAAAATCTTGAATACAGCATCTCTCTTGTTTCTTTTTTCACATTATTAATTATAGGTATTTCAATTATGTCTTCTTGTTTAGCATTTACAGATAAATCGAGGATTGGTGGTCCACTAATCCCATAGTTGGTGAAAAGTAAATCTCCACATCTTTTGTCAATAATGTTCCCATTTCTAATTAATCTGGCTTCGCCAACTACTTTTACTCCACTTAAATGTTTAAGATATTTGCTATCAAGTTTTAACTGAGTAAGAGCTGGATATAGATTAGTTATTGTATGTCCATTTTCTCTTAACATATTAAAGGCACTCCCATCAGATCCACTTGCTGGCATTGAAGATGCACCAAATGCACATACTAATTTGTCGCAATTAAAGTCTCCATTGTTAGTGGAAACAATAAATTTATCGCCTATCTTTTTAAAAGACTTAACTTCTGTTTTTACCATAATCTCTATTTCTTTTTTTTCAAGCCAATATATCAAAATATTTAAAACAGTGTTTGCTTTTAAAGTTATAGGATAAACTCTATCACCATCAGTAGTTGATTCTAGTCCCAATAATCTAAAAAAGTTTATTAAATCTTTATTATTAAATTCATCTAGAGTATTTTTAACAAAATCACGATTGGAATAATTATTTTGTGACAGGTTTAAATTTGTATAATTACATCTCCCATTACCTGTAGCTAAAAGCTTCTTACCAATTCGATCATTTTTTTCCATTAAAATAACTCTATTATTCTCATTTTTTGCTTTAATGGCAGTTACCATACCTGCTGGTCCTGCTCCAATTATTATAATATCCATGATCTCTATAGATTATATATCAAAATCCTATATTAATACAATATTTACTACAATCTATGTTATAATTTATTTGAAAATTGGAGGTAATAATGAAAAATAAAATTTATATCACTGGACATAAAAACCCTGATACTGACAGTATATGCTCTGCATTAGCACTTGCAGAACTAAAAAATAAAATGGGAGAACCTGCCGAAGCAATTAGACTTGGAAATCTTAATAGAGAAACTGAATTTGTGTTAAATTTTTTTAATGTAGAAGCCCCACGTTTAAAAACTTCTATAAAACCTCAAGTTAGAGATATTGAAATTGACCCAGCTTATTGTGTAAGTCCAGACATGAGTATGGCAAATGCAATGGATTTAATTCAAAAAAACAATATTAATTCTCTACCTGTAGTTGATGATACTGATAATTTAATTGGGATAGTTTCACTTTCAAATATTGCTTCCACTTATATGGAAATATGGGATGATTCTATTATTGGCCGTTCCAATACATCATTTGAAAATATCATAGATGTTTTGCGTGCAAAAATTATTTATAAACCTGATAATTTACGTCCTATGAGTGGTAAAATGGCTGTCAAAGCTATTAAAAAAGAAGATTTAATTAAAGAAGGAGATATTGTGATAGTTGGAGATGACAAATTTGACCAAGAATCTGCTATTAATAACAATATTTCACTTTTAATATTAACTATATCAACTCAATTAGATGATGATGTACTTGAACTTGCTAAAAAACGTGGCGTCGCTGTAATAACAACTGGCCTATCTACTTTTATGGTTGCCAGGATTCTTCCACAAGCGGTTCCTGTAAATTATGTGATGACGAAAGAAAATCTGGTTGTTTTTCATAAAGACGATTTAATTGATGATGTAAGAGAAAAAATGAGTCAATCGAGATTTAGATCTTATCCAGTACTCGATAATAAAAATCAAGTAATAGGAAATATCTCAAGATATCATTTAATTTCAAATTTGAGAAAAAAATTAATTCTTGTAGACCATAATGAAAAAAATCAATCTATAGATGATATTGACTCTGCTGAAATAATACAAATAGTTGATCATCACAGAGTAGCAAATATTTCTACTTCAAATCCAATTTATTTTAGAAATGAACCTGTGGGCTCAACTGCAACAATTGTGTCAAAGATGTTTTTTGAAAATGGAATTAAACCTTCTAGGGCAATTGCAGGACTTTTATGTTCTGCAATAATTTCAGATACTCTTTTGTTTAGATCTCCTACTTCGACAGAGACTGATAAATATGTACTTGAAAAAATGAAAAAAATTGCAGCAATAGATGTAGAAGAATATGCAATGGAAATGTTTAAAGCAGGCACAAGCCTTGAGGGTAAAAAAGCTGACGAACTTTTGAAAAGTGATGTGAAAGATTTTTCTATTGAGAATAAAAATATAAGAGTTTGTCAAATTTTCACAATGAATTTATCTAGTTTAGAAAGTATAGAAAAAGACTTAAAAATAGAAATGGAAAACTTTATAAATGAAAATTCTACTGACACTTTCATACTGATGATTACTGATATCTTTAAGGAGATTTCTGAGATTATTGTAGTTGGTGAGTTTAAAAAAGAAATTGCCGAAAAATTTAACGCAAGTATTGATAACGACAAATTTATATCAAAAGGATTATTATCAAGGAAAAAACAATTAATACCAACAGTAACAAATGCAGTATCTGAAAGTTTATAAATATTTAAAAAAAAAATCGAATTTTGTACTAAAACTCTTTATACTAATTATAGTAACAAAATCCGATTTTTTTATTTATATTTAATGATGGTGTTTATGCCCTTCTTCCTCTTCATTGGTATATACATTAATTTCATCAATGCCATACACTTGCTCTAATTCACTTACTACATCAACTACACTATGCTCATTAAAACCAAATAAATATACTTCACTGCCAAAATTTATAGACTCAAATGTCAACTTCCCATCATCAAAAAGTGAAATACCAAAAATTTTGAGTGCATTTTTATCTAACAAATTTTTGAGGAGCATTTCTTTAAAATCCTCATCTATTATTCCTTGATAAATATATTCAAATACATTTTCATCGGAATATACAGCGATATCTTCAACTTTCTTTTTAATATCTTTATTTTCTTTTAAAATTTTCAGTTCATAGGAGTCAGATTTTTGAAGATTAATTCTCACTAAATCTTCCATAAAACGAAAATCTAGATTTTCATCAATAAAAACATCATTTTCAAAATTAATATAATACATCATGACCTCAACAAATAAAAGTTTAAATAAACATCATCAAATTCATCTTCTGTTGGAAAATATAAATTGGTAAATATAATTTTATGCCCTGGAAATTCTATTTCTAAATCTTCGGGCTTAATAGCTTCTTCAGTCTTTCTTAATGTTCTCAATTTATCTTTTAATTCACGCAAATCTATCGTATGAATCTTTTTAAACTCATCTTCTTCTGAAGAAAATTCATAGATATCTATTTCGCTATTTTTGTGAATAAATTTGTAATCACTGTAAATTGTACCTTCAGAACTGATATCTACAACGACTAAAGATTTAAATCCTTCGATATCAATAGGAGCAAGCTCAGAGGGTTCTTTTGGATTATAATCTTCATTTAACATATATCCCAAGTACACATCTGTATATATCCCTGTGCCATCAAAACCAAAAACCTGTTTAATATTATCATCTGCATTTACAAAATTCACAGGTAAATAAGGCAATTTATCAAGACGCTTGCCATTGGACATAAAATTTAAAATTCCCATTATTCTCTTTTTATCAACACTATTTACATCTGGATTAGGAATTATGCGATTATCAGATATCATATCATTTCTTTTTAAAACACTAATAAATCTTGCCCTTTGTGATTTTATTGTAAGCCTAGTGGCAGAAATAGGTCCAATTGAAGTCAATAACAAAATAATAGAAAGTAGTATTGGAATAGTAATATTGGAATTATCTTTATATAGTAAATAATAAATCATAGATAAAAATATCCATATTCCTGCTGCCATAACTAGATATCTATTTTCTGTCAATCCATATTCATTAATCCTTATAAACAATGCAAAGAACATCATCGCTAATAAAGGGAAAATAAAAAACGGAAAAATCTTCTTAAATTTATTGACAAAAGTATTAGTATCTATTCTAGATATGAAAAACATATAGAATACACAAAAAATAGAAAACCATAGTACTAAATGCACAATAATTCCTTGTGGTATAACCCAAAAGATAAGAATCTTCAAGAAATATACAATTAGTATTGCAGTATAAATTATAATTATAGGTAACATTATATAAATTAAAAGTATTCTAAAAGGTGTAGCATACTTATAATCTATATAGGAATCTTTTGTCTTTGGAAAATCTGATAAAAATGTCACCACATTAAAAAGAACAAAAACTAATATAGCTGTCCTAAAATATATAATAGAATTAAAACTTATTTTAAATAATTTATCTAAAGCAAAAATTATCGCACTTATGCCTATAAAAACAATGACACTATATATATTAGATACAACAAAGGATGTCATTAATTTCGTAAAATAAGCAACATAATCTCTATGAAAATAAAATTTGGCAATAAAAGCCGTACCCACTACAAATGTAAAAAGAAATGTAAAATACATAAATTGAGAATCAATAGTGCTCAAAACTTCTACATCATCGTTTATTACTTCATAAATTCCATATAATATTGGTGGACATAAAGCATAAGAAATTATTGTGAAAAATTTGTTCTTTTTTACATTATTCAGGTCAAAATAATTTGTAAGTCCCTCATTAAATAAATTCATAAATGCAAACAAAAATATTGCAAATAATGATAGAAAGGCCAGTTTCAGGTAGAAATTCTCTCCTGTTTTGCCCAAATCGAAAGTACTCATTATATAAAAAAATGAGGTTAATGCTGCCGATAAAATAACTAGAGGAAATCTTTTAAAGGTGTTTTTCAAATTTGTGAAATTAAATAGTTTTACATTAAAAATTTGCATGGTTCTCACCTACCTCAAATTCATAATACACTATCTAACATAGATTTAAAAGTTATTAACACAAATCTTATATTTTGTATCCAATTTGAAACCTTTTAAATGCTATAAACTACTTTACCTTTAACTATTGTCTTTTCTACCATTGCATTAAGTTTAGTTCCTTTAAAAGGTGTGTTTGATGATTTAGATTTAAATTTATTTAATTCATATTCTTTGTCTAAATCAATAATGGCTATATCTGCATTTTTTCCTTCTGAAATATCTCCACCTTCAAGTCCATAAATTTTAGAAGGATTTAAACTCATAAGTTGGATTAACTTATTTAATGAAATTACATTGTTTTTTACCAAATTTTGATAACATACTGAAAAAGAAGTTTCAAGACCAATAATTCCTGAGGGTGCCTTTGTAAATTCCCTATTTTTTTCATCTACAGAGTGAGGAGCATGGTCTGTTGCAATAATTTCTATTGTTCCATCTTTTATTCCTTCAATTATTCTTAATCTATCTTTTTCACTTCTAAGTGGTGGATTCATCTTGGCAAGAGTATTATATTTTAAAACTGAACTATCATTTAGGGCAATATGATGAGGAGTCACTTCAGCATAAATATATGCTCCATGCTCTTTTCCAAATTTTATTAAATCAACTCCCAACGCTGTAGATATATGTTGAACGCATACTTTTGCACCTGTATAAATTGCAAACGAAACATCGCGGGCAATAAATGAAGATTCAGCGATTGTTGGTGAACCATATAAATTCATTTTTTCAGACACTTTTGAATGATTAATTCCATTTTGTTTTATTAAATTTGGGTCTTCTTCATGGAATGAAATTAAAGTATTCAGTTTTTTTGCTTTTTCCATTGCATTAAGTATTAGATCCGAATTTCTATTTGGAATTCCATCGTCTGTAAAAGCAACTGCTCCAGCTTTTAAATTTGCTTCCATGTCAACAAGATTTGTATCTTTAAAATTTTTAGTTAATGCAGAAACTGTATAAACGTTTAATGGTAATTCTTGAGCTTTTTTGTAAAAATCTTCAATTATTTTTTCATTGTCAATTTTCGGACTAGTATTTGCCATTTGAACTACTGTTGTAAATCCACCAGCTATAGCAGATTGTGAACCTGTAACTAAATCTTCTTTATGTGTTTGTCCTGGTTCTCTGAAATGAACATGAACATCAACAAGACCTGGAATTACAATTTTATTTTTTGCATCAATAATTTCTTTATCATCTAAATCAATATTTTTTTCAATCTTAGAAACTTTACCATCTTCTATCAAAATATCAGTTACTTCATCTAAATTTGTTGCAGGATTAATCACTCTACCATTTTTAATTAACATAATGCCCTCCAAATGTTTTTATTATATTCTATCATAAATTAAAAAATTTAATCTCGAAATATTATTTTAAAATGTAATTAACTAAACATCTCATTGAGATAAATAAAAAAGTGCAACAATAATTGCACTTAATACTTAACATCTAATAAATATAAACCAGAACTAGGAGCAGTCGGTCCTGCTGACTTGCGGTTTTTTTTCTCTAATACTTCTTTCATAAAAGTTTCATCGTATCTGCCATTTCCAATTTCTAAAGCAGTGCCTACAATTATTCTAATCATATTTTTTAGAAAAGATTTTCCAATAAAATCAAAATACAAAAATTTACCTTTTTCTATAATCTCAATTGAATCAATACTTCTGATTGTGTCTTTTACAATAGCATTTCTTCCCATAAAAGATTTATAATCATGCTCTCCAAGTAAACATGCTAGTGAACTTCTCATTTTATCAGTATTAAGTTCGTAAGGATACTGGTAAGCCCTATTGAATAACAAAGCATTTCTATATCTAGATCTATAAACTACATATCGATATTTCTTCTTTTTAGCAGAAAACCTTGCATGAAAATTATCATCTACATATTTAGCTCCTATAACTGACACATCATCTGGCAAATTGAAATTTAAAACTTTTGGTAAATTTCCAATGTCTATTGTAGTATCTGCATGAAAATTCGCATATTGACCAATAGCATGAACTCCTCTGTCAGTTCTGCCAGCATAATAAATTTTGGTATCTTTTTTTAGTGTTTTCTTTACACCTAAGGCCAACTCTCCTTCAACAGTTCTTCTATCTGGTTGATTTTGGAATCCATAAAAGTTTGTGCCATCATAGGATATTTTAATTAAGATATTCATATTCTAGAAACCACTACTATAACCATATAAAAAATTATATTACCTATAAATAGAATTCTGTCAGAATTTAAAATTTTGAGTTCATTCATTTTTGTTCTACCTTCTCCACCCCGATAGCATCTAGCTTCCATTGCCGTAGCAAGTTCCTCTGCTCTTCTAAATGAATTTATAAATAGTGGCACTAATAAAGGAACTAAATTTTTTGCCCTTCTGATTAAATTTCCAGATTCAAAATCTGCACCACGGACCATCTGAGCTTTGATTATTTTATCAGTTTCTTCAATTAATGTTGGTATAAATCTAAGTGCAATTGTCATCATCATGGCTATTTCATGACTAGGAACTCCAATTTTTCTAAGTGGATTAAGTAATGCTTCTATCCCATCAGTAAGTTCAATTGGAGATGTGGTATAAGTTAGTATACTGGTGCCTAAAACTAATAATATTAATCTTATTCCCATTAAAAGTGCTGTATTTAAACCTTGATCAGTTATTGGAATTTTCCATACTCTAAAAATTTCTTCACCTGGTGTAAATACTAAGTTTATGATAAATGTAATTAGAATTATCCATCTTAAAGGTCTTAAACCTTTAAATACCATTTTTATTGGTAGTTTAGCAACAGCTATAACAAGTACTAGATAAAACACAATGGGTATATAAAGATACATTGATTTAATAAAAAATAATGTAATTATAAATAACACCATTGTGATAATTTTCAGCCTAGGATCATATTTATGAACAGCTGATTCTCCTGGAAAATATTGACCAATTGTTATATCTTTAAACATTTTTGCTGCTCCTTAAATACTTTTCCAAAGATGTCTTAGCTTCACTAACAGTTATACAGTCGTCATTTACTTCAATTCCCTTTTTCTTTAAAGCACGCATAAATGATGTAATTTGAGGTATTCCAAGCCCTGCCTTTTTTAGTTCTTCTTCTCTTTTAAATATCTCTCTTGGCGAAGAATCCATTAAAATTTTTCCCTTGTCCATAACTATCAATCTCTGTGCTATTTTGGCTACATCTTCCATTGAGTGAGAAACTAGTATAATTGTTATATTATTTTTTTTATGGATTTCTAAAACTTCATCTAGTATTTCATCTCTACCTCTTGGATCAAGACCTGCCGTGGGCTCATCTAATATTAAAACTTTCGGTTTCATTGCCAATACTCCAGCGATGGCAACTCTTCTTTTAAGACCACCAGATAATTCAAAAGGAGATTTATCTTTGAATTTTTCATAAGTTAGACCAACTGAGTTCATTGCATCCTTGACCGTTTTGCGAACTTCGTCTTCACTTACTCCCAAATTTTTAGGACCAAAAGCAATATCTCTTTCTACAGTCTCTTCAAAAAGTTGATACTCTGGGTATTGAAATACGAGTCCAATTTTTTTACGTAAATCTGTCAAATTACTTGAGTTCTTATCAATCTGAACTCCATCCGCAATTATTTTGCCTGAAGTAGGTTTCAAAAGACCATTTAAATGTTGAATTAATGTGGACTTCCCTGAACCTGTATGTCCAATTAAAGCTATAAACTGATTTTCTTCGATTTTTAGATTAATATTTTCTATAGCAATTTTCTCGAAAGGAGTGTCTTTGCCATATACATGAGTAAGATTTTCTATTTCTATAATTGACATATCTCTTCTACCATTTCATCTATATTTAATATTTTCGTCGAAATATCAAAACCATCTTTTCTAAGTTCACTTGCAAGCTCTGTCACTTGTGGAACATCTAGACCAATTTTTTTAATAGCATCTACATTTGAAAAAACTTCTCGTGGTTGACCTTTTAATACGATTTCTCCATCTTCCATAATTACCAATCTATCACTTAAAGCGGCCTCTTCCATGTAATGAGTTATTAGTATTATAGTTTTGTTCTCTTCACGATTTAGCCTAATCAAAGTATCTATTACTTCTTTTCTACCACTAGGATCTAACATAGCAGTAGGTTCGTCTAAAATTATATATTTTGGAGACATTGCTAAAATTCCAGCTATAGCAACTCGTTGTTTTTGTCCGCCACTTAGTAAATGGGGAGCGTGTTTTTTAAATTCACTCATACCCACTATTCTCAAAGAATCATCTACTCTTTTTCGTATATTTTCAGGTGCAATTCCTAAATTTTCTGGTCCAAAAGCAACTTCATCTTCGACAACTGTAGCTACAAGTTGATTATCAGGATTTTGAAAAACCATACCAGCCTCTGCACGAATAGCCCAGATATCATCGTCTGAACGTGTGTTAAGTCCTTCTACTAAGACATCTCCTTCTTGGGGAATTAATAATCCATTAATTAATTTAGCCAAAGTTGACTTCCCAGAACCATTATGCCCAAGTAAGGCTATGAATTCACCCTCATGTATATCTAGACTTACATTTTTAATTATTTGTTTAGCATTTTCATCTTCTGTATCATATTTAAATGATAAATTCTTAATTTGTATCAATTTTTCGCCTCAATTAAATATTATCGTCTATTATTATAAAATAAAAGTTAACAATAGTCCAATTAAAAGAAAATTATATTCTATAATAAAATACTGCATAAAAAATTACCAGAAAAATTTCTGATAATTTTTTGTTTCTCTTTAAAATGATAAATTAGAATAGTTATTTTTCCACTCTTCATAATCATCTAATATTTTTTTAAGTTTGCTAAAAACATAGGTAATAACACTTAAATCATCAATAAATCCAATTCCAACAATAAAATCAGGTACAATATCTGCAGGATTTAATAGATATAGGAGTCCAGCAATAACCATCAGAATATCCTTATTCTTTACATTTTTATAATTTCCTTTTAAATAATCTTTCGACAAACTAAATAATATGCCTAATTCTTTTGTAAATTCTAAAAATATATTTTTATCTTTCGTCAACTCCATAGACTCATCTATGACTTTGTTAAATTTCTTTTTGTCTTTAAAAACTTCTTTAGCTAAAGGTCTTGCATTTTTAAAGATTTTTTTGTAATTTAATTTCATATTTCCTCCAAGCGAGGATATTTTACCCAAAATATTTCTCAGTAAAACTATTATTCCATCCAAGAACTGTCATTTGGATTATTCTGAAATTTTTTTAATTTTTCAGCTTGTTTTTCATTAATATAACCAGTTTCTACCGCTAATTCAACTAATTCATCTAGATTAGTAAGTGAATCATGTTGATAATTTTCTTTTTCAAAATTCTTTTTAGCTGAATCTAAATTATAAGTAAATACACTTATAATTCCCAAAATTTCATATCCTTCTTCTTCCAAAGCTTTGGCTGCATCTATTGAAGAACCTGCTGTTGAAAACAAATCTTCAATGACTACAACTTTTGCATTTTCTATTTTTCTACCTTCAATTTTATTCTGTTTTCCGTGTCCTTTATTAGAGCTTCTCACATACCCCATTGGTAAATTTAGCTTTTCAGCAATTAGAGCCGCATGAGGAATTCCTGCGGTAGCTGTCCCCATTATATATTGTGCCTGCGGAAATTTATTTTTGACAATCTCTGCAAGAGAAGATTCAACTTCTTTTCTTTCTTCTGGATAAGAAAGAATAAGTCTATTGTCACAATATATTGGAGATTTAATTCCCGATGCCCAAGTATAAGGCTCATCTGGTGAAAGTGTAACGGCTTTAATGTCTAAAAGTATCTTTGCAATATTTTTCATATTATTCCCCCAAAAAATCCCTTTTAATTTCTTTATATTCTTTTAAAGGATTCTCAGCTTTAGTAATAGGTCTACCTACAACAATATAATCAGAACCAAGTTCTCTTGCCTCTTTTGGTGTCACAACTCTTTTTTGATCATCAGAATTATTTTTAGTTTTTCTAATACCTGGAGTCACAGTGACAAAATCCTTTCCTAATTTTTCTTTAATATTAGGTACTTCTAAAGCAGAACATACAACTCCAGAAAGTCCACATTCTTTAGTTAGTGCTGCATAACTAAGCACTACTTCATCTAGGCTTAAGTCTTTGTCAATTTTTAAGTTTTGGTGCATAGCTTCCTCATCAGTTGATGTCAGCATAGTTACAGCTAGACTAATAACTTCTTTGTTAGAATTAGAAATTACATCGCTGGCTTCTGATAGCATTTTTGCTCCGCCTGCAGCATGATAATTAAACATATCTACATCTAAATCCAAAAGAGATTTTGTAGCGCCAACACAAGTATTAGGTATATCATGTATTTTTAAATCCAAAAAAATTTTATGTCCACGTCTTTTTATTTCCTTTATAATTTCAGGTCCTTCTTTATAATAAAGTTCCATTCCAATTTTTACAAAAGCACTTTCGCCTTTAAAATTATCTAGAAAATCTAGTGCTTTTTCTTTATTTGGAAAATCTAAAGCTATTATTACATCTTTTGCCATAATTACTCCTTATTCAGTTCTTTTATTTTGTAGATAAGCATAAATAAATTCATCCAAATCGCCATCTATTACTCTTTCTACATCTCCAATTTCTACATTTGTTCTATGATCTTTAACCATAGTGTATGGTTGAAATACATAAGATCTTATTTGAGAACCCCAAGCTATTTGTGAATAGTTTCCTTGAAGGTCTTCAATTTTTTCTTTTTTTTCTTCTTCGGCTAGAGCTATAAGTTTCGCTTTAAGCATATTCATAGCTTTTTCCCTATTTTGAATTTGGCTACGCTCGTTTTGACATTGTACTACTACACCTGTAGGTATATGCGTAATTCTTACGGCAGAGTCAGTAGTGTTAACATGTTGTCCACCTGCTCCAGAAGATCTGTAAGTATCAACTTTTATCTCATCATCTTTTATTTCAATATCAGTTTCATCATCAAGCTCTGGAAACACGTCAACAGAAGAAAATGAAGTGTGACGTCTTTTATTTGAGTCAAAGGGTGAAATTCTAACAAGACGATGAACCCCCTTTTCTCCTTTTAAATATCCATATGCCTTATCTCCAGATATTCTAAGAGTTGCAGATTTTATCCCCGCTTCATCTTCTTTTAAAATATCCAAAGTTTCGATTTTGAAACCTTTGTTTTCGGCATAACGAGTATACATTCTAAGTAGCATACTTGCCCAATCCTGTGCTTCAGTTCCCCCAGCACCTGCATGTATTGATAAAATCGCATTGTGTGAATCGTATTCGCCATTTAATAATGTATTTAATTTGAATTCATCAGCTTTTTTTTCTATTCTATCAACTGTATTTTTAAACTCGTCGTAAGAAGAATAATCCTCTTCCATTTCCATTAAATCAATTAAATCTTCTGCATCTATTATCATTTCTCTTAATTCATCATATTGGTCTATTACTTTTTGATATGAATTAGTTTCGTTAATAACTTTTTGTGCTGACTCATTGTCATTCCAAAAATCAGGTTCCATTTGCTTTTTATTCAGTTCTTTTACTTTTTCTTTTAACTGTTCAACTTGGAGAGACTCTCCCAAACTTTCCGTTATCGCTTTGGAATTGTCAAGTCGCTCTTTATCTAAATAGACATTTTGCTCCATATAATCCCCCTTCTTTTTTCTCATACAAGTATATCATATGTTTTTGACATGCACTAATATTAATTTATAAGACTATGTATTAAATCTATTATTAAAAATCAATAAACTTATTGTTTGTATAGTGTAATACACTAAAGAGGGGGTATTAATGGAAAATAAAACTGATATAACTGGTAAAATTATTTCTGTAGTTATTATGATTGTAGTATGTTATTTAGCACAATTTTTTATTGAGGGATATGAATTAATAATACTAATGATAATTTTAGCGACCGTGATTTTAAAAAACAAAAGAATATATCTTGAAGCTAGCCTATAAAATTTTTGTGTATAAAACCTCCTGTTTAATTTAAAATTACACTAATCAGGAGGTTTTTTCAAGCAATAAATTTTTGTTCAAATTCATTTATTTTCATTTAATTTTTTTGCTTCTTCAAGCATCTCACGCAAATCTTCTTCATCGAAATGATAATGCGAATTGCAGAAATGACAACTTACATCTGCTTTTTTATCTTCTAGTAAGATTTTACTTATTTCATTTGGTCCTATTGATAGTATTGCATCCTTAACTTTATCGCGTGAACAATCACATTTATAAAAAATATCTCGTTTTTCTAAGATTTTAACCTCAAAGCCTTCCATTAAAACTTCGAGTATTTTTTCTGCATCATGATACCCTTCAATTAAATTTGTTATTCCTTCTAATTTTGAAAGATTTTCTTCGATTTTTGAAATTGAACTCTCATCTGCTCCTGGCATAAGCTGTATTATAAAACCGCCTGCTGATTTTATAGAATAATCTGTATCAACCAAAACTCCAAGCCCTACAGCTGATGGAACTTGATCAGATTGTAAAAAATAAGTTGCTAAATCTTCAGCAATCTCGCCACTAACAAGATTAACTGTTCCAGTGTATGGTTTTTTTAGACCAATATCCATGACGATGGTCATATCTCCTTGACCGACAATCCCAGCCACATCAAGTTTACCGTCACTTTCTCTTACAGGTAAATCAGCTGAAGGATTTGTGATAAATCCTTTGACATAACCATCATTTTTACAAGTCGCCATAATTTTTCCCGCTGGTCCATTTCCATTTATACTTAAAGTTAGAGCATCTTTTTCATTTTTTTGCCACGAACCTATTATTGATGCCGCAGTTAATACTCTGCCAAGTGCTGCTGATGCAGTCTTTGAAGTGTGATGAATTTGTGCAGCTTCTTCTACAACATCAGTTGTTATAGCAACCGATATTTTTATTGTTTCATCTTTATCTATTGCCCTTATTATATATCCCATTTTATCTCCTTGCTATTATAGTATATCGTGATGTAGAACTATTAATTTCTATATCATCGTAATCATCATAAAATTCAATATTTTTAAAACCTATTTTTTGAAACATTTCATAAATCTCATGATAATCATATGCTTTTTCCTTGTGTTCCTCATAAAATCTTTCATATTTATTGTCTTCAAATTCGACAAAAAAGTTGACTCCATAGGTATTTATTTCACTTTTTTCATCAAAAATATTTTCCCATACATAAAATATTTCATCCACTTCATCAACAGTTATTGGAGGAATAGATTTAAATTTATAAAAAGTATTGAAATCACAAATAAAAATTCCATCCTCTCTTAAATATTTATAGGCAGAATTTAAAGATTTAAACACTTCTTCTTTATCCAACAAATAATTTAAAGAATCTCCCACACAAAGTATGGCATCGTAAGTATCAGGTGCTTTAAAATCAACCATATTTTGTCTAAATAATCTAAGGTTTCTGCTATTGATTTTATTTTGACAAACAGAAAGCATTTCACTTGATAAATCAAACCCATCAACTTTAAAGTTCTTGACTAATTTTTCTGTCAGATTTCCAGTTCCCACTGCCATTTCAAGAATATTTTTAGGTTCTAGACCCTTAGAATCTAGAACCTTCAAAATAAATTTATACATTTTTTTATAATCTAAATCATACATTAATTTATCATAGATGTATGCAAAATCCCCATAAATCATTTTCTTGCCTCTATCTCTTTAACTATTGCACTTAACACCTTAGTAGAATTATCATTAATAACCACATCTGCTCTATTATCGGCTGGAGTTCTGTCGTTATTAATTATAATTAAATGGTCAACATAATTAGGTAAAAAATTGACAGGTGATACTGTTAAAGAAGAACCTACTACAATTAGTGTATCTGTATTTTCAAGTTCAGCCGCTCCTCTTGAAAAATCATCTGGCATCATATCTCCAAACATCACAACATTAGGACGTAACACGCCACCACATTTATCACAAAGAGGAGGTATCTCACCTTTATCAACTTTTTCTTTCATTACTGGAAAATCATACTCACTTCCACAACTCATACAATGAATACCGCGAGTTTCTCCATGTACTTCATATATATTTTTGCTACCTGCTTTTGCATGAAGATTATCTATGTTTTGTGTAATAATACCGTCTAAGTGACCCATTTTCTCCAATTGAGCAAGGGCTATATGACCTCCATTTGGTTCTTGATTATTTAAATCTAATAAAATCATGTAACCTTCTTTATAAAACAGTTCTGGTTGATTTAACAGACGATCTTTTGATAAAGCAAGTGTAGGATCCATTTTTGTGTAATAACCATCACCACTTCTAAAATCAGGAATACCTGAATCTGTAGAAATTCCTGCTCCGGTAAGTGCAAAAACTTTCTTTGAACCTAAAATTATATCTGCTGCTTTCTTAATATTATCCACTAAAATCCTCCTTAAAAAACTATATAGTGATAAATAAAGTACAAAATAACTAGTGCAATAATAGGCACAAAATTGAATAAATCAATTGCCTCTACATCTCTATATCTAATTCTCACTTCTCCTTTTTGTATAATATCTTTTTTCATCTTTTTAAAAATAATTCTAATCAATATAACTGAAAAAATTGATATAACAATTAATAAAATAATAATAAATAATTGCAATGAACCAATTTCTCTAGATAATTTCGTGTTAGATAAAAATTTAAACAAACTATCATTTACATACCTTGCAGTAAATACGGCAATGACATTGTTTATGAAATGTGCAATTATTGCCGGATATATAGAATCCGTCAACTCAATTAAAGTCGAAAACAATAAACCTAATAATAGAGGTGCCACAAAATTTTGAATATCAAAATGAAATAATGCAAAAACTATTGCAGACATAGCGATGGAAAATTTACTACCATATACATTATATGCATTGGTTAGCGTACCTCTAAAAAATATTTCTTCACATATTGCAGGAACTATGCAGATGAAAACTAAATAATTAAAAATCGGTACATTTTGAAGCATAATCTCCATGGGAAAATTCTTATACTCAACAAAATTTGAAATTAAACTTAAGAATATTCCATTCAATAATAAAATAATTGGATAAGCAAGTAATACTACTATCATTGAAAATAAAATATTTCTAAGAGAGGTTTTCTTTAGTTTTAATACTGCTTTGAAATTTCCAGTTTTAGCTATTAATAATGCTGGTAATAAAACGATGAATATCTCAGTAATAAAAGTCCCAACAAAACTGTATCTTTCTTGAATATTAAAGCCAATTGTAAGGAAAATTATTGCAAGTATAAGTGTCAATGTATTGACACTCATGACATTTAAATTCTTTTTCCTATATTTTTTCATATTAATCCTCTATATAAGAATAAATATATGGAATATTCCTATAAAAATCGCCGTAGTTTAAACCATAACCTACAATGAACAAATCATCGATAGTAAAACCGACATAATCAGCATCAATATCAACTTGTCTTCTAGATGGTTTGTTTAACATAACTACACTTTTAATACTTTTTGGGTTCATGCTAATAAGTTTATCCTTTACGCATTTAAGAGTATTCCCAGTATCTAAGATATCATCAACAATAAGTACATCTCGACCCCTTATATCAGTTCTCAAGTTACTCAAAAATTTAACATCACCACTTGAACATTCTTCATTTTCATAACTTGAAGTTGTTAGAAAATCTATCTCAACTTTTTTATTAATATTTCTCACTAAGTCTGCCGCAAATATAAATGAACCACGCAACAAAGAAATTATGACAAAACCATCCTCAAAATCATTTTCTATCTCTTTACCTAATTCCTTTACTCTTTGTGCAATTTTTTCTTCTGAAAATAAAATTTCTTCTCTCATTCGATTCCTCCATAAACTTGTATTAATATTATATCAAAAAACTAATAAAATTCATCAATTATTGATATTCTACCTTTTTTTAGATATAATTATCTTGGTGATTATATGAAAAACAACTCTTTTGAACTAGCACTTAATAAACTTCTAATACTGTATATAATCGATAATTTTAATCACAAATTAAAAGAAAATGATTTGAGCTACTTTATTTTAAATAACGAATTATTCAATTATTTTTATTTTAAACAATATGTATCTGAAATGGAATCTACTGGATTGATTTTATTTGACGATGACAAAAATTATTACTTGTCTTCAGATGGCAAACAAACACTAAATCTTTTTTATGAAAATATCCCAAAAGAAAATTTAGATTTTTTAATACCTAAAATAGAAGAATATAGACACGAATTAATACTAAAAAATTCAGTTAAAACGAAAATTCAATTAGAAAATAACATTTATTATGTTTATTTAAATATTAAAGATGGTGATGTTGATGTTTTAGACCTCAAAATTGAAGTTTCAGATGAGAAAATGGGGCAACAAATATCCTATAATTTTAAAAAACAGCCTCAGAAATTTTATCAAGATATTTTAAGGATTTTAATATCCAAAGATAGTAATTAATAGCGATTAAATTTTTAAATTATATTTATACAAAACTTATCTAAAAAATAATTTATAAAATATAAATTTTAACATGTATCTCTTCTCACAATGTATTAATATTTCAAAATTTTAGACGAGTTATTACAAATTCATTTTTAAAAGTTTTTAATTTTAAAGGCTCTAACAATATGCTAGAGCCTTTTTTCATATATAAAAAGATATATTATCCTCTTAATTCTTGTCTATTTTCATTTAACATTTTTATTATTTCAGATAGATTAACTTGAGTATTTTCAAGTAATTCATCTGCATAATCTCTTGCACCTTCTCTTATTTGAGTAGATTCTTCTTTAGCAGAAATTAGCATTTGATTAGCTCTTTCACTAGCTTCTCTTACTAATTCATCTTCTGCAATAATTTTTTCAGCATGAGATCTTGCTGCAGTCATAATTTTATCAGCTTCATCATGTGCACCACTTATAATGTTTTCCTTGTCTGCAGATATTTTTTGTGCTTCTGCAATTTCTCCCGGAATTTGAAGTTTGATTTCATTTAAAATTTCTAATATTTCTTCTCTCTCAATCATAACTTTATTTGTAAGTGGTATTTGAGATGCAGTTTCTACAAGATCCTCTAAATCTTCTACTAAGTCTGTTAAATTCATTTTTTACCTCCTATTTAATTTTTCTTTCATGGCTTCTCCCACAACTTTTGGCACAAATAAATCGGTATCCCCATTAAATGTGGAAACTTCTTTTGCCAGTGTAGAACTAACAAATAAATTTTCATTAGAAGCTAATAAAAAAACTGTCTCTACACCATCTTTGTAATGCATATTCGCCATTGCCAATGTATATTCATTAAAATAATCAGATGCTGATCTTAAGCCTCTAACTATTACATTGCAATTTTTCTTTTTAGCATAATCTACTAAAAGACCATCAAAAGAGTCAACTTCGACATTATCATAATCATCTAAAACTTTATGTAGAAGTTCTTTTCTTTCATCTACAGTAAAAAGTCCTTTTTTCGAAGTGTTGTCTAATACAGCAACTATAACTTCACCAAAAATATCTCTAGCTCTTTTTATAATATCTAAATGACCATTTGTAACAGGGTCAAAACTGCCCGCATAAATTACTTTCATCTATCCCATCCCCATATGGAAATTGAAGTGTTTCCATATTTTCTTGTTTTAATTTTTTTAAAACCATAAAAATCAGGTATTCCAATATCAGTCGCATATTCAACAACAACTGAGCCATCTTCTTTTAAAAGGTTGAAGTCATAAATAATTTTAAGACTCTTCCTATATAAATCTTCTCTATCAAATGGTGGATCTAGATATATATAGTCAAATTTAATATCTAGCGTTTTAAGCTTGCCTATATTTCCCTTTAAAAGAACAGCATAATCAGAAAACTTTGCCTTTTTTAGGTTTTCTTTTAAAATTTTAATGGCATCATCAGAGTTATCCAAAAAATAAGCAACTTCCGCTCCTCTTGACAAAAATTCAATACCATTGGCACCACTTCCACAAAAAATATCCAAGACTTCAGCCCCTGGAAAATTTTGACCTAATATATTAAATACCGATTCCTTCACTTTATCAGAAGTTGGCCTAGTATCTAAACCTTTAGGAGCATTTAATTTTAATCCTCTTCTACTTCCAGAAATTACCCTCATAACGCCTCCAAATCATTACTATTTTAACATATCAGTGTAAATAATAAAAGATTATTAGTTTAAATCTCTATAAAAATCAAGTATTTCATTATTTAAATAAGAATATTCATCTGTATTTAAAAATTTATCTTTTGAAAGTATATTTTTTGCCTCTAAAGCTGCATATCTAAGAATTTCCTTGTCACGAATAGGGTCTGCCAATCTAAGATTTGGGATACCTGATTGTCTAATTCCAAAAATATCTCCAAAACCTCTCATCTCTAAATCCTTTTGTGCAATATAAAATCCATCAGTAGAGTCTTGCATTATTTGCATCCTTTGCCACGAATTTTCTGAATCCGATAAATTATAGAGGATACAATATGCTTGTGCATCACCCCTTCCAACTCTTCCCCTAAGCTGATGAAGAGTTGAAAGTCCAAACCTTTCGGCATTGTAGACCATCATTACAGTTGCATTTGGCACATTGACTCCAACTTCTACAACTGTAGTAGATACAAGAAGATTAATTTTATTTTGCGAAAAATCATCCATTATTTTATTCTTCTCTTCTGGTTTCATCTTTCCATGAATTAGTGCCAAATTATAGTTGCTAAAAAATTTAGACAAATCAGAATAAACTTTTTCAACAGATTGAAGATTTTGAAACTCTTCATTATCTTCAATTAGTGAACAAATAACATAGGCTTGATGCCCCTTTTCAAGCTCTGATTTTATAAATTGTTTAGATTTATATAACATATTTTCATTTATAGCTAAAGTTTTTACCGGTTTTCTACCAACTGGCATTGTATTTATAATAGAAACATCTAAATCAGCATACATAACTAAAGATAGCGAACGTGGAATTGGAGTAGCACTCATTACAAGTGTTGCCGCATCTTTATCTTTATTCTGCAATAAGTTTCTTTGAACTACTCCAAATCTATGCTGTTCATCGATTACATTTAAACCTAACTTTTTGAACTTTACATTTTCTTCAATTAAAGCATGTGTGCCAATTAAAATATCTATTGCACCTATTTCTAAATTTGTAAGAATATCATTTTTCACTCTCTTGGGTGTTGAACCTACTATAAGTGCAACTTTTACTCCTAAGGGTTCTAATAATTCTGTGAATGATTCTAGATGTTGTTTTGCAAGTATTTCTGTGGGTGCCATTATTGTAGACTGGAATCCATTGAGATAAGCTAAATACATGATAATTATCGCAACAATGGTTTTACCACTTCCAACATCCCCCTGGATAAGCCTATTTATAGTTCGCCCATTTCTCATATCTTCGAATATTTCCTCAACGACCTTTTGTTGACCTAGAGTTAAATTAAAAGGTAAATTCTCAATAAAACTAAATATTCTATCATCTAAATTAAATTTAATTGATTCTGCATCTTTTTTTTGAACTTTATTTTTAAGAATAGATAATTCAAATAAAAAAAGTTCTTCAAAAATAAGTCTTTGTCTAGCCGAAATATAAGCGGATCTGCTTTTTGGATAATGAATGTTTTTAATTGCTTCATTTTTTTCTATAAGTCTGTATTTATCTCTAATATATTTAGGCAAATTTTCTTCAAATAAATTAAGATTTATAACTTGACTTACTGAATATTCAATATTATTGTTAAATATTCCATTGGTAAGTTTATAAATAGGAGAAATCTTTCCTAATTTTTTAACATTTTCTACTGGTTCAAATTCAGGACTAGTTAAAGTTAAGCGCCCTTTAAAGAACTCAGATTTTCCATAAAAAAGATAAGTTTTTCCTACTTTTATTTGAGACCGAAAATATCTAGCATTAAAAAAAGTTATTTCAGCCTCACCAGTTTCATCTTCAGCAAGATAACTTAAAATATTTAATCCTCTTCTTATATTTCGATCTTGGAGTTTGGCGATAATTTTAAGTTTAAAGGTATTTTTATTTCCCATTATTCCCTGGTTGAGTTTAAGTATTCTTGAGGAATCTTCGTATCTTCTAGGATAATACATAAGCAAATCTTTAATTGTATATATGTCAAGTTTGTGATAAAGATTAGCTCTTTTTGGACCTACCTGTTTTAATTTTGTAACTTTATCATTTAAATTCATAACTACCTCTATGTAAAAAGCCTAAAGTCAAACTTTAGGCTAAATTTCATTCTAAAGAAATTATATAATAATAAATTGGTTGTTCTCCCCAAATTAAATCCACATCTATATCAGGATATTTTTCCTCTATTTTATCTCTTAATTCTTCAGCATCTTCTTTGACAATATCTTCTCCATAATATAAAGTTACTAGAGAAATTTCATCATTCATCAAATTTTTAACTGTGTCAAAAGTAACTTTATCAATGTCATTGCCGCATTCAATAATCTCTTTTGAAGCTAAACCGATTATATCATCTTTATGAACTTCTTTGCCATTTATTTTAGTATCTCTTACCGCATAAGTCACTGATGCATCTGTTATTGATTTAAGAGCATCCGTCATTTGTTTAGTATTTTCTTCAATTGTATTATTTTCATTGAATGCAAGAATTGCAGCTATACCTTGTGGCACTGATTTTGACGGAATTACAATAATATTTCTCGTTGAAATATCACGTGCTTGCTCAGCAGAAAGAATAATATTACTGTTATTTGGTATCAAAAATACAGTTTTTCCTCCCACTTTTTCAATACCTTTTAATAAATCTTCTGTAGAAGGATTCATTGTTTGTCCGCCAGTTACAACATAATCTACTCCAATAGATTTAAAAGTCTCTGTCATACCTTTTCCCATAGATACAGTGATAAAAGAAATTTCTTTTTCCTCTATTGTTTCTTCAGCTTCTTCTTTTTCTTTTGCTTCGGCAACTTCACTTTCATCAAATAAAACTTCTCTATGTTGAAATCGCATATTATCTATTTTAATATCTTGTAATAGTCCTAATTCACAAGCATGTTGTAAAACTACTCCAGGATCATTAGTGTGAATATGAACCTTAATAATTTCAGTTCCAGCTCCTCCCACAACTAAAAGACAATCACCAAGAGGAGATAATTTTTCTCTAAAAGCATCAATATCATCGTAATCAGTATTAATAATAAATTCAGTGCAATATCCATATTTAATATCTGTATTTGCTTCTGTAAATTTTATCTCTTGCTGAGCTTTCTTTTTCATCACTTCGTCTTCTGATTGCTCAAGGATTTCTTCACCTTTCAAAAATCTAAGCGATCCTTCTAATAAAACTACAAGTCCTTTACCACCAGCATCTACAACACCAGCTTCTTTCAAAACACTTAATTTATTAGGAGTATCCTCAAGCGATTTATTGGCTTCTTTTATAACATCTTCTAAAAATCTAATAAAATCTTTATACTTCTTATGATTTCTCCATGCAAAATCCGCAGTTTCACGTCCCACCGTTAAAATTGTACCTTCAATGGGTTTCATTACTGCTTTGTACGTTGTTTCACTAGCTTTCTTAAAAGCTTCTGTAATATCGGTAATATTGGCCTCATCAACATTTTCCAAACCTTCCGCAAATCCTCTTAGAAGTTGAGAAAGGATAACACCACTATTTCCTCTTGCTCCCATAAGAGCACCTCGTGCTGCTGCCTGAGCTACGTCTTTGACAAAAAATTCGCCTTCTAAACTATCAATTTGCTTAAGGGCAGATTTTGCAGTAAGACTCATATTAGTCCCTGTATCTCCATCAGGTACAGGAAAAACATTTAATTTATTTACCTCATTTTTTCGAGAAATAAGGTAATTTACAGCCCCTTTAAAAACATCTTTTAATAAAGGACCGTCAATTTTCTTAATTTCCAAAACCTAACCTCCAACTATTTAAGTCTAATGCCTTCTACTAAAATTTGAATATTGTCTACAACAAGACCTGTTAAATCTTCAACATTATACTTAACTCTTTCAATAATATTTTCACCAACAGTTGAAATTTTCACTCCATATTCAAGAATAACATGAAGTTCAATATTAATTTCATTATTTTCAGTATTAACTTTAATTCCTTTTGAAAGATTTTCGAATCTCAATAATTCGAAAATTCCATCAGCGGCATTTTTTGATGCCATTCCAACAATACCATAGCTTTCCATTGCAGAAATACCTGCTATATTAGCTATTACATTATCATCTATAACTACATTTCCAAGTTCACGATTTATGATTGCCGGCATTAGGGCACCTCCTTATCTTTTTATTATATCAGAATAACCTTTAAAATAACAGAATTATCTCTTATATGCACCCAATACATATTCTAATATTTAACCAATTTTTTAAAAAAATAATAAATATTTGGAAAATTTTGTCAAATTAATTTGCATTAGTTGTAAATTTTTGATAAAATAATGGTTGCGTAATAACCAAAGGAGGTGCAGCATGGCAAAAAGATGTGATATTTGTGGAAAAGAAAAAGTATTTGGCAATAGAATTTCCTTCTCTCACTCTCGTTCTAACAGAAGTTGGGCTCCTAATATTAGAAGAGTAAAAGCTGTAGTAGATGGTACACCTAAAAGAATTAATGTATGTACTAGATGTTTGAGATCTGGAAAAGTTCAAAGAGCAATATGAATTTAGGGTCTTGGTTAAGATCCTTTTTTTATTGCTTTTTTTTATAAATTAAAAAAGTTTAACAACACTTGTTTATATTTAATAAAAAAATTTAAATAACTATTTATTTTAATAATATATCTTTTAATATTAAAAACCCCTAATTCTTGTTAAGATTTAGGGGACAGTCCAAACAAACTATGCCAGATTCTAAATTTTTTAATATCTTTTTTATCAAATCTAATCTCTAGACAAAATAATAAAGGCTTCTCCTTTTTTTATCTCAATAGTTCCTTCATCATTAATCATCTCATTACTAACACCCAAACTAGGATTTTTATAATTTAAAATTTTTCCTTTGACTTCATACACAAACCCAGTAGTTGAATAAATTGTTTCAGCTGAAGAACTAACTACTGAAATATATTTTTTATTACCTTTTTTTAAATTATATATACCTTTCTCAGCATAATATACTTCATTATTATCATCTTCAATCTTTGATTTTATATTTCTTTTATATAAACTTTTTAATAAATTTAAATTTGCCAATTCATGATCTAACCTTGTGCCAAGTGCTCCCAAAATTACAATATCTTTAAAATGATTTTTCACTAAATACTCCACACACAAATGAGTATCAGTCAAATCTTTTTTTACAGGAAACTTGTATATTTTTATACCAATATCATTTACATATTTTAAAGTTTCTCCATTTATTGAATCTAAATCACCTATCACTAAATTTGCTCTCAAATTATAGTTTTTTAATAATTCAGCTCCACTATCTGCTATAATTATATATCTGTCTGAATATTTTTCTATTAAATATTTTGAAACTTTTCTGCCACCAGAAATTAAAAGGGCCTTTTTCATAATAAGCCCTTAAATTTTCTAATATTTTCTCTTGTATTTTTACCATCGAATATAGCAGAACCAGCTACCAATATATCTGCACCTGCATCTAATACTTTTTTTGCATTATTTAATTTAATTCCACCATCAACCTCTATCATAGTCTCTAATTTTCTCTTCTCAATTAAATCTCTAATAGAGTTAATTTTTCTAAGAGAATTATCAATAAAACTTTGACCGCCAAAACCAGGATTTACACTCATCACAAGAACGAGATCTAAATCCTCAATGGTATAGTCTAGAACATCAATTGATTGATGTGGATTAATTGCTAGCCCAGCTTTTAATCCAAAAGACTTGATTAAAGAAATAGTTCTATTTAGATGAATTGTTGAATCAGGATGAATAGTAATAATTTCCGAACCCACTTTTGCAAATTCTTCTATAAATTTTTCTGGATTATTAATCATAAGATGGGTGTCAAAACAAATGTCTGTAAGTGTTCTAAGACTTTTTATAACACCAGGACCAAAAGATATGTTTGGTACATAATTTCCATCCATTATATCTAAATGTATAAAGTTAACTTGTTCCTCATTCATTATATTAAATTCTTTTTCTAAGTTACTAAAATTTGCCGAAAGTATAGATGGTGATATCATTTGTATTCTCCTCTACTTTTTAATTCTTGAAAAATCTGCCTATAATTTTCGTATCTCGAATTGGCAATTTCTCCATTTAAGACTGCTTCTTTTACCCCACATTTTGGCTCATTGATATGATTACAATTATTAAATTTACATAAATTTTTATATTTATCAAATTCCCTAAAATATAATTTTAAGTGTTCATAATCAATATTTAAGTCAATTGAAGAAAATCCCGGTGTATCGAATATATAGATATTATCTGAGTATATTAACTCCACATGTCTTGTAGTATGTTTTCCACGTTTCGTTTTGTTTGATATTTTTCCTATTTCAACTTCTTTGTTCAAAATATTAGATGTTAATGAAGACTTTCCTGCACCACTTACTCCACAAAGTGCAACAGTTTTGTCGTTTAAATATTCTTTTAATTCTGCTAAGTATTTATCCGTAATTGCCGAAATAGTAAATGTTTTAAACCCAGATTTATCATATATATTATAAAGATTTTTAGCATCGTCTTCATCTAAATCTTTTTTGTTAATTACAACAGCAATATCTATACCTTCGAATTCAGCTTGTACTATAGTTTTATCAATTAACATTAGATTATATTTTGGATCTTTTACAGGCACTACTATTAAAGCTGTATCCACATTTGCCACACGTGGTCTTGTGAGCATATTTTTTCTGGGATATACTTTTTCAATATATCCCAGACTATTTTCTTCATACTTAAATTCTACATTGTCGCCAACGATTGGAGCAACATTTTGATGTCTAAAGTTACCTCTAGCACGAGTTTCATATATTTGGTCGCCTGCCTTTATATAATAAAAGCCACCAGTTAATTTAATGATTTTACCTTTCATTATTTCACTACTTCAGTCTTAACAAGACTATCGTCCACATAAATTTCGTATTCACCTGGTCCAACTAATTCTACATTAGAAGTTTCGCCTGGATCAATATTGTAATCCCAAACTTTACTTCCATCATTATTTCCATTATAATCTTTTATTCGTCTTGCAATAACTTTATGAGTTTGTCCATCATCTGGAACCTTAACTTTAACATAATTTACTTGATTAAAATCTGTTTTATTTTCTTTAGTTTCATCGTCCTCTTCTATTTCTGTATCATTTTTCGCACCTTCTGATACATAAATCGTTACGGTATCACCTTTTTTCACAGTTTCACCAGATTTTGGTTCCATATCATAAACTTGTCCTACATCAACTTTATTACTAGTTCCAGTTTTTATAACAACATCTATTCCCAAATCTTTAAGTTGACTTACTACATCATTTTGATCAATTCCCGTGTAATTGCTAAGCTTAATTGGTGTATCATCAATTCCTTTAGAAACTACAACCTTTACTGCAGAACCTCTATTGACAGAATATCCACTTTCAGGATTTGATGAAATTATCTTGCCTTTTTCAACTTCTTCATTAAATTCTTCTTCAACTGTTCCTAGCTTTAAAGAATTTTCCTCAAGAGCTTTTTTAGCTTCTTCTAAAGAAAGGCCTCTTAGTGGTGGAACTGGTGATGTGTCAGGCAACTCATTTATTTCTAAAGTTATTGTGGAACCTTTTTCTACCTCTTCTCCTTTATCAGGATTTTGACTAAGCACAATACCATCTGGCTGTGTTTCATCTTCGGAAGTTTTTACAGACATTGTAAGACCTTGAGCATTTAAAAGTTCTTCAGCTTCTTGTCTAGTTTTTCCGACATAGCTTTCTACAATTATTTTTTCAACTTCATTTGAATCATTCATTCCTTTAATTGCCTTAGGAACGATATATACCAATAGTGCAATTATCACAATTGCAGAAAATATTCCAAGAATAGCTGGTGCTACAGATTTTTTCTTTTTTACCCTCTTTTGCCTAGAAGGCTTTGGCTCATCTGTTTGTATAGGTTTTTTGTTAGACCTGTTATATCTATTATTAATTAGTGGTGGTGTGACTACAGCAGTTCTATCATTACCTGTATTAACTGTGTTATTCGTTATTGACCTTGTCCCCATAGTATAACCTTTTATATCTTTTATTAATTCAAAGACATCAGCATACCTTTTATTTGGAACTTTATCAGTCATTTTTAAAACAAGATGATCCACATCTGGACTTAGACTCCTTATAGTATCAGATGGTCTAGGCATAGGAGACTGCACTTGCATAAGTGCGACTGATACAGGATTATCAGCATCAAAAGGTAGTTTTCCTGTTAACATCTCATATAATACAATTCCCAATGAATAAATATCTGATCGATTGTCAACTTTGACGCCTCGTGCTTGTTCTGGAGAAAAATAATGTACTGAACCCATAACAGCATTAGTTGCAGTAACAGTAGTATTATCAGCAACTCTTGCAATACCAAAATCAGTAACTTTTACTCTATCATCTCTAGTAACCATTATATTTTGAGATTTTATATCTCGATGAACAATATGTTTTGAATGAGCAACTTTAAGAGCTTCGGCGATTTGTATACAATAATTTAAAGCTCGCTTTTCTGAAAGTCTTCCTTCATCGTTTATAAGTTCTTTTAAAGTTTTACCATCAATAAATTCCATTACTATATAATGAACTTCTTGATCATCCATTATCTCACTACCTACATCATAAATACTAACAATATTAGGATGAGATATACTTGCCGCAGCAAGGGACTCTCTTTTAAATTTTCTAATAAAATTGTTGTCTTCATTGTACTCCATTTTTAATACTTTAATTGCAACAATTCTATCTAATCTTCTATCATGGGCTTTAAATACATTACCCATGCCACCTGTGCCAATTTTTTCTAATATTTCATATCTATTTGCTAATACTTTATTTATCATGCCACACCTACTCGTTATATATTAAAATAAATGTAATATTATCCATTCCACCATTCTTTAATGCAAGTTCTAATAATTTATCTCGAGCGATTTCCGGTGAATTATTTTTTACAATTTTATATATTTCATTATCTGAAACCATATTAGTAAGACCATCAGAGCACAAAAGAATAATTTCATTTTCAGCTAATTTTAAGTTATTAACTAAAACATCAACATCATCATTTGTACCTAAAGCCCTAGTAAGTACATTTTTCTTGGGATGAACTTTAGCTTCGTCTTCAGTAATTTCGCCTATTTCCAATAAATAGTTGACGAAAGAATCATCTCTAGTTAACTGTTCAATATTCTCTTTAATTGAGTAAATTCTTGAATCTCCTACATTAGAGTATATAAATGTATCTTTCAATATATAGCCCATTGATACAGTTGTTCCCATACCTCTAAAATCATCTATATTTTTAGATTTTGTAAAGATTTCTAAATTAGCATCTTTAATTGATTCAACTGTCATGTCCATTATATCCTCAATCTTAGGATTTATGGGTAATTTTTCAAAATCTTTGGCAATTATTTCAGTAGCCATAGTAGAAGCGGTTTCGCCAGCTAAATGTCCTCCCATTCCATCTGCCAAAACAAATAGCTTCTTTGAAGAATCTACATAATAACTATCTTCATTATTTTTCCTGTAGTTGCCCACATTTGTAGCATAAACTACTTTCATAAATTTCACCTCTTGACTCTGCGCCTTAGTTGTCCACATGAAGCGCTAATGTCTGAACCTAACTCTCTTCTAATAGTTACATTCATATTTTCATTTTCTAATTTATTCTTAAAAGTTTGAATTCCAAAAGAATTAGGTCTTTTTTCATTAAATTCTTCTATAGGATTAAGTGGAATTAAATTTATATGAGTTTTCAAACCATGCGTAAAAATTTTTAATTCTTTAACATTAGAATCTTTATCATTTTGTCCTTCGATTAAGGTATATTCAAAAGTTATTCTATTATTCGTCTTATCTTGATAATATATCAATGCTTTTTTTAAAGCTTCCAAGTTGAATTTTCTGTTTATAGGCATCAGTTTAGATCTATCAGTGTCATTGGTCTGATGTAAACTAACAGCTAAATTAATAGGAATATCCTCATCTGCTAAATCCCTGATTTTATCAGCTAAACCACAAGTAGATAAAGTAATATTCCTATAGCTAAGATTGTGTCCTTTTTCATCATGGAGTAGTCTGATAAATCGAATAACTTCATCATAATTATCTAAAGGTTCTCCACTACCCATAAGTATAACATTACTAATTGTAATATTGAAATGATTTTCAACAGCGTAGATTTGACCTAACATCTCAGAAGCACTCAAATTTCTGATAACTCCATCTTTTGTTGAAGCACAAAAACCACAACTCATTTTACAACCCACTTGTGTGGATATGCACTGAGAATAACCAAATTTGTATTTCATCAATACGCCTTCTATTAGATTATCATCTTCTAATTTGAAAAGCATTTTTCTTGTCTCGTCAATTTCAGACGAATACATTTTATATATTTCAATTGTTGTAATTTTCTCATTCTTTATAATTTCTAAAGCTTTTGCTGATAAATTTGAATTTTCGATATCAATTCTTTTTTTATCATGCAAAAATGTAAATAGCTGATTGCCTCTAAATGATTTTTCGCCTTTGGAAACAAAAAAATCGCGTAATTCATCTATATACATAGAATTTAAATCCATTTAATCACCTATAATCCCATATATTATACCACTGAACTATAAACAATAGAAACAAAAATGTAAAAATTAAGAAAGTCTTTGACTATTTTTTACGAGCATAGTCATTGAAAATCCATCACTATTATTAATATGAGGAAACATTTTATAAGTATCTTTATTCTCAATTTTTTTTATCACAAAATTTGAATTATTCTTCAAAAATTGTGTTATTACATCTTCATTTTCAATTTTAGAAACAGAACAAGTAGAATATAATAAAATTCCACCAGTTTTAATATAGTTTTTGGCATTTTCTAATATTTCTAATTGGATTTCAGATAATTGTTTAATATCAGCAATATCTTTATTCCATTTTATATCTGGTTTCTTGCGATATAAACCTATAGCTGAGCAGGGAGCATCTACTAGACAATAATCAAATTTATTCACAAAATTATCATTATTAACTTGTGCGTCATTGACTTTTGTAATTATATTTGTTACTCCTAGTCTACTAGCATTACTTTTAATAATATTAATCTTAGCTTTATTCTTGTCGCAAGCTACTATCTGACCAGTATTTCCCATCAAAGCAGATAAATGTGTGCTTTTCCCTCCAGGAGCTGCACATAAATCCAAAACCTGCGAGTTAGGTGTAGGATTTAAATAAACTGAAACCAAGATAGAAGCTAAATCTTGAACATAAAAATATCCTTCTTTAAATAGCAAACTATCTATTATTCCTTCAGGATTCTTTATATTTAGAGCAAATTTATACGGAGTTTCTTCATAACTAAAACCCTCTTCTAAAAGCTTTTTTATGAAGCTTTCTCTATCAGTTTTTATAGTATTTATTCTAATCGTAAAGGGAGGGATTTGATTATTGGCCTTTAGCAACTTTTTAGCAAAATCCTCTGAATAATTATTATAAAAAAAATCAGTATAAAACTTAGGGTGCGAATAATATGTGCTTAAATTATCTATACTGTCTTTTATTTTGACTTGTGGCATTTCATTATTTTTAGATATAGCTCTTAATATTCCATTTACAAAACCAACAGAACCACGATTGCCATAAATCTTAGCTAATTCTACCGATTCAGAAACTATCGAATAATTTGGAACTCTATCTAAAAAAAACATCTGATATATTGCCATTTCTAGTATAGTTAAAATTATCTTGTGAATTTTATTAAATTTAATCTTAGAATTAGTTTTTATAACATAATCTAAATACGTTCTATTTCGTACTACGCCAGTAGTAATTTCACGAATAAAGGTGTAGTCCCTGTTATCTAACTTAGATTGTTTTAATATTTCTAATTGTTCTTCTAAAAAAGCACCTTTATAAAATACATCATTTAGAATTAACAAAGCTTTTTCTCTAGTAGTCTTTTTCAATCTCTTCTACCACCAAAAATACTTAGTAGTCTTAAAAATTGACCAATTGCCACTAAAGTTGCAGCTAAATAAGTTAGCGCAGCTGCACTTAATACTTTTTCCGTCCCTTTTAGGTCTTCTTCAGCTAATATTCCATTGGCTAGTTCTCTTTTTGCTCTGTTTGAAGCATTGTATTCTACTGGCAAAGTAACTATTTGAAATAAAACAGCAAAAAAGAACAAACTTACCCCTAATTTTATCCAAAATATAGAAAATATAAAGCCTAAAATAATAAAAATATAACTGAGCTGTGTTCCTAAGTTTGCCAAAGGTACTAAAGTTGCCCTAATTTTAAGAGGTACATATCCTTGTGCATGTTGCAGAGCATGACCCACCTCATGAGCAGCTATAGAAATTGAAGATATAGAACTATTTCTGTACACATCATCAGATAAGTTCAAAGTTTTATTCCTAGGATCATAATGATCTGTCAAAGTGCCATTTATTTTTCTTATTGTAACATCAGTTAGCCCATTTCTGTCTAATATTTCTCTTGCAGCCTCAGCTCCTGTCATATAAGTTGAAGCTGAAACTTTTCTATATTTATTATATGCAGAACTAATTTTGGCTTGAGCATACATAGCTAGAAGTATACCAGGTAAAATATAAATCAAATAATTAAATCCATAAAAACCATTATATCCATACATTTTAGTTGCCTCCTATTAAATATCCCTTTTCAAAAGAATTACCTCTCAAAAAGTCCTCAATATTCATTACTTTCTTGCCAGGGGCTTGTATTTCTTTGACTGAAATAGCAGCATCTAAAGTCTTAATTAAAAAAGAATTGCTCGATTTTAATATAGTTCCAGGCATAATTTCTCGATTTTCTTCGATAATCTCAGCCCGATATATTTTAAATAGCTTATCTTTGTAGAAAAATCTTGCTCCATATTTTGGGCTTAAACCACGAATTTGGTTGACTAAATCTTTAGATTTATTATTAAAATCTAATTTTAATGTGTTTTTATCAATCTTTTCAGCATAAGTTTTTTGGCTATCATCTTGAGGTATGAAATTTATTTTTTCTAATTCTGCTTCCTTAATGAATTCTTCGAGTAAATCAGCACCAAGCATAGATAGTTTATGCTCTAACTGACCTGCATTCATATCATCAATATAAATTTCTTTAACATGACTTACTCCGCCACTATCAAGTCCTTTTTCTACTTGCATTAAACT
Organism: Peptoniphilus olsenii; assembly: GCF_040545475.1. Classification (NCBI taxonomy): domain Bacteria; kingdom Bacillati; phylum Bacillota; class Tissierellia; order Tissierellales; family Peptoniphilaceae; genus Peptoniphilus; species Peptoniphilus olsenii. Next base: position 124,068 of record NZ_JBEPMA010000004.1, on the reverse strand, counting down.
AACACCTGTTTTTTCAAAACCCTCTATTATAGCTCTGTTGATAGGAGCAGCACCTCTTAGTTTAGGCAATAAAGACGCATGCACATTTACTATATATTTCTTACCAAGCTTTAGTATCTCATCATTTAATATCTGGCCATAAGCAACAACCACAATGATATCTGCTTCTTGAGATTTTAATTTCAGAATTGATTCTTCTGAATTGATATCTGCTGGCTGATAAACTTCGAGACCTAGTTTCTGAGCCTTTAGTTTAACTGGTGTCTCTTTAATCTTTTTACCTCTGCCTTTTCTCTTATCTTCTTGAGAAACAACTAGAGAAATTTCGCCTAGATTATTAAGTCGTTCTAAAATTGGTACAGCAAACTCAGGAGTACCCATAAATATAAATTTCATCGCTTAGCCTCTTTTGGAATATATATGTCTATAGCTTTGTCTGTAAAAAGTATACCATCTAAATGATCAACTTCATGCTGAATAATTCTAGCAAAATAATCTCTTGCATTTAAACTTTTCTTTTCGCCCTGAAGATTCATATATTCTACATCAATATCTGTGGCTCTCTTAACACTACCTTGTTTTAACGGAACTGAAAGACAACCTTCTATATCGCAATCTTCCCCTTCTTTACGAGTTATTACAGGGTTTATCATACACATTCGTTTTCTATTTTCTTCTTCTCTGTCATCTACTACAATAACTCTTTTAAGAATGCCAACTTGAGGAGCTGCCAATCCAACTCCTGGTGCTTCATCCATAGTTTCAAACATATCATCAATTAATATTTTTAATCTATCGTCAAATTTAGAAACCTCTTTTGAAGTTTTTCTTAAAAGAGGGTCAGAATCAGTTCTTATTACTCTTTTTGCCATTTTATCACCTTAAAATTCTATATTTAAATATACTTTTAATTCATCTTTTATTTTACTATTTATTATTACCCGATTTAATATGTCAAGTAACAAAGTAAGCTCTTTGGGGCTTATCTTTATAGTAAATTTTGTTTTATATCTTTGTTTTATTTTCGGCATTTTTATCAAATTTGTAACTTTGATATTAATACCTTTAGAGTTTTCGCCAATTAGTTTTAATATCTTATCTGTCCATTTATAAGATAAATTTTCATCAATTGAAGAAACTTCAATATCTATTAGTTTTGTAAAAGGAGGATATTCATAAAGTTTCCTTTCAGAAAGCTCATAATCATAAAAATCTTCAAAATCGCCTTGAGCAGAAAATTTAATTACATCACTTGTCGGATTATAAGTCTGTATTATAACCTCGCCTTTTTTTGAAGCTCTACCTGCTCTACCTGATACTTGCGTTATCAATTGAAATGTATTCTCTGTAGCTCTATAGTCAGAAACATACATAGATAAATCAGCAGCTATTATACCAACTAATGTTACATTTTCAAAATCAAAACCTTTGGAAATCATTTGTGTTCCTACAATTATATCAGCTTTACCATCCTTTATATTCTTATAAAATTTATCATAAGAATTTTTCTTTGAGGTAGTGTCTCTGTCCATTCTCAAAACTCTAGCATTTGGAAATAATTTTTTAACTTCTTCTTCAACTTTTTGGGTTCCTATCCCAAATTGCTTAATAAATTTTGATCCACAGCTTGGACATTTATGTGGCAATAGCTTTGTACTTCCGCAATAATGACAAATTAACCTTGATTTAGATTTATGATAAGTCATAGATATATCGCAATTATCACATTTTATAACCTCGCCACAAGATCTGCAAGATATAAAATTCGAAAAACCTCTCCTATTTAAAAATAGGATAATTTGTTCTTTATCTTTGAGTTTTTGATTAATTGAATCCTGTAATTCTTTACTAAATATGGAGATATTTCCTTTGATTAACTCATCTCGCATATCTACTATTGTAGTCTTTGGCAGAACTGCCCCTTTAGTGGCTCTATTTTTTAAAGTTTGTAAATTATAAATGTTTTTTTCTGCACAAAAATAGCTTTCAATTGAAGGGGTTGCAGAACCTAAAAGAACTTTACCTTTATTTTTCATTCTCATTATTGCAACTTCAATAGTGTCATACTTTAAATTATCATGAAAACTATATGAAGAATCGTGAGATTCATCTATGATAATCATCTTCAAATTTTTAAATGGTACAAATACCGCAGATCTCACACCTACTACTATATTTACTTCTCCATTTAAGACTTTTCTATATTCATCATATCTTTCACCTGAAGATAATTTTGAATGTATGATGGCTACTTTATTTCCAAATCTATTTTTAAATCTATCTATCATTTGCGGGGTAAGTCCAATCTCTGGAACTAAAACTATTACATCCCCACCTTGCTCTATAACTCTTTTTACAAGATGTAAATAAACCTCAGTTTTTCCACTTCCTGTGAGACCATATAGAAGCGAAACTTCTTTCTTGGTTTTGAGAATGTTTTTATATGCCCTTTGTTGCTCCTCATTTAGCCTGTGTGAGTTACTAATTGTTCTTACAGTTTGTGGAGTCCTAGAAACTTCTTTTTTGAACTCTTCTATTAGTCCTCTTTCAATTAATGTTTTAATTGGCGAGTAAGAAATCTGAAGATTTTGCATCAATTCTTTCCTTGATACTTGAGATTTATCCTTAATATAATTAAAAACCTGTATCTGTTTATCTGTCAAATCTTCCATCAATTTTAAATCAATATTTTTAGATATCTTAATAAAATTTAGCATTTTAGGTTTGATTTCTGTTATAGGCAAATATTTATATTTTATATAATTTTTCTTTCTTAGACCGGCAATTATATTTTTTTCATTGTCTTCTAAATCTTCATAAAAAGTATTTAAATTAATTGAGTTTAATTTTTTAAGATCATCACCTGATGGATATTTGATAATTTCAATCTTTTTTTTAATTTTCTGCAAATTACCAGGCGGCAAAATAGGAGCAAATGCTTTTGAATAACCTACTAAATATCTATCCTTCATCCATAATCCAAGTTCTATTAAATCATCTGAAATTATAGGTTCATCATCTAATACTTTTTCAATTTTCTTTAATTTATTTAAATAATTTCCTTTATAGTCTTTATATGTTTTTAAAATAATCCCCACTCTGTAGCTATTTCCAAAACTAACGAGGACTCTTTTTCCAACTCCAATATTCATATCACTATCAGCAATATATGTATATAAAGAATCTATTTTTTGAAAATTATTTTCAATAAAAATATCAACAAACATCTCTTCACCTACAAAAGAGCTAGATTTCTCTAGCTCATAAGTTTTTGTACTCTGTCTAAAATTTCATTTGCAAGTTCTTTTTTACTCATTATTTCTAAATCAGTTGTACTGTTTTTATCGATAATTGAAACAATATTCGTGTCAGTGCCAAAACCAGCACCTTCTTTCTTAATATTATTTACTACTATCATATCAAAATTCTTTTTATCCAACTTTTCTTTTGCGTATTGATAAATATTTGTAGATTCTGCTGCAAATCCTACAATTATCTGATTTTTCTTCAATGCACCATAATGAAGAGCGATATCTGGATTTTTTTCCATTTCAATATTATCTAAATCACCCTGTGCAGTTTTTTTAATTTTCTCATCCGAATAATGTTTTGGGCGGTAATCCGCAGGCGCAGCTGATTTTATTAATACATCTGCCTTATCAAAAAATTCACCAACAGCTTCAAACATATCTCTTGTAGTTTTTACAGAAACAAAATTATCTACCTTAGGCACTTGTATAGTAGTTGGACCTGAAATGAGAGTAACTTTAGCCCCACGTTTTTTAGCATTTTCAGCTAAAGCATAGCCCATTTTGCCAGAAGAATGATTTGTCAAATACCTCACTGGATCGAGCGGCTCAATAGTAGGACCCGCAGTTATCACGATATTTTTGCCTTTCAAATCTTTTTTTGCAAGAGCTGTATCAATCTCATTAACAATTTCTTTTGGTTCCAGCATTTTGCCACTTCCATAATCATTGCATGCAAGTATATCAGTAGCAGTATCTAAAACAATTACTCCACGTTCTTTTAGAATATCCAAGTTATTTTGGTTAGCTTTCGAGTTTAGCATTACCGTATTCATACCTGGAGCAATCATCACTGGACATCTTGAAGCCATAAGGATTGTCGTGAGCATATCATCTGATATCCCATTTGCAAATTTTCCAATAACATTGGCAGTTGCTGGAGCAATAACTATTATATCTGCCCATTTAGCAAGAGAAATGTGTTCAACATCCATATTAAACAGCTGATTAAACATTTCTAAATGACACACATTGTTCGACATAGTTTGAAAAGTTAGGGGTGTCACAAATTTAGTAGCATTTTCAGTCATTACTACTTTTACTTCTGCTCCTTGTTTTCTCAAAAGGCTACAAATTCCAGGAGATTTATAAGCCGCAATACCTCCAGTAACACCCAGTAGAATATTTTTGTTTTTTAACATTTTATTCCTCTTCGTAGTCACCTTGTGAATTTATTTCGCTATATGATTCGTTTTTTAATTTTTCAATTAGAAAAGCTCTTTCTTCTTTAATCTTTTCATTATATTTATAATCAGACATAGGCTTGCCAAATTTAATCTTACCAGCCATCACTTCTTCTATTGCTACAGTAACTGGTTTTTGATTTTTTGTCTCTACAAGTTTAGGATTATTATCCACTAATTTTCTAGCTCTTTTTGAAACCAACATCACAAGTTCATAGCGAGAACTTGTCTTTTCTCTAATTTCTTTAAAAGATGGTATTATCATTTTTTATTCTTCCTCTCTTCTGCTTGCACTTCTCTTTTAATATCTTTGTGTCTTTTAACACGCAATTTTTCTGCTGCTATTATATCTTCTATATCATTAACAGCATTCTCAATAACATCGTTAATTACAAAGTAATCATATTCTCCAACAAAATCTAATTCCTTAAAGGCATTTCTATATCTTGTTTCTATTTCATCTTCTGTTTCAGTATCTCTTTTTACAAGTCTTGATTTTAATTCATCCATAGTAGGCGGAATTAAAAATACAAAGACAGCATCCTTATATTTTTTCTTAACTTGTAAAGCTCCTTGCACATCTATTTCTAAAAGGACTATTTCCCCTTTATCAATTTCATCAAAAACAAACTTCTTAGGCGTTCCATAATAATTTGTATGCACAAAAGCGTGCTCTAGAAGTTCATCATTATCTACCATTCTTTCAAATTCTTCTATTGAGGTGAAAAAGTAGTTTTCACCATTTATTTCCCCAGGGCGAGGAGTCCTTGTAGTTACTGATGTAGAAAAAATAATATCATCATTTTTTTCCATTAAAGCTTGACTTACTGTACCCTTTCCTGAACCAGAAGGTCCTGAAAGAACTAATAAAAATCCTCCGTCCAAATTATCACCATCCTAATCATTTTTTATTCTCGAATATATTGTTTGAGGTGCAACACTCGCTAGAATTATTTGTGTATTATCCATAACAACTATAGATCTTGTCCTTCTTCCATATGTTGCATCTATTACATTGTTTTTTTCTCTCGAATCGCTAATAAGTCTTTTTAAAGGAGCAGAATCTGGAGAAAGAACAGCTATAATTCTAGATTCATTGATCATATTTCCAAAACCAATATTAATCATACAAACTCCTATTCAACATTTTGTACTTGTTCTCGAAGTTTTTCTATTTCAGATTTTAACTCCACTACTAAATTTAAAATTTCAATATCATTTGATTTAGAACCAATAGTATTTGCTTCCCTATTAAATTCTTGTAATAAAAAATCTAATTTACGACCTACGACTGTATTAGATTCAATTATATCATTAAAATTCTTAACATGTATATTTAATCTAGTAATTTCCTCATCTATTGATAATTTATCTAATAAGATCGCAATTTCTGTTAAAATCCTCGATTCTTCAATTTGACTTTCTTCTAGATATTTTTTAATTCTATTTTTTAATTTATCTTCATTTTCTTGTAAGGTTATAGGTTCTCTTAGTTTAATTTTACCAACTAATTGTTCTATATTTAATAATTTAACTTTAAAATCTTCCTTTATTTTTAGTCCTTCTTTTTCTCTCATATATATTAAGTTGTTTACAGCTTCGTCTACAACTTGTAGCAAGGAATCTTTAACAAAATTCGTATCAAATTCTCTTTGAGATATTTTTACCACATCAGGAAGAGAAAGTATTTTTGAAGTTGTGATATCATTTTGCATATCATATTTAGAACTCATAATTATACCTGCATCATAATACTTTTTAGCTAATTCATAATCAACTTCAATATTTAAATCATCAGAATTCAAAAAATCAAAACTAATAAATACATCAACTTTGCCACGGTTTAATTTTTTCTTTATAAGACTTTTCACATCTTCTTCGGTATATGTGATAAATCTTGGCATTCTTGGATTGATATCTAGATACCTATTATTAACAGATTTAATCTCAATTTTAATTTGAAAATTTTCATCTTTTTGCTCGCCTAAACCATAACCTGTCATACTTTTCATTTAAACTCTCCTTAGAGAATAATAAGCACTAATTAAAGTGCTTATCATATTATTTTACAACTATATTTAAAATTTTATTAGGAATATAAATTCTCTTTATAACCTTTTTTGATTCAACATTGCGATTAAATAAATCGTCAGACTCGGCAATTTTTAGAACTTCATCTTCAGATGCATCTCTATGAATCTTTATAGTAAATCTTACTTTTCCGTTAAATTGCACTGGAATTTCAATTTCATTGTCTATTGTCTTTGACTCATCAAATTTAGGCCAAGCCATTTCATTTAAAACTCCACCCAACTCACAAATTTCCCACATTTCTTCAGTAATGTGCGGTGCCACAGGATTTAGAAGTATCAAAAATGTCCTCAAGTCTTCTTTTGTAATTTTGCCTAAATCGTTAAATTCGTTAGCGAGGCTCATGAGTTGTGCAATAGCTGTATTTGCCTTTAGATTTGGATAATCACTTGTGACCTTTTTAATAGTTTTATGAATTTCAGAAACTAGCTCTTCACTGTATTGCTCTCCATCAGTTAATATATCTTGCAGGTTCCAAACTCTTTCCATAAATCTACGGCAGCCTTTCACACCATTTTCAGACCATGGAACAGGTTTTTCAAAATCACCTATAAACATCTCATAGCATCTGAGGGTATCGGCACCATATTCGTTAACAATATCATCTGGATTTATAACATTGCCTCTAGATTTGGACATTTTTTCGTTATTCGATCCAAGTATCATACCATGAGAAGTTCTTTTAGCATAAGGTTCTTTAGTAGGAACAACTCCTATATCATATAAGAACTTATGCCAGAATCTAGAATAAAGAAGGTGTAAAGTTGTGTGTTCCATTCCGCCATTGTACCAATCTACAGGTGTCCAATATCGAAGTGCCTCTTTACTTGCAAGCTCTTTATCATTTTTAGGATCAGTGTATCTTAAAAAATACCAAGATGAACCTGCCCATTGTGGCATAGTATCCGTTTCCCTTTTTGCCGGAGAACCACATTTTGGACAAGTAGTATTTACCCAATCAGTCATTTTTGCAAGAGGTGACTCACCTGAATCTGTTGGCTCATAATTTTCAACCTCTGGCAAAAGTAGAGGTAAATCTTCCTCTGATAGAGGAACATAGCCGCATTTTTCACAATGTACTACTGGAATTGGTTCCCCCCAATACCTTTGTCTAGAAAATACCCAGTCACGCAATTTATAATTGACTTTTCTTTCTCCAATTTTATTTTCTTCTAAATAATCAATCATTTTTCCAATGGCATCTTTAACTTCAAGGCCATTTAAAAATCCAGAATTAATCATTTTTCCAGTAGAGGTATCAGTATTTGCAGCTTCACTTAAATCGCTGCCTTCAATGACAGGAATTATATCTAGCTTAAATTTCTTGGCAAAATCATAATCTCTATCATCGTGTCCAGGAACTGCCATTATCGCACCAGTTCCATAACCCATCATAACATAGTCAGATATCCAAACTGGAATTTCTTTATCAGTTAATGGATTAATTGCTCTAATTCCTTTAACTTCTACACCGGTTTTATTTTTTTCAAATTGAGTTCTTTCAAAATCACTCTTTTTAGAAACTTCCTCACGATAATTCTTGATTTCTTCTAAATTTTCAATTTTATTGCTATATTTATCAATTATTGGATGTTCTGGTGCTATAACCATATATGTTGAACCAAAAATAGTATCAGGTCTAGTTGTAAATACTTCAAGTTTTTCATCAATATCTTTCAAGTTGAAAAATATACTTGCACCTTCACTTCTTCCAATCCAATTTTTTTGTTGAGCTACAACTCTGTCTATGAAATCAAGACCATCTAAATCTTCTATAAGTCTATCAGCATATTCAGTAATCTTAAGCATCCATTGACTTTTAACTTTTCTGACAACTACATGTCCGCATCTTTCACATTTGCCACCAATAACTTCTTCGTTAGAAAGTCCTACTTTACAAGAAGGACACCAGTTAATCGGCATTTCTTTTTTATATGCCAGTCCTTTATTAAATAATTGAAGAAAAATCCATTGAGTCCACTTATAATAATTTGGATCAGTAGTATTTATTTCCCTTGACCAGTCAAAAGAAAAACCAATTGATTTTAATTGACGTTTGAAGTGATCCACATTATTTTTAGTTACAACTGCTGGATGTATTTTATTTTTAATAGCAAAATTTTCAGTAGGAAGACCAAAAGCATCCCAACCCATAGGATATAAAACATTATACCCCTGCATTCTTTTCATTCTTGAAACTATATCAAGAGCAGTATATGGTCTTGGATGACCAACATGAAGGCCTTGCCCAGAAGGATATGGAAACTCTACTAATGCGTAAAATTTTTCTTTCTCAGAATTGTTTTCACATACAAAAGTTTCGTGTTCATCCCAAAAGTCTTGCCACTTTTTTTCAATTATATTTGGTTTATATTCTCTCATTATTTTCTCCTAAAACTCAGCATTACCAACTGTTCTAGGGAATGGTATTACATCTCTAATATTTTTCATTCCCGTTATATACATTACAGCTCTTTCAAAACCTAGCCCATATCCAGAATGAACAACAGAACCATATCTCCTTAAATCAAGATACCAATTATAAGTGTCCATTTCCATTCCCATGTTCTTCATTTTATCTTCTAAAATTTCAATTCTGTGTTCTCTTTGAGAGCCACCTATTATTTCCCCAACACCTGGAACTAATAAATCCATTGCCGCCACTGTTTTTTTATCTTCATTTTCATACATATAAAAAGCTTTGATTTCTTTTGGATAATTAGTTACAAAAACAGGTTTCTTATATACTTCCTCTGTGATATATCTTTCATGCTCTGTCTGTAAATCTATTCCCCATTTAACTGGGTATTTAAATTCTCTATCAGCTTTTTCAAGGATTTCGATAGCTTCAGTATATGTTATTCTAGCAAACTCATTATCCACAACATTGTGTAATCTTTCTAAGAGATTTTTGTCAATAAAATTATTAAAAAATTCCAACTCATTAGGTGCATTCTCTAGCACATAAGTAATTATATACTTTAACATCTCTTCAGCTATATCCATATTTACATTTAAATCTGCAAAGGCAATTTCTGGTTCTATCATCCAAAATTCAGCAGCATGTCTTTGAGTATTTGAATTTTCTGCTCTAAATGTCGGACCAAATGTATAAATATTTTTAAATGCCAACGCAAATGCTTCGGCTTCTAGCTGTCCAGAAACAGTTAAACTTGTTTTCTTATTAAAAAAGTCCATAGAATAATCCACTTTATCTGCTCCAGAATGCAATAATTTATCCATATCAATAGTAGTAACTTGGAACATTTCTCCAGCGCCTTCAGCATCGGAAGCTGTTATTATTGGAGCATGTACATATACAAAACCCTTTTCTTGAAAGAATTTGTGAATAGCATATGCTATTAAAGATCTTACCCTAAATACAGCATTGAAAGTGTTTGAACGTGGTCTCAAATGAGCTATCGTTCTTAAATATTCCATTGTGTGCCTTTTCTTTTGCAATGGATATGACGCATCAGAAACACTTTCAGCTTCAATTTTACTTGCTTGAATCTCAAAAGATTGATTCTTACCAGGAGATTGTACTAGTTTGCCTTGTACTTTAAGTGATGAACTAATTGTATATTTATCTATTTCTCCAAAATTTTCAAGATCTTTACCATAAACAATTTGAATAGGTTTAAATACAGTTCCGTCAGTTAATTCTATAAATCCAAAATTCTTTGAAGCCCTAGCTGTCTTAATCCAGCCTTCAACAGTGATTTCTTTATCTAAATACTTTTCTGGGCTCAAAAAAATATCTCTTATACTAATTCCCATAACTCCTCCTACTTATCATACTTATAATGTTTTAGTATATTATTAATTATATTTTTTGTCAATTAATGTTTAGTTTTTGTCTATTTTTACCTGTTTTTTAGTTTATCCAAGCGCCTCTTAATTTTCTTTTCGTAGCCTATACATTTTGGTGTGTAATATGTTTTTCCTTCAAAATTTTTGGGAATATAGCTTTGTTCTACAAAAGCATTATCATAATTATGAGGATATTTGTATTTAATATTAGTGTCATTTGCAGGATTATTTTTATCTCTAATATACTTAGGAATAAAGATGTTCGCTTCTGCACCAACATCATCTACAGCCTTGTTTATACCAACATAACTCGCATTTGATTTTTCTGCGCTGGCAAGATATGTTACAGTTTGTGCCAAAATTAATTTCGCTTCGGGCATACCTACTGCATTTATACTGTTAAAACAAGAAGAAGCCATTACCATTGCCATTGGATCGGCATTTCCAATATCTTCAGAAGCAAAAATAATGAGTCTTCTGGCAATAAATTTTATATCTTCTCCACCTTCAAGCATCATAGCCAAATAAATTAGTGCTGCATCTGGATCAGTTCCTCTCATGGATTTTATAAATGCTGAGATAATATCATAATGTTCATTAGCATTTTTATCATATTTTATATTTTTTATCTGAAGTGAATTGACAATTGCTTCTTCACCAATTACGATTATATTTTCAGAATTTTTATCTGTCGATAGGGCTGCTATCTCAAGTGAATTTAATAAAAATCTACCATCACCATTTGAATTATTTATTAAAATATCACGTGCGTCTTTTGTAATTTCTATATTCATTTTGCCAAGTCCACGCACTTCATCATTTAAAGCCATATCGATTAACTTATTTAAATCTTTTTTATTAAGTGAGTTTAAATTTAAAATATGCATTCTAGAAAGAAGTGCCTTATTTACTTCAAAATAGGGATTTTCAGTAGTGGCGCCAATTAATATTATTATTCCTCTTTCCACAAAAGGCAGCAGTGCATCTTGTTGTGTTTTATTAAATCTATGAATTTCATCTATAAAAACTATAGTAGAAACATTATCAAACTTAACAGAATCTTCTGCTTTCGATAACACTTCTCTGAGTTCTTTTAAATTTGAAGTCACAGCTGAAAGTTTAATAAAATTTTTATTAGTTGACTTAGCTATTATATTAGCCAATGTAGTTTTACCTACTCCTGGGGGCCCACAGAATAACATTGAGCTAAATCTATCACTTTTTATAACTCTATTTAAATATTTTCCTTCCCCAATAATATGACTTTGTCCTACGAATTCATCTAGATTTCTTGGTCTCATTCTATCAGCCAAAGGTGCTAAATTCTTTAAATTATTTTGCATATTCAATTCAAATAAATTCATTATATCACTTCTTTTTTACGATACTTTCTAATTCATCTAGAAAAGATTGTAAATCTTTAAACTCGCGATATACAGATGCAAATCTTACATAACTGACATCATCAAGTTCTTTTAGTTCTCTCATTACCATTTCACCAATTTCTAAAGATGAAATTTCTTTTTTCATAGAATTTTGAATTTGTTTTTCTATATTATCTGCTGAATGTTCAATTTCAACTACTGAGACAGGTCTTTTCTCGCAAGACTTTATCATTCCATTTATTATTTTTTCTCTATCAAAAACTTGTCTATTTCCATCTTTTTTTACCACCATAATCGGAGTTTGCTCTATTTTTTCATAAGTTGTAAATCTTTTATTACAATTTAGGCATTCACGCCTTCTCCTTATAGTTGAGCCTTCTTCAGTTGGTCTTGTATCTATTACTTTTGAGTCAAAATGACCACAAAAAGGACATTTCATGCTTTCCACCTCATATAAAAAAAGGCCCCAAAAGGGGCACTAATTATTTATTTCTATTAATCCTCAAGAAAGAAGGGATTTTAAGTTCGCCATTATCTTCTTCATCAGCTTCTGTACTAGAGATACTTTTTCTGGGCTCGTTATTTGAAGCTTTATTTGATTTTTTATCATCTTTATATTGATCAAATTCAGTAGCTATAACTGTAACTTTTACCTCATCTTTAAGAGTTTCATCAATACCTGCACCAAAGATTAAGTTTACATCTTCAGAAACACAATCTCTAATTAAATCAGCAGCTTCATTAACTTCAAAGATTCCTAAATCTGAACCAGCTGTAATATTTAGCAATACAGATTTTGCACCTTCAATTGAAGTTTCTAGAAGAGGAGAATTAATTGCCATTTTAGCAGCTTCTGTAGCTCTGTCATCTCCAGATGCACGTCCAATACCCATATGTGCTATACCTTTGTCATACATAATTGTTTTAACGTCTGCAAAGTCCAGATTAATTAAACTTGGGATTGAAATTAAATCAGAAATACCTTGTATACCTTGTTTTAAGATATCATCTGCCATTTCAAAAGCTTGTGCGAAACTTGTCTTTTTATCAGAAATACTGAGTAGTCTGTCGTTTGGAATAATAACTAGAGTATCTACTTTTTCTTTTAAAGCATTGATTCCTCTTTCTGCAGATTTTGCTCTTCTATGTCCTTCAAAAGTAAAAGGTTTTGTAACAACACCTACAGTAAGTAAGCCCAATTCTTTTGCAACATCGGCTATAATTGGAGCAGCACCTGTTCCTGTTCCACCACCCATTCCTGCAGTGATGAATACCATATCTGAACCTTCTAATGATTCTCTTATTTCATCTCTAGATTCTTGAGCAGATTCTTCTCCAATATCAGGATTAGCTCCAGCACCTAGACCTTTAGTAATTTTTTCACCAATTTGAATTTTTGTCTCAGCTAATGAGTTTTTAAGTGCCTGTTTATCGGTATTAAAAGCAATAAATTCAACACCTTTAACGCCAGCAGTAATCATTCTATTAACGGCATTGTTACCGCCACCTCCTACGCCGGCAACTTTAATTTTGGCAAATTCATCTTGGTCCATATCGAATTCCAACATAAACATCCTCCTCGTATAATAAATTACATAAATTTTAATTCTATTAGTTCTATTTTATAGAAAAATAGCTAATTAGTCAACATATAAAGAGTTTAAATCAAGATATTTAAACATATATATAAACTAGTTAGAATTTTCTTTTTCGTCTATTTTTTCTTCTATATATCTTTTATCGTCTTTCCATGTATTTTTTTCTTCATTTTCATTAGAAGAATCAATTTTTGAATTTTCCTCAACAATCAAAATCGGGTTAGTTCCCTTCTCCATTTGTACTACTGTTGCATTTTTATCAGTTTTTTTGATATCTTCTAATATCAACGATAACATTCTAAGTTTGTACTCCATATTATTATAAGAGCCAAATTCTACTTTTATTCCGTCTAAAGTTACAAAAGTAGTCAAAGAATCAAGTAGTTCAATAGATTTAATATTGCCAACTAAATTGTACTTAGAATCTTTTAACTCCATAAGCAGAGCTTTTTTTTCTTTATCTTCTTTGTAAGTTAAGATATAAGAACCGCCTTTTTTATTTTCTACATTAAGTCCACTTAAATTTAATAAATTATCTGTCTTATAATCTTTCTCTTCTAATATTCTAAAATTTTCGTCAACTAAGAGATACTTTGTAGACTCTACTTGATAATAAGGGCTGCGTTCCTCTACAATTATATCAATATTGCCACCCAACTTGTATTTTATTTTTGCATTTTTAATATAAGCAATACTCTGTATTTTTTTTATCCTATCTCTTTTTGAGATACCAAAATATTTATTCCCTTTCTCAAGTCCTGATACTTTGATTATCTCTTTAGCACTTACTTTTTGTGCTCCCTGTATATTAACAGAATTTATATTAAAGAGATTAGAGTTTTTTAAAGAAAAAATTATTAAAAAAATAAATGTAAAAAAAATAAAAAATCTAAAAAAAATCCTAAAAAATTTCTTCTTTTTATTAACTTTTCTTTTAACTTTTTTTTGCGCACTCATAGAATCACTTTATCATATTATCAACAATTTGCGAAACAGCCCCTGGGCTAGCTAACTTTCTGGAATTTTCTTTCATTTTTTGTAATTTGTTCTTATCTTCTAATATATCTAGAATATTATTATATAATTTTTCACTATTTAAGTCTTTTTCCTCAATGACTTCGCTAGCACCCATATCAGAGTATGACTTAGCATTAAAATATTGATGATTTCCTGCGGTATAAGCTTTTGGTATAAGTATTGAAGCAAGACCTACTGCCGATATTTCTGCTAAAGTCATTGCTGATGATGAAGCTATAACAAGATCAGAGCTAGCCAAATAATCAGAAACTTTGTGAGTATAATCATAAATTTCTACATTGGAAGGAAGTTTTACAATTCTCTTCATAAAATCTTCGTAATGTTCTCTACCTGTTATATGAACTAATTTAAATGGTAACTTTTTATATTTATTCAAAATTTCAATCATAGCATCATTAGTAGATTCTTGACCACCGCTACCACCAAAAGAGAATACAAATTTTTCATCATCCAAAATACCCAATTCTCTGCGAGATTTTTCTCTATCAATATGCGAGAAATCATCTCTTATAGGATTTCCAGTGTAGATGATATTTTGATTGTCGAGATATTTTTCAGCTTCTTTAAAATTAATAAAAACCATATCAGCTTTTTTTGCTAAAATTCTATTTGTCTTTCCTGGATAAGCATTTTGCTCTTGTACAACAGTTTTAATATTATATTGCTGTGCCTTAAAAACTATAGGTGCACAGACATAACCACCTGTTCCTATTACAATATGTGGTTTAAATTCTTTTAAAATTTTGCCACTTTGGTTTAATCCTTTTAATAAATTAAATATAGTAATAACTGTATCTTTATTTAATTTTTTGCGAGGCAATCCAGAAATATCTATCCCTTTAAATTCAAAACCATATTTTTCTGCTAACTCTTCTTCCAAGGAATCTTTCTTTCCTACATATAAAATTTTAGCTGTTTTGTCCTTTTTCTTAATTTCTTCGCCAATAGCAAGGGCAGGATATATATGTCCACCTGTACCCCCACCTGATAGTATATATTTCAATTTGTACCTCCTGTTGAAATCTTCAATAAAACTGCAGTAGCAACTATTGCCATGATAAGTGCAGAACCACCATATGAGATAAATGGAAGCGTAATTCCCGTAACAGGAAGAAGTTTAGCTGCAACTCCCATGTTAAAAAATGCCTGAATTCCAATAAAAGTTGTAATTCCCACAGCAGTTAATTTATCAAAGTAATTTTTAGAATTAACTGCTATCATATATCCTCTAAATATATATACTAGAAATAATATCAATATAATCATACAACCAATAAGTCCAAATTCTTCTGCAATTACAGAATATATAAAGTCCGTATATGCTTGTGGTAAATTTGTATATTTTTGTCTAGAACGAAATAAACCCACTCCTGCATATCCTCCTAGTGCAAATGCATAAAGTGATTGCCTAGCTTGATACAAATCTGCAGATAAGTAATCTGTCGAGTCAGAAACAAAACCTAAAAGTCTTTCGATTCTATATTTATTTTCATCATCAGTTAAAATTAATATAATTCCAACAATTCCTATTATTACAAGAATTCCAAATTGCTTTTTATTTAGACCGGCACATACGAGCATTGCAAATAGAGCCATTCCTATAACTACAGCAGTAGAAAAGTCTTTTATCATTACCGGTGCTACAGATATACCCAATATGAGCAATATTTTGAAAAAAGTTTTGGCATCTCGCAATTTATTAATATTTTTAGATAAATATTTAGCAAAAAATATAATCGATGTAACTTTCAAAATATCCGAAGGTTGAAACAAAATTCCTAAACCAGGTATTTTTAACCATCTTGCTTGCCCATACACTTCTTGTCCTACTGGTGTCCACAATAGACCAATTAAAATAAGGGAAACACCAAAAATCCAATCTATATTTTTATATATAACTCCTTTTGGCATTTTCAATATAAAAATTAAGGCAATTATTCCCACTATAAGAAAAACTGCCTGTCTAATTGCATAATGAAAACTATTATAGTCATATTTTTTTGCCGAAGGAAATGAAGCAGAAGTCACTGCAACAATTCCTATTATAATGAGAAATACAGTTACTATTAAAAGTGGTAAATCCACGTCTTTGATATTTCTTTTGAGCTTCATACTAAATCAACTCTTTAACAATATTTTTAAAATGTCTTCCACGTTGCTCATAGTCCTTGTACATATCCCAAGAAGCACAAGCTGGTGAAAACAGTACATCGTCCTTTTCACTAGCAAAATTGAAGGATAGATTAACAGCTTTTTCCAAGTCTTTTACTATATAAAAATCCAATCCTTCTTTTTTACATACTTTAGATATTTTAGGTGCTGTCTGACCAAACAATATAAGTAATTTTAATTTATCTTTATTATTTTTAATCATTGTATCAAAACTTGCACCTTTGTCATAACCTCCAGCAATTAAAATTACATTACCGTCCATAGCTTTTATTGCTACATCAGTTGAATCTGGATTAGTTCCTTTTGAATCATTATAATATTTTACGCCTTTTAGTTCTCTGACAAATTCTATCCTATGTTCAACACCAGTAAATAATTTTATGGATTGCTGTATTTTTTCATTATCAATCCCTAAGATTTTTGCAATTATTATTGCTCCCATTACATTTTTAATATTATGTTCACCAGGAATTTTTATTTCACTTGTTTTTATTATAGGTTGAGAGCTCATACCATCATTGTAATAAATTACTCCATCTTTGACAAATGCTCCCATTTCAGAAATTGGATCAGTAGAAAAATAATATTTTTTAGATTTGATGCTAGCTACATTTTGCATATTTCTATCTTCATAATTTAAAATTCCAAAGTCATTTTCATCTTGATTTGCAAATATTTTAAATTTTGCATTTATATAATTTTCAACGCTTCCGTGCCAATCTAAATGGTCACTTGTAACGTATGTTAGAAGTGCTATATGAGGTTTGAATTTTTTTGTATCTTCTAATTGAAAAGAAGAAGCCTCAATTACTACATAGTCCTCTTTGGCAGCCTTATTAGTTATATCAAGTATACCATTGCCGATATTTCCTACATCAAATGTTTTGTTCTGCCTTTGTAAAATATCCTTAACAAGAGTGGTAGTAGTGGTCTTTCCGTTTGTACCTGTAATAGCCACCACGTTTTCACTTTTTAAAAACCTGTAACTCAGTTCAATATCAGAAATAATTTCTATACCAAGTTCTCTAGCTTTATCTAATATTTCATGATATGGATATATACCTGGACTTTTTACAATTAAATTGATTTTTTCTAAGTCATATATATTAAAAATCACAAAATCTTCTTGAATGTTTTCTTCATTTAAATTTTTATTTTCATCATAAACATAAATTTTACATGGATAATTAGTTAAAAATTTTAATGCAGATTTACCTGTAACGCCCATACCCATAATCAATATATTTTTATTGTCAAACATTTAATCACCTAAAATAATATAAAATAAGAAATTATACAAAGTATAAATTGCACTGTGCAAAATATATAAACAACCTTTTTTTCATGCCATCCCTTATGTTCAAAATGATGATGAAGTGGTGACATCAAAAATACTCGTTTTCCAGTAGTTTTAAAACTTATTACCTGAATAATTACAGATAGTGTTTCCATGAAATAAATTCCACCCGCTATTGGCAGTATTAGGGGGATATTCAAAAGGACTGCAATAGCAGAAATAGCTCCTCCAAGTGCCAAAGAACCAGTATCACCCATAAAAACTTTTGCTGGATACTTGTTAAAGAGCAAAAAGCCAATTAGAGCACCCATCAATGTAGCACAAAATATTGCAATTTCTGGTCTATTAAATTTCAAAGAACATATGACAAAAAATCCTAAAGTGATAATAGTAACACTTGAGGAAAGCCCATCTAAACCATCTGTTAGGTTAACAGAGTTTACAGTACCGACAACTACAAATATAATGAATGGTATATAAAACACACCAAATGAATAATACGACTTCAAAAATGGAATGTATAAATCAGTTTTAAATACTGAAGAATTATATTGATATATTAGAAGGATTATTGTTACAAGAATTTGTAATACCAACTTTTGGTAAGCCCTAAGTCCTAAATTCCTTTTTTTGACTACTTTTATATAATCATCAATAAAACCAACGATTCCAAAACCAAGCGTAGAAAAAATTATCATAGCAACTGATAATTTAAAATTTCTCACTAAAATTGTGGTAATAATCATAGAACTTAAAAATATAATTCCACCAATTGTCGGCGTTCCACTTTTAACTAAATGAGACTTTGGTCCGTCTTCACGTATACTTTGTCCTGCATGTAACCTTCTAAGCAATGGGATAAATAATTTGCCAAATATAGCAGAAAATATAAATCCTATTAAAACATCTAAACTATAACTCATCTTAACTCCAGTCTAACTATTACTTTCCTTTTTGTTATTTTTATTCAAAGTTGTATTTTTATTTGTGTCATTTTTCTTTGAATTATTTGAATTATTAGAAACAACTTTATTTTTATTATTGTTATTTTCTATATTATTTTTATCTTTATCAGTTTCATCTTTACTTACTGAATAATTTATAATAACCGTACTGCCAATATCTAGTTTTTCACCAGCACGAGGGCTTTGGGACACATAATCACCATCACCTTTGATATTATACTCTAAATTCATTGAATTTAAAATAGATTGAACTTCTTTTTTAGACTTTTTGCTAAAATCAGGCACCACAACTGTATCACTGTCATTGTTGTCAATTACAAGGTCAATAATCGAATCTTTTAATACATAGGAACCTTGCCCTGGGTTTTGACCTATGACTACAGCATTGTCTTTAACATCCACTGCCCCTGTATTAAATCTAAGACCTGAAGATATTAAACTTTTTCCAGCATCGTCTAATAATTTTCCATAAACATCAGGTACTGTAGTATACTCGTCTTTTTCTTCTACTTCCTCAGTCTTTGGAATCCCTAGATAATTTAAAGATTGAGATAATACTTCTGATACAACTGGAGCGGCAACTACCCCACCTAAAATAGCTTTTTTAGAACTATTTACTACAACTAAAACAGTTAGCTTTGGATCATTTAAAGGAGCAACTCCTACAAATGAAGAGTTAAAAGCATCAAGATAACCTGTAGGAGTTGCAATATTTGCAGTACCAGATTTTCCTCCAACTTCATATCCGGGAACAGCTGCTAATTTTCCTGTCCCATTTTCTACAACTCTATACATCATGGATTTCATTTTTTCAGAAGTGTCTTCAGAAATTATTCTTCTTTTTAGTTCAGTTTTTTTCTTTTCTACAATATTTCCATTTGCATCCACAACTTCCTTAACTAAGGTTGGCTTATTTAAATAACCACCGTTAGAAATAGCACTAACTGCATTTGTAAGTTGAAGTGGTGTAACTGCTATTGAGTGCCCATATCCCATAGTTGCAAGAGTTACAGGATGAATAGTAGAAGGATCTTGAGGTACAATACCAATAGATTCTCCATATAATTCTATTCCTGTTTTTTTGCCAAAACCAAAAGCGTCAATATATTTCAAAAATTCTTCTTTGCCTAATTTTTGTGCAATTTGTATCATCGTCATATTGCAGGACTGTTCTATAGCTTCAGCTAGAGTTTTACCTCCTCTTTGATGCGATGTACATGTTAGAGTTCTATCTCCGACACGCATAGCACCATTACAAGTGAATACACTATTTGGTTGAGCTTTATTTTGTTCAATGGCTGCAGCAGCTGTTATTAATTTAAATGTAGAACCAGGTTCGTATTGGTCATTTACATTAAAATCACGCCAATTTGAATACCAAATGGCAGTTTTCTCTTTATCTGTATATTCGTCCCAATTCTCTTCTTGTTTATTATTTATTGGTTCCTTTGGTTTATTTAAGTTATAATCATCTTTTGTTGTCATCGCAAGAATTTCACCAGTCATTGTATCTTGAACTATAACTGACACAAAACTTGCGTCATTTTCTTCTTTTGCTTTAAGAGCCGCTATTTCGGCAAACTGTTGTATGTTTGAATCTATAGAAAGAACTATTGAATAACCTTCTTTTGGTGCATAAGTTTCCTCATCTGTCAAAGGTATTTTATTAAAAGCATTATCCTTCAAAGAAACATTTTTCCCAGCTATCCCTGTTAGTTCCTCATCATAACTAGCTTCAATTCCATATTGACCTACATTTTCATCATTGGTAAATCCTATTATATAAGAAGCCAAATTATTGAAAGGATAAAATCTTCTAGTTACATCATCTATAGACATTGCTGCTAAATTTTTCTTATTAGTTTTATTTTTTTTATTATTTTCTGTTACCTGTGTTCTAAGTTTAACTAATTCTTTTGCTTTAGCTCTTTCTACATTTGATGCAAGCCTTACAACTTTATCACCCTTCATTTTCTCGCGGATATCTTCAGTCTTTTCTCCTAAAACTTGTGCTATTACTTCTGCATCTTCATCAAAAAGTTTATTCTGCCTTTTTACGAATTCTGAATTAGATTCCTCTTTTGTTTTCTCAATAATCTTTGTATTATAAAAGATATTGCAACGAGTAACATTAACGGCCAATTCTTTTTTATTTCTATCGTAAATAATTCCCCTTTTAGAATTGATAACTTCAGTTCTAGTTAACTGATTGAGTGCCGAAATAGTGAGTTCTTCTGACTCAACAATTTGTATATAAAATAGTCTAAATATCAGTGCTAAAAACAAAAAAGCTAGAATAACAAAAAACCAGAATATAGATTTATTTGAACTCTTAAGCTTTCTACTAAATCTATTCTTACCTTTTTTATTTCTAGCTCTATTATTATTATTTTTCAATTAGTGATCCTCCTAATCCTTAGTAAAAGATCTCAAAACTGAAACAATGGGACTCAAAAACACGTTATAGTTAATATCTCCTGTTTTTTTCTCTACACTTGAGTCTACATAGACTATTTGATTTTCATCAGGATAAACCATTCCTAGTCTATACATTGCTTCATCTGCAACATCAGCAGATGATCTAATTCCTTTAATCTCTCCAGAAAGAGTAATTTTTGTTTTGTTTAATTCATCAATTTTTGCTTGTTGAGATAATATCTGTCTATCTAAGGATGCAATTTGCGAATACATGACTATCATAGCAGTAACTACTATTACCACAATTAACATAGTCAACATAAAAGGCCTATTATTTAATAGGCGATTCCTATTAATATTATAACTTCTTTTTGAAATTTTATCTGTATTTTTTTTCATTTTTTACCTCAACTTTTTCTGCAACTCTTAGTTTTGCAGAATGGGACCTATTATTTAAGCTTAATTCTTCTTTAGAAGCAGTAATTGGTTTTCGCGTTATAATCTTTACTTCTTTTTTCTTATCACAAGTACAAATTGGTGCGTTTGGAGGGCAAATGCAATCTTTTTCCAAATACTTAAATGCCTCCTTCACGATTCTATCTTCCAAAGAGTGAAAAGATATTATCGCAATTCTACCTTTGGGATTTAAATGACTTACAAATTTATATATTGAATTTTTTAATACGTCTAATTCAGAATTAGTCTCAATACGCAGTGCCTGAAAGGTTCTCTTGGCAGGGTGGGGTCCATTTCTTCTAGCACCCACAGGTATAGCATTTTTTATAATTTCTACGAGTTCAAAAGTAGTATCTATTGTTTTAATTTTTCGGCTGTCTACTATAAATTTAGCAATCCTCTGAGCCCATTTCTCTTCTCCATAGCTTGAAATAATTCGTGTCAAGTCATCTTCCGAATAAGTATTTATAATTACTCTAGCATTTAAATCCTTATCTTTGTCCATTCTCATATCTAATGGTGCATCATATCTATAAGAAAAACCTCTCTCTGGATTGTCAAATTGATAAGAAGAAACACCTAAGTCTAGCAAAACTCCATCTATTTTTTCTATATGTAATTGTTCCAATGCTTTTTCAAAATTTAAATAATTATAATTAAATAGTCGGACATTATTAAAATCAGATAGTTTTTCCTTAGATTCTTCTATAGCTCTACTATCCTGATCAATTCCTATCAAAAGACCTGTGTTATTTAATAATTTACAAATCTCAAAACTGTGACCTGCTCCACCTAAAGTTCCATCTAAATAAATTTTTTCTTTGCGGACATTTAATCCTTCAATTGTCTCATTTAGTAAAACACTTTTGTGTACAAAATCCATTTATATACCTAACTCCGACATCTTTTCTGCTAATTCCTCATACGAAAGAGCTTCCTCTTCATTGTAGGAATTCCAACTATCTTCTGACCAAATTTCTGCCCTATTAGCAAGCCCAATAATTACACATTTATCATCTAACTCAGCGTAAGTTCTTAGATTTTCTGGCACAAGTACTCTTCCTTGTTTATCAAGAGTGCAATCGACAGCCCCCGAAAAAAAGGTTCTCACAAAAGAGCGCACTGCTCTATTTGTCATTGGCAATTCTTTAAGTTTGTTTTCTATTTTTTCCCATTGATCTTTGGGATACAAAAATAGACAATTATCTAGCCCCTTTGTCATAACAAAAATTGACAAATCTTCTCTAAATTTTGATGGAATTGTAATTCGACTTTTGGGATCAAGGCTATGTCTATATTCGCCAATTAACATTTTTATCTACCACTTTATAACATTTTGTACCATTTTATTCCATTTTGTTCCACCTACATTTATTTTACTACATTGTTTCTGTATAATCCAGCATTTGCAGCAGCTTTTTAAAATAGGGTCTTTAGTCCTTAATATTTATTTTTGATGAAATTTAAGCTCGAAATTATACATTTTTATCTCAAATTAGAATTATAAAAAATAGGCTCAAAAATAAAATTCGAAAATAAACTATATTTAACATCATTTTTTAATATTAAATATCAAACTTAGGCTTTTTATGTATCTAATTTCAAATAAATTCAAGTATTACTTATTATTTGTATAGATTAATCACCACAATAATCTTAATAAAAAAAATTTTGGATTTTTAGAGACATGTGTGTCAAGAATAATCCAAAATTTTAATTATAATTATTAATTTTTTAATTACTTATATATACATATATATCTTGTATCAATATTTACTTGGTAGCTACGAAGTAAAAATCGCTTCCTTTTCCTAGTTCTGAATTTACTCCATATTTAAAACCATGCATCTCAAGAATTGTTTTTACAATAAATAATCCAAGTCCCGTTCCAATTTCTGGACGAGTATGATTGTTTCTTACTCTATAAAATCTCTCCCAAATTCCATCAATATCCTGTTCACTAATACCAATTCCCTTATCAACGCAATGAAATTCGGTATAATTTTCATCGCCTTTTATCGTTATACAAATTTCTTTATTATTAGGCGAATAATTTATTGCATTGTTGATTAGATTATAAATAACTTGTCGAATTTTTGATTTATCGGCTTTAACAGTTGTATTGCCTTTAGTATCTATTTGAAAATTATAATCAAGACAGCTTTTATTTATTTTAAATCTATCTATGACTTCATATAAAACCTCTGTTAAATCAAACTCTTCTTTGCGTGTTTCTTCTAAATTTGATTCAATCTTGGATAAATCTAATAAATCATTTACTAGATTAGTTAAATTATCAGTTTCTGATATTATGGTTTCGAGATGCTTATTTCTAAGTGCTTCATTTGGTCCAGATATATCACGAATCATTTCACCATATGATTTTATTACTGTTAGAGGAGTCTTTAAATCGTGACTGACATTGGCAACCAAATCTTTTCTCATTTCTATAGTTTTTGTCAATTCATCTTTAGCATAGTTTAGAGTATTCGATAAATCGTCAATTTCACTGTATTCCCCTTTTCTAAATTCTACATTATAATCTCCTCGTGCAAGTTGCTTTGCAGTATTAGACATTCTAACTAATGGACGTGAAAGTCTTTTAGAAACAAAATAAGCCAAAACAAGTGCTAAACCAAGTGAAATAATCGATATAATTAAAAGAATTCTTTTTATTACATCCACTGTAGCATCTACTGGTTTAAGTACTGAATTGATATATAAATAATAATCTTCTCCATCGGAGTTTCCTAAATATCCTGCATAAACAATTGATGGGTCTTTTAAATTTTCATATCTAACTGTATATATTTTATAAGTTCTATTCTCCCTTTTTAGAGAACCAAAAAATTTGTCGAAATTTTCCCAAATCATCCTCGGTCTTTCGATAAATTCATCAAATAATCGGAGCGGATAAACCCATGCCCCATTTTCATCTAATACTTTAATTTCAAGACCCTTTGTATTCGCATAATTGGAAATTTTGGTTTCAAAATTTTCAGAAGTATAATCATTTCTAAGTTCATTGCCAACTTTTGTAACTTCGTGAATTTTCATTGTTTCGTAAAAACTTGATAGAAATACAGTTTGAAATATCCAGATACAGATTAAAATAAGTGCCGCAAAACTTACAAAATATTTCCACAGCTTAAAGAGAATGCTATTGGTATCAATCCTAAGTCTTTTAATCTCTTTAATCTCTTGTATCAAACTTATATCCCACTCCTCTCACGGTTACTATAAATTTCCTATAATCTTTCAAAGAATTACGTAGCATCTTAATATGTGTGTCCACGGTTCTATCTTCGCCATAAAAATCATAACCCCATACTTGATTTAAAAGTTTATCTCTTGATAGGGCAATATTTTCATTTCTAACCAAGAATACCAGCAAGTCATATTCTTTTGGAGTAAGTCCCACTCTATTTTCATCAACAAATACAACTCTACCGTCCAAATCAATTTTAAGGCCCTCATAAGTAAGTATTTGATTGTCATCAGTTTTATTGTTGCGATTTACTATAACATTTAGCCTAGCCATAAGTTCTTTTGGCGAAAAAGGTTTTGTCACATAATCATCGATTCCTATTTCAAATCCAAATAACTTATCATATTCCTCACTTCTAGCTGATAGCATTAGAACAGGGATATTCTTTATTTTTTTTATTTCTTTATAAGATGAAAACCCATCAAGTTTGGGCATCATTATATCCATAACAATGACATCAAAATCCTCTTCTTTTACTTTGTCTATTGCTTCAATACCATCTTTAGCCTCAACAACTTCATGCCCTTCAAATTCTGCATAAGTTCTAATCACTTCTCTTATACTTTTTTCATCATCAACAACTAAAATTTTAAACATAGCACCACCCATATAAATTTTAATATATTATATAATTAAACTGTGAATATTAAATGAAATTATAAAAATTAACTTACTAATCAATAAATATAAAGACCTTTCAAAAAATCAAATATAATCTCTTCATATCCAAATTTAAATTTCTAGATTATAAACGAAATAAACGAACAATTGTATAGTTTATATAATACTCAAATAAATAAAAAAATCAAACAAAATATCGTATTGACGACCAATGAATATATTCTTATATTTAATACAAATAATGTTTGATAAAATAACACTTAATAATTAAAAAGAGATATTTCATTTAAATATAAAGACTATCTAATCTCCACTCAGTCTAACCGACTTGTATACCTCGCTTTAGATAAAAATTTTGAAAGTTTTTATAATCAAATTCTTTTAATATTACATAAAAAAGAATAACTCTAAGACAAAATCTTAGAGTTATAATATAAATATATTTAGTTCATTTTTTTAGTTAGCATCTCGTTAGCCATTTGTGGATTAGCTTTTCCTTTTGATTTTTTCATTACTTGACCAACTAAAAATCCTAATGCTCTATCTTTTCCCGCACGGAAATCTTCAATTGATTGTGGATTTTCCTCAAGAACTTCATCCACAATTTTTTCAATTTCAGATGCATCAGAAATTTGAACAAGTCCCTTTTCTTTTATAATTTCATCAGCAGATTTATCAGTTTCAAACATCTCTCTTAAAACTTTTTTACCAGCATTATTATTGATTTTTCCATCTTTAATGTATTTAAGAAGATTGATAAACTCTTTATTATCAAAAGGAAGTTCAAAAGTTTTCCCATCTTCAATTTCGACACGTCTTAATATTTCAGTTTGAATCCAATTTGATAGCATTACATAATCGTCAAAGTCTGTTGCCATTTCTTCAAAAAATTTCGCAAGCTCTCTTGAAGATACTAGAACTTTCGCATCTTCTGTGGTTATACCATAATTTTTGACAAATCTTTCTATCATAATATCGGGAAGTTCAGGCATATTTTTAATAATCTCTTCAATTTCATCATCAGAAATATTAAGAGGTGGTAAATCGCCATCTGGCGCAAATCTATAATCATTGGCCGTATATTTCACTCTCATCAAAACTGTTTCGTTTAATGAGTCATCCCATCTTCTTGTAGTTTTTATTTCATCTTTATGATTTTCAAGAATATCAATATGTCTTTTACTTTCAAAATCAACAGCCTTCTCTACTCCTCTAAATGAGTTTAAGTTTTTAACTTCAGTTATTGCTGTTTTTTCACCCGTAGTTGTATTTTTAATATTGACATTTACATCGCATCTCAGTGATCCTTCTTCCATCTTACAGTCAGAAATATCTAGAAATCTAAGAGTAGATTTCAATTTTTCTAAAAATTCTCTTGCTTCAGCACCACTTGAAATATCTGGCTTTGTAACAATTTCAATTAATGGAACTCCACATCTATTATAATCCATTAATGTTTCGCCTTCTTCGGTATGAAGTGCCTTAGCAGTATCCTCTTCCATTTGTATTTGGAATATCCCAATTTTTTTAGGACCATTTTCTGTTTCTATTTCAAGAAATCCATCTGTGCAAATAGGTTTATCATTTTGGGTAATTTGATAACCTTTTGTCAAGTCGGGATAAAAATAATTTTTCCTATCAAATTTTGATCTATTATTTATAGTACAGTTAAGAGCTTTACCAGCCATAACTGTATAATTGATTACATTTTTATTTAAAACAGGAAGCCCACCTGGAAGTGCCATACATACAGGACACACATTTGTATTTGGCTCATCTCCAAATGAGTTTTTACATGAGCAAAATGCCTTTGTTTCGGTTGAAAGTTCTACGTGAATTTCAAGCCCTACGATTGTTTCATAACTCATCTTTGTAAACTCCTTTCAAATCCAAGTGCTGTTTTTAATAAATCTCTATCTTTAAATCTCTTTCCAGTAAATTCTATACCAACAGAAAGTCCATTTTCACCAATAGGCATAGGCAAAGATATTGAAGGAGAACCAATCATATTAGCAGGTATTGTGAATAAATCTGATTGATAAATTTCTGTTAAACTCATTTCGTTTTCAATCTTAAGTGGCAAACATGGAGTTGTTGGACAAATCATAAAATCATAAGATTTGAACAAATCATCCATATTTTTCTTAATTAAACCTCTAACTTCTAGTGCTTTATTATAATACTCGTCAGCAAAATCAAGAGAAAGAATATGAGTACCTATCATAATTCTTCTTTTCACTTCATTTCCAAAACCTTCACCACGAGATTTTTTATACATATCTTCAATACTATCAAAATCTTTTTTAGTTCTATGACCAAATCTTATTGAATCAAATCTTGCCATATTAGATGATATTTCTCCATTAACAAGAATATTATAAGTTTCAATAACGTATTTTAATGAGTCAATATCGTATGCTTCAACAATAGCCCCATTGCTTTTAAGAATTTTTATTGCTTTTCCAAATTCACTTTTAACATCTTTATCTAAATCCATATCTAAAAATGCACTAGGAATTGCAAATTTAATTCCTTTTAAATTTTCTTCTAAGTCTTTAGAATAATCAAAATCGTATTTTAGTCCAGGATTTCCCACTGAAGTTGCATCTCTATTATCTTTGCCTTCTAATACATTTAGCATAGTGATAGCATCTCTTACATCTTTGGCAACTACGCCTGGTTGATCAAATGTATTAGCCATTGATGCAACACCATATCTAGAAATTGAGCCATAAGTAGGTTTAACTCCTACTACTCCACAAAAACCTGAAGGTTGTCTTACAGACCCGCCAGTATCAGTACCAATAGAAATGCAAGCTTCACCTGAACTTACAGACGCAGCCGATCCACCAGATGAACCTCCAGAAACCCTAGTTAAGTCTAGAGGGTTTTTGGTTATTCCAAAATAAGAAGTTTTTGTAGATTGACCCATAGCAAACTCATCTAGATTAACTTTACCTAGAATTATTCCATCATTAGCCTTGATTTTTTCTACCAATGCTGCATCATAAGGAGATATATAATTTTCTAGCATTTTAGAGGCACAAGTCATTTTTATATTTTTGACAGAAATATTATCCTTAATAGAAATTGGAACACCTGCTATATCAGATACTTCTTCTCTGTTGTTGAACTTTTCATCAACTTTTTTTGCATTTTCAAGTGCAGCTTGTTCAGTAACTGTTATATATGCATTTATATCTTTATCTACCTCTTTAATTCTATCAATATATTTTTTAGTAATTTCTTCACAAGAAAAATCTTTATTTCGTAATCCTTCGGCAATTTCCCATGCCTTTAGTTCATTTATATTCAAGCCTTCCTCCTAATCTACAAATTTCATTAACTTGAAATAGCCATATTTCTTAGTAGGTGCATTTTCTAGGGCTTCATCTTGAGATAAAGACTCCAAAACTCTGTCCTGTCTAAAATTATTTTCAGTGCCATTTACTTGGAATACTTCGTCAATTCCTTCTGTATCAATCTCTTTTATTTTCTCAATTAATTTTAAATTTTCATTGAATCTATCCTCAAAATTATCAAGTTCTTCATCAGAAAATTCAATTTGAGCGATATCGGCAATATGCTTTATATCTTCTTTATTCATTTGAACCCCCTATTATTTTATCTAAGGTATTTATATCTATTATTTCTGTGCCAAGTTCTTTGGCTTTATTATATTTAGAGCCTGGATTTTCACCCATCAAAAGATAGTCTGTATTTTTAGTAACTGAACCAGTGACCTTTGCTCCTTCATTTATCAGCAACTCCTCAATTTCCTTTCGAGGTTTTGTCAATGTTCCAGTTATAACAAAAGTTTTTCCAATAAGTTTTTGCTCTGTATTTTCCTGTCCAGAATATTTAGGTCGTACTCCCAAATCCAGTAATTCTTTTATAGCTTTTTTATTTATATCATTATTAAAAAACTTAACTATTTCAGCTGCGGTAATTTCTCCTATATCACCGATTTGTATTAAATCCTCTGCACTAGCCTTTTTCAAATTATCAAAAGATTTATAATGATTAGCCAAATCTCTAGCAGTTTTTATACCGACATTTAAAATACCTAAGGCATATATAAAATTCTCGAGCTCTACATCTTTAGAGTCTTCTATGGCATTTAATATATTTTTAGTCCTTTTTTCTTTAAAACCCTCAATTTTCATGAGGTCATCCGCCTCTAAACGGTATATGTCTGGTATCTCTCTTAAATGTGTTGTAGACATTAATTTTTCAATAGTCTTTTCACTAAAACCAAGTATATCCATTGCATCTCGTGAAGCAAAATGCGTAAGTCGAGAAACCAGCTGTGGAACGCAAGATAAAGTGTTAGGACAAAAAATATGAACTCCATCTTGATATAGCGGATAATTGCATGAAGGACAGTGAGTTGGTTTTTTTATCTCTTCCGTATCTGTCTCTGTCGGTAATGCTCCCATTATTTCAGGTATTACATCATTAGATCTCCTGATTAAAACTCTAGAACCAATTTTTACTTTTTTTCTCACAATATCGTCATAATTATTAAGTGTAGCTCTTCTTATTGTAACTCCACCTATTTCGACAGGATCTAAAATAGCTGTGGGTGTAACTTTTGACGTTCTACCCACATTCCATATAACTTCTCTAAGAACAGTAGAACTCTCTTCTGCTTCAAATTTATAGGCAATGGCCCATCTTGGGAACTTGTTAGTATATCCCATAAGCTTACGGGTGTTGAAGTCATTAACCTTAATTGTTACACCATCAATTAATATATCGAGTTTATTTCTATTTTCACCAATTTTTTGAATTTCTGCAATAATATCATCGAAATTATTAACCTTAAAATTTATACTAGATATTTTAAAACCTTCATTCTTCAAAAAGCTTTTCATTTCATCATCACTTTTAAACATGTCTTCTTCTGTGTATCCAATATTGTAGAAAAAAGCAGTTAGATTTCTCTTTTTTGTTTCCATAGGATTTAGATTTCGAAGTGCACCTGCAGCTGCATTTCTTGCATTTTTAAGTTTTTCTTCATTTTGCTCGTTATATTTTGCAAGTTCGGATAATGGCATGAGTCCTTCCCCTTGAATTTCAAGAGTTTTAGAATAATTTATTTTAAGAGGCACCGAATAAATAGTTTTTATCTGGTCTAAAATTTCTTCTCCAACTATTCCATTGCCTCTAGTAGAAGCCATCACGAGTTTTCCATTTTTATATGTTAGGTTTATAGTCAAACCATCAAATTTAAATTCAATTATAAATTCAGGATTTGGCAATTGGTTTTTGTGATTTTTATTATATTCTTTTACAAAATTAACTACTCTATTATACCAGTTTTTAAGTTCATTTTCACTTTGTGCTTTGTCTAATGAATATAATCTCCCAAGATGTATATGTTTCTCAAACTTTTCTAAAATATCCCCACCAACTCTAGTCGTTGGAGAATATTCAAGCACTGTCCCGGTTTCTTTCTCAAGACTCAATAATTTATTATAAACCTCATCATACTCTTTATCAGATACAATTGGATCATCTAATGTGTAATAATGATAATTTAATTTATTAATCTGCTCGATTAATTTTTCCATCTCATGAATTTTATCCATCAATCCACCACCTTCAATGGAGCAACTGAAAGCATTAATTTTTTGAGTCCCTTTTTATCAAAAGATATTACAATCTCATAATCGCCACTTTTCTCTTTTTTCTGCACGACCATACCTTTACCAAAAATTTTATGTTTAACTTTGTCCCCTACACTGATATCTGAGGAATTTATATTTAAGTTTTTCTTTGCTGATGTAAAATCATTTTTCATACCAATAAATCTGTTACTCTTAATTTTACCAGTAGTACCCATTCCATAATCAACGACATTTACAAGATTTTTATTTTTATCTTCTATGATTTCTATTGTATCTTGCATTTCACCAATAAACCTAGATTTAATAGCTGGAGTAGATTTTCCGTATATTGTTCTTGTCATTGATGAAGAAATATATAATTCATCTTCTGCTCTTGTAGCACCAACATAACATAATCTTCTCTCTTCTTCTAAATCTTCTTCATCATCAAGTGAACGAGAATTAGGGAAAAGCCCCTCTTCCATTCCAACTAAAAATACAACTTTAAATTCAAGACCTTTCGCCGAATGAAGAGTCATTAAATTAACACCTGTATCGTCTTTTGTCTTGTCAACATCAGAAAGAAGAGAAAGAGTATTTAAATATTCAGCAAGTTCTACTCCTTCTTTATCATAATCCATAATATTTGAATGTAATTCATCTATATTTTCAAGACGTGTTTTAGCTTCAATTGTATTTTGAGTTTTTAAATCTTCAACATACCCACTTTCATAAAGGACTTCTTCCATGAGCTTACCTACTGTTAAATCACTTGCTCTATCAACCAATAATTTTAAAATATTTCCAAAACTTCTGACATTTTTTCTCGCTCTGATGTTTAAATCCTCGAAGCTATCAATTTCTGTTACAACATTATAAAAGGTAGTATTATTTTTTTCAGCATATTCTAAAATATCATTTACAGTTGTCTCGCCTATACCTCTTTTGGGTCTATTGATAATTCTCGCAAGACTTATATTATCGTAAGGATTGTTGATTACTTTTAGGTAAGCAAGCACATCTTTTACTTCCATTCGGTCGTAGAACTTAAGTCCACCCACTATTTTATAAGGTATCCTCTCTCTAACTAAGGCCTCTTCAAAACCCCTAGATTGAGCATTGGTTCTGTATAAAATAGCCATATCTTTGAAACTTCTACCTTTATAATTAAGTGAAATAATTTTTTCTACTACTCCATATTCTTCTTCATAAGAGTCCCTGAATTCTTTATATTTAACACTTTCGCCAAGATCACGAGAAGTCCACAACTTTTTTTCTAATCTTTCACTATTGTTTTTAATAACAGTATTGGCAACATTTAAAATATTTTGTGTAGAACGATAATTTTGCTCAAGTTTAATAGTTTTAGCACCAGGAAAGTCCTTCTCAAAATTTAATATATTGCTAATATCTGCACCTCTCCATTTATAAATAGATTGGTCATTATCACCAACAACAGTTAAATTAGGACTTTCACCTGCTATCATTTTTATTAGTTCATACTGTATTCCATTTGTATCTTGATACTCATCGACAAAAATATACTCAAATTTATTTTGATAAAATTTCAAAACATTGTCATCTAATTTTAAAAGTTCAACTGTTTTAATAAGTAAATCATCAAAATCAAGTGCATTATTTAATTTTAATTTTTTTTCATATTCCTCATATAACAAACCTATATTATATAAATAAAAATCATTTTTGTGTTCTTCAATAAAAGATTTAGGTTCAATTCCTTGATTTTTGATATTAGAAATATTAGAAATAACAGCACGAGGATTATATGTCTCTTTATTCAAATCCAAATCTTTAATGGCTTCTTTTACAACTGTCAATTGATCATCTCTATCATAAATTGTGAAATTTGTATTATATCCAAGTCTTTCAATGTTTTTTCTTAAAATTCGCACACATATAGAGTGAAAAGTACCAATCCACATTGGATCCACATTTTGGTTAATCAAGTCGCTAACCCTGTCTTTCATTTCATTAGCAGCTTTATTAGTAAAAGTTATGGCCAAAATCTTCCACTCGGCTACATTTAAATTCTCTATCAGATATGCAATTTTACTAGTAACAACACGAGTCTTACCACTGCCTGCACCAGCAAGTATTAGTACTGGTCCTTCCGTGGCAAGTAATGCCTCTTTTTGTCTATCATTTAATGTATTAATATCCATTTTCTCACCTATTCGTAAATATTATATGTTTTTTTAGCTATTAATTCAAATTTAAAATATCTCTTATTACATAAGAAGTTAAAATCATTCCACTAACTGGCGGCACAAAAGATATCGAGCCTGGTGTTCTATTGTGCGTTTTTATTGGGAGCTCACTAGAACTTACCACTGGTATATTTTTAATGCCCATTTCTTTTAACTTTTTTCTCATAATTCGTGCGACAGGATCATTTTTTGTCTTTTCAATTTTAGTGATTTCAATAGCAGTTGGATCCATTCTATTTCCAGCCCCCATAGCAGATATGATTTTTATACCCTCTCTTACAGCTATCTCAATTAATAAAAGTTTTGAGCTAATACTATCGATAGCATCGACAATATAATCATATTGATTAAAATTAATTTTATCACAAGTTTCTTTAGAAAAATTCATATTATACTTATCAACAATTATATCTTGATTTATACTTTTAAGACGTTTTTCAGCAACATCAGTCTTATTCTCTCCAATATTTTCAGTAGAAGATAATATTTGTCTATTTAAATTTGTAATATCAAAAGTATCTTTATCCACAACACCAATCTTACCAATTCCAGCACGTGCCAGACTTTCTACACATGCTCCTCCAACACCTCCAAGACCAAAGACTAATACTGATTTAGAATTTATTTTTTTGATATCCTCAGCTGAAAGCATATTTTCCATTCTATTTAAAAATTCCATATTTCCCCCAAAATAAATGGCTGTCTATAAAAAACAGCCACTTTCTATTTTTAATTAAGTTTTATATCCAATAGACTGTTTTTACCTAAAGTTCCACTACCAGATACTCTATCACCTATATTATAATGTCTATTGGCGTTTATAGTAATTAAACTTCCTGACGAATAATTAGAATTATCCGAGTCTATAATCCTAATTTTTAAATATCTAACAGTTCCAGCTTCAGTCACTTCCATAACTTCACCAGTAAAATTAACTGTTTTGTTCTCTTCTATTTTTTCTTCTGATTCAGTATTCTCATTTATTGTATCATTTATAATCGAATCACCTGATAAGTCTTCGTCACTGATATTATCTTGTACGGGTTGTGTTGGTTTATTTAATTCATCAACATTTTCATTTAAATCGCCGCTCTCTTCTGGAATTAAATTGTCAACCTCAACCTTATTATTAGGATTTATAATGTTGTTTTTGTTAGCTTCAGACCACGACAAAGTTTTAGATGTTATAACTGCCATCTCACTTCGCCTAATTGCTTTATTTCCGTTAAAATAACCTTCAGAACCTGTAGAAGTAAAAATATTTGCATTCACTAGCTCTGGCAAATAACTAAAAGTTAAAGGTGCAATTTTATTTTTATCTTTGTAATTTAAATTTGATGCATCAGCATTTTTACTAAATTTTAAAGCTCTAGCAAAATATACAGCAATTGAATTTCTACTCGGATAAACTTTAGAATCTATAAACCCGCCTTTTTTAGCTTGCTCCAAAGTTTTAGCTGTTATAGTTTTATGCTCAATATTAAAAGCAACAGCTCCTCGTGCCCACTCAGGAACACTATTTGCATTTAAAAATTCTAAATTCTTATTGATAGCTTCTTTCAAATAGGCATCCGATGGATTTAAAGTAGTTTTGATAATCTGCATAGTTTCTAAAAAACTAACTGCATTATTAGGTTTGAATTTACCATCTTCATAACCATTTAGAATTTTTTTATTCGATAATTCATCTATATATTTATAAGCCCAAGAAACTCTGCCATGTGGTTTTACATCTTTAAATTCTTTAGCAAAAATATTAGTTGGCAAAATCATCAGTGTAAGGGCCAAATTAAAAGTTAATATTTTTTTCTTATTCATCTTATCACTCCAATTTATATTATATCATTGGAATTTCTCATGACAATAAAAAAAAGAAAATATGTTTATTATATAAAATAGTCTTTATAATTTACAAATAAAAAAATCAAATTTAGGATTGTCAATACTTGTCCTAAATTTGATTTTTATTTTTAATTAAATTTTATAACAAATGTTTAAAATTAATAATATACTTTATAATTTGTATTTTCTAAATCACTTGAAGTTATAAAATCTCTATCCCTGGAGATATAACTATTGTCATAATTTAATAACCTATCTGATTTACCTAATTCTCTAGGTTCTTCAAATATATAACTTATCTTTCCATTCCTATCTACTAGCCCACTAATTCGTAAGACAGTATATCTATCAATTGAATTAGCACTGCTAATTTCAATTGTACTACCTAATCTAACTTTTTCATTATTAGATTGAATCACAGTTGCTGATGACTCATAATCTCTATGACCATAAAAATTACCTCTATCATATTCAGAGTAAGTTACTTGAATAGTTGCAGTAAATTGAGATGATTTATCAAGGATAGTTACCTTAGTTACTTCACCACGAGAATCAAGCTCTAATTTTACAAATTCATCACGAAGATTGCTTTCTCTTAACGCATATGAATAATTTGCACCACCTTCATAACCAAAGGATGGTCTATCAGAGTAATCGTATGACTGTCTTGTTCCATCTGGCTTTCTAATTTCAATATAAGATGCTCTATTATTATAACCTAAAGAGCTTCCGTCATAAGATGAAATTACTTTTCCAGCTACTGTAGTATTTCTTTCATCTTTAGTCGCCATGCCTAGGGCTACTTTATAAGTTGTCTTAATATTTACATTGTCACCAATTCTTAGTCCACCTAAATCTCTAGAATCATTTGTTGTGTAGAACTCGTAATTTTTATTATCTTTTAATTTTAATCTAATAATACCATTTGTTCTGTCAATATTATTAAGATAAACTACTTCGCCATTAACAACAGCATCTTTAGGAAATACCTTTATCTCATTAATTTCATTTTTGCCGTCTGTTTTAAATTCAAGTAAATCGTCATTTTTAATATCTTCTAATTTAAGTGTATTACCGAAAGCTTCAATTTTAGCATTCTTAGCTAATTTAAATGTCTTAGTATCAGATGTAGAAATTTTTGATGTTGTTCTAAAATCTAAGTCTTTGTCATTATTTCTATATCTAATTGTTATTTCTTCTTTATTTTTATCTAATGAATTAACATAACCAACTAATTCTAAGTTTGCATTTTTAATATTTACAACTTTCGCTGTACCAAATTTTTCATTGTTATTTAGTTTAGTATATTCAATTTCCACTTCTTGACCTTGACTAATATCTTCAAATTTTGCATCTTTATCTGCAATTTTGTATTTTGTAGTAGAGTCAATAGCAAATGAATATTTGTTGTTGCCAGATTCTATTATTATTACATTAGTTCCACTTAATTTGGAAGCTAATATTACCTTACCAGTAAGTTTTTCGGTCTTAGCATCAATTCCATTTTTTGCTGCATAATCAAAACCTGCTTTTGTAATTATAGCCATTTCAACACGTCTAATATATCTGTCTCCTTGGAAGTTACCATCAGATCCAGTTGAAGAGAATATTCTTTCCTTAACAAGTGATGCTAAATAACCCCTTGTAGTTGAATTTATTTTATCTTTATCTTTATGCTTTAATAGAGTTTCATCTCCGCTATTAGAAAGATTTAAACCCTTCGCAAAGAAAACTGCAATATCTGCTCTAACTGGGAATTTTTGATCTTTAGAATCGAAAAATCCATTTTCTTTTGCTCCCTTTAATACAGATTCGCTAATTATTCCTCTAGCTAAAGCAACAGAAACTGCATCTTTAGCCCAATCTCTGACGCCATTTTCCTTTACTGTATTTCCATATTTTTCTACAGCTTCTTTTACTTCTGTAGTGCTTGGACTTATTACTTGATATAGTAATTGTAGAACTTCTTCAAGTGATACTGGTCTTTCTGGTTTAAAAGTACCATCTTCGTAACCTGCAATAACTCCTTTATCACTTAAAACGTCAATCTCGTTATATGCCCAAGAGTAATTGTTAGATTTAGTGACATCCTTAAATTCTTTAGCAAAAGCTGCTGTCGGCATAAGTGTCGCTGCCGCTAGCCCCAATGCTATTGCTTTTTTTAGATTTTTAGATTTCATAATCAAACCTCCATATCCTAAATACCTACTTTTCTATATTATAACATAAATGTGTGTATCTTATCTTATTTTATATTACATTTGTATTTCAAGAATACTAAATTTTTTCTAATTTCCACAATATAATGATATGTTCTGACAATTAGCGAGTAATTTTAAATCTTTTTTGGTATAATTAAGTAAAGGAGTGATATTATGCGTTACTTACCTGTGGGTCTTGATACTGCTCACAAAAATATTCTTATTTTCGGTGGAGGTTTTCTTGCACTTTCCGCTTTAAATTCTGTGATTAATACTGATGCCGAAATATACATGATTGCAGAAAAATTTGGCGGTGAGATATTAGAAAAAGAAAAATCTTCTGAGGGGAAAATAAAATTAAAAGAAATAGAAATACCTACAGATTTTCAGTTTATGGGCTACGATATTGTAATTATTGCTACCGAAAATTTTGAATTAAACGAAGCATTAGAAAATCGAGCCTCTTCTAGAAATATGCTATATGAACGTTACGACATTTTTTCTAAATCTAATATGTCAATTAATAGATCTATAACACAAGGTCCCCTTACTTTTAGTATCAATGATTCTAGACTAAATCCTACACTCACTGACATTATTTATGAAGATTTAGAAAAATTTGCAAAAAATTATAATATTGAAAAATTAGAAATTTTAAGCGATATTAGATCGGAACTTGTGCGTAAAAATTCACAAAATATAGATGAGATTATACGCAAGTTATATAATGAAGAAGTCATCAATTTATCGACTTTCTTAGATAGAATGGATGAATATAGGGTAGAAGATATAGACACTTCAAAAAATCTTATTGAACATATAACAAAAGGTGTCGAACTTAAAGTTGAAAAAGAAGAAGAACCTGAAAAATATATTCAAGAAGGTTTAGATAGTGTTGAAAAAACTAATGAAGATGAGGTGATAGAATGATAGCCTTTTTAGGTAATACACCTGGAAAAATTTTCGATGAAAAGAATTATTCTGTAATCAAAAAATCTCTTGCCATTAATGAGAAAGTTGAAAAGCACAATCACCCTGATAATGAGGTTTTGCTCACTGTGGTAAAGGGAGAAATTAGCATTGTGTTAAATGATAAAGAAAATTATAAATTAGAACCTGGTAAAATTTTAAAATTTGATGGAGATAATTATATTTCCATTAGTGCAAATGAACAAAGTGAATTTTTCGTTACTCTAATAAAAAAATAGGTGATTTTATGAAAATTGTAATATCAGATGACGCTAAAAAATTCCTAGAAGATAAGAACGTTGATGAATTTACTATTGAATCTTATCAAGCTAAGGCTTGTTGCGGAAGTGGAATGCCTTTGCCTAGCGTATATGTAGGTGCACCAAAACATGCATCTAAGAATTATAATGTTTATGAAGTTGATGGTTATAAAATTTATGCAGAAAATGTTTTGAAATTTAAAAATGATATTTGTCATGTAGAAATTGAAAAATATTTATTTGCCAAAAATTTGACTGCACAGTTTTTAGATTATTCAGAAATGTGATAAAACCCTTGATTAAGGGTTTTATTTTTTTATTTATTAAAATATAGATAATTTTAAATAAATTTTTTAATAAGATGTTTTATCTGGTTGTATACTTTCTACACTTCTTCATACCAAATTTTGAACTTATTTGTATTAAAAAAAGCGAAGATAAAATCTCCGCTTTTAATAAATTTTATATAGATTAATCTAAATTTCTTAATTTTTTAAGAATTATTTTTTGTTCTACTGATGCGACAAGTCTTTTTGTATATTCAACAGTGTCTGGGTTTACAGAAATAGAAGTGATTCCACATTCTACCAAGAATTCTGCAAGTTCTGGATATTGACTTGGGCCTTGACCACATATTGAGCAAGTTATTCCCTTTTTATTTGCAGCATCTATTATTTTCTTTAAAGCTATCTTTACTGCATCATTTCTTTCATCAAAATATCCCATATTATTTAATATTCCAGAGTCTCTGTCAGCTCCCATTACAAGTTGAGTTAAATCATTTGAACCAATTGAGAATCCATCTACAAGTTCAGCAAATTCTTCAGCTTGTAAAACTACTGATGGAACTTCTGCCATAATCCATATTTTAAAGTTTTTAGATTGAACTAATCCTTCTTCTGCCATTATTTCTTTAACAACTTTTAATTCTTCTGGCGTACGAACAAATGGAAGCATTGCCGTTACATTTGTAAGACCATATTCTTCTCTTACTTTTTTCATAGCTCTGCATTCTAATCTAAATCCTTCTTCATATTCTGGAGAAATATATCTTGAAACACCTCTCCAACCAATCATTGGATTTGCTTCAATTGGCTCTACTTCATCTCCACCTTTAAGCCCTCTAAACTCATTTGTTCTAAAATCACTCATTCTTACTACAAGATTTTTAGGAAATATTGCTTGTGCAACTTTAGATATACCCTCAGATAATTTTTCTATCATAAGGTCTCCTTGACCAGTTTTTACTAAATACATAGGATGAGCACCTATCATATTTGTGAATATGAACTCGGTTCTCATAAGGCCTATACCATCTATTGGTAGAGTTTTATATTTATCGATTAATTCAGGCTCACCAAGATTCATATATATCTTTGTAGCTGTTGTTGGAGCAAATAAATTTCTAAGTTCATCAAGATTTGCTATTGGAGAAACACCTCCAGATTTAACTGCGTTATCTTCTTCTTTTTCTTTTAGAACTTCTCCTTCATAAACAATTCCTCTAACTGCATCTACAGTTACAGTATCTCCGGTTTTTAAAACTTTAGTTGCTGTTTTACTTCCTACTATACAAGGAATTTGTAATTCACGTGATACAATTGCAGCATGGCAAGTTCTTCCACCTTCATCTGTTACTACACCCGCACATTTTCTCATTGCAGGAACCATATCAGGGTTTGTCATTTCAGTGACTAAGATATCACCTTCTTTTACTTTGTTTATTTCAGTAATATCTTTAATAAGTTTTACTTTTCCTCTGCCAATACCTGGAGAAGCTGGTAGACCTTTTACTAAAGTGATTAACTTTTCTTGTTCTTCAGATTTAATTGTAGTTATAGGTCTTGATTGTAGGAAATAAAATTCTTTAGTGTCTTTATCAAAACCCCATTCTGTATCTTGAACTGAACCATATAATTTTTCAACCTTAAGACCTCTTTCTATTAGAGTTTGTAATTCTTCACTTGAAAGAGCTTCGTCTTTTATTGCATCTTCTCCCAATATATCCTTTACTTTTACAACTTCAGTTCCAACAGTATCTTGTTTTTTAACGACCATATATTCTTTTTCACTGATATTTTTTTCAATTACTTTTCTTGAATTTTTATCAATTACATATTCATCTGGAGTTACAATACCTGAAACTACTGCTTCACCAAGTCCATAACTTGCGTTTATCATCATTTCATCAGTGTTGGAATTAATTGGATTAGCAGTAAACATTACTCCTGATTTTTCAGAGTTTACCATTTTTTGAACTACTACTGAAAGAGCAACATCAAAATGATCAAATTTTTGTTTTTCTCTATAATAAATTGCTCTTGAAGTCCAAAGTGAAGCAAAACAATCCCTAATATGCTTCATTAACTCTTCTTCTCCACTAATATGAAGATAAGTATCTTGTTGGCCTGCAAATGAAGCATCTGGTAAATCTTCGGCAGTAGCTGAAGACCTAACCGCTACTTCAGGGTCTTTTACATTTATATTTTCTGAAAATTCTCTATATGCACTGAGAATTTCTTCTTTTAATTGTGGTTCAAAATCTTTTTCTTTTATCTTTTGTTGAATTTGTTCAGATGCATTTGTAAGTTCATCTACATTATCTACATCAACAGATTCCATCAAAAGTTTTACGACTTCGTCTAATTCAGCATATTCAATAAATTTTCTATAACCTTGGGCAGTAACACAAAATCCTGGAGGTACAGGCAGTCCAAAGCTTGTAAGCTCTCCTAAGTTTGCTCCCTTACCACCAACTATGCCAACATCGTCTTTTCCTATTTCATCAAACCATCTAATATAATTGTACTTAGTCATAACATCCCCCTTTAAGATAAAAATATTATATCATAATTATTATATATGTCATACTATTTTTTTAAATTTTCCTTAAGTTCTGCAATAGAAAGTGTTGAAATATGTTTTTTATCAATTTCCATTTTATCTAAAAAATTATATATTTTTTCAATAGATGGTCCTTCCACCTCAACATATGGAACTGGATAAGTTTCTTTATCCCAAGTATCAATGTCTATTATCAAATCGTCATAGCTATATTTAATTCTTTCTTTAGTGCCCATATCAGAGATATCAAAATTTAATAATTTTAAAATTATCATAAGTTCATCTTCGTCTTTAATTTCAGTAGTATGTTCTAGATTATCTCTTGCCCCTTTTGTAGAAATATTTTCTTTGAATGTAAAATATTTTTTTAAATTTCCATCACATTCAGAAATTCTAATTCTTAGATAGCCTTTATCTTTAGCAATGGGATTTTTAGAAGAATTTATAGTTATATTTTTCTGCCTCTCATTTTTAATAAATTTAGCACCCAAATTTATTAATTTTTCTTCAAAGTTACTCACATCAATACCTAATATTTTAACTTCTATTTCTCTTTCCATTATTCCTCCAAAATCAATTTTAAATCAAAATTCAAATAATC
This sequence comes from Peptoniphilus olsenii, assembly GCF_040545475.1. Lineage (NCBI taxonomy): Bacteria > Bacillati > Bacillota > Tissierellia > Tissierellales > Peptoniphilaceae > Peptoniphilus > Peptoniphilus olsenii. The sequence goes on along the minus strand of NZ_JBEPMA010000004.1, from coordinate 81,897 downwards.
GCTTGCAACAAATATATATTTAACCCCTAAAAATTTACCCTCTAATTTATACTTGTGTCCATTTCCGTGCAAATGGCCATATACACACTTTTCCACACCATAATCACTTAACATTTTAGAAAATTCGTTAGGTGTGAAATCTTGATTAAATGGAGGATAATGTAGCATTGCTATTATTTTTTTGTTTTTTGCAGTTTCTAGCGAGTTTTGTAGTCTATTGACTTCTCTGATATATATTTTTTCATCACTTTCTGAAAATTCAAAAGAATCTCGTGCAGCCCAACCTCTAGTACCTATAATACTGTAATCTTTATATTCAAAAGAATTATTGTGTATAAATTTAGTTTTAATGAGATTTAGATCTTCCATTTTACTCATCGATGACCACCAATAATCATGGTTTCCTTTCGATATCAATTTTATGCCAGGTAATGCATCTATCTTTTCTAAATCAGGTTTTGCATCATTTAGTTTTAACCCCCATGATATATCGCCTGGTAGTAGTACTAAATCCTCTTCCTTCACTTTATTTTTCCAATTACTTATGATTTTTTCTTCGTGTTTTTCCCAGTTAACACCAAAAATATCCATAGGTTTTTCTTTTGAAAAATCAAAATGCAAATCTCCTATAGCGTAAATCATATTCACCCCAAGTTTATTAAATTGTAATTTATATTTTTATCATTCATAATTTCAATCTCACGCTTTGAACTTGTGAAAATTAAAACTTGTTCATAATCACGCAAGAATTCCAAAGTATTGGCAAGTCTAGTGTCATCATAGCTATCGAAATGTCCGTCTAAAACAATAGGTAATTTATCTTCTGTCATTATTTTTGCCATAGCCATCCTAAATGCAAAATAAATTTGATCAATGGTTCCAAAACTTACATTTTCAGCATCAACATATTTATTTAAAACTTTGTCATATACTTTAATATTGAAATCTTTATCTATTATAATTTCTTCATATTTATTGTCGGTTATCTTAGTCAAAATATCTTCCATATTGTTTTTAAGCTTAGGAAGGTAATTATCTCTATTTTTATTAACTAATTCTAGAAGTTTATCTCTTGATATTATCAGAGTATCCCTTTTATTTTTCAACTTAGATTTTTGTTTTTCAAGTGCCATTTCACTTTCTTCAATCGATCTAAGTCGTTCAACTGAAGCTTCAAGAGAAGAAACTTTACCGCTTGTATTTGAAATTTCTAATAATTTATCTTTTATTTTTTTTGATAATTCCTCTAATGATTCTCTATTATATATTTCCCCCACAGTAAAATTATCTTTTAATTTCTTAAGTTCATCTTTCTTTTTAGCAATAAAAATCTCGTTTCTATCATCTTTTATACTAAAAAATAATTCTCTTAATTTAGAAATATTTGCTACATTATATTTATCTAAAATTACTTTTAGCTTTTTTTCTTCTTCTTGGATAGATTTTTCAAGCAGTATTTTTTCTTTCTCATTTTTATTTTGAATCACTAGATTATATTCCATTTGACTTCTAAGTTTTAGATTGTCCATATTTGCTTTTTCAAAAATATCCTCTAACTCTTCAACTGAATTAGTAGAATATTTTTTCATTAAATCATCAAAAAACACATCATATTCCCTTTTGATGCCAGTCTTTTCAATGGATAGCTTTTTAAGTTCTTTTAACTTTAAATCCAGCCTGTTGTATAAATCTTTATTTATGTTGTATTTTACATATCTAAAATAAGAATAAGCAAAAAATAATACCGAAATAAGACTATAAAAAACTTTATTAAAAAAGATAGATAGACCAATGATACCTAAACCCAGTATTATTCCTAATATAATTTTTAATATATAAAAATTAATTTTACTCTGAGTATTTCTCATATCCACAGAAATAAATTCCATCTCTTTAGAATAGTTAAAAATATTTAATTTTGAAATTTCATATTTAGCCTTTTTAAATTCTTTAATATCTTTTTCAACATCTGTATCAAACTCTCTATCAGCATTTTGAATTTTATCAAAACTTAATAGATCGTCTAATCTATTAGATTTAGAACGCAAATCTCTATTTATTTCAATAGCTTCTTGGAAGTCCTCCATATTAAGATTTTGTATAGTTTTATTTTTTTCATTTTCAAGGTTTTCGATTTGCTTTTCTAGTTCTAATATATCAAAGCTTCGTCTACCTCTATATTTTTTTTGTAAGGATTTTAATTCTTCCTTTTGTATTTTTAGAATTTCAATATTCTTGTCATAATTTTCTTTATCTAATATATAAGAAGTTTTTTCTCTATTTAATCTATCAATTTTTACTGTAGTAGATCCGATTAAAGATGACTTTCTCTTACCAGTCCCAAAACTATTAATATCATTATTCATCTTTTCTACTACTTTATTGAGATTAATTTTCTCATCCAAAGACGTAGCAAAATTATTTATTCTTTTTTTTAAATCTGATGACGCATCATCTTCTGGTATCGACATCATTTGTCCAATAAATACTGTCGATTTGAAAATCTTTCTATTAATATCAAATAGTAAAGCTCCAGGTTGATCGACTCTAGAATATTTATTTAGCTCTGGTAGATGACTCAAATCAAGTCCTGTAGATTTATTTAAAATAGATAAATCATCAGTTTCAAAGTTTTTTGTTATTCTATATGTTTCATTATTTATCTCAATTTCAATATAACCATCATAACTTGAACTTTTCCACGGTCTACATTTGTCAAATAACTCATCTCTAATTCTTCTCTTTAGTGAATCTCGACTAAATCCATAAAAAATACCATCAATAAAATTTGCAATTGTGGATTTGCCAAATTCATTTTCTCCAAATATTACATTTATACCGCTACTAAAGCTAATAATATTATTGTCAAATTTCCCAAAATTTAATAATCCAAATTCTTTAAATTTCATTATATTGCTCCAGTAAATATTCTATTGCTAAATCTTTTGAGTCTTTTTCTTCTTCTGTAAATGAGTCCAAAAAGTTCATTATCAAACGGTCATTGCCAAAAACATCGTAAATATCTAAATTGTTTTTAACATTATTTATAATTTCCACATAAAAAGCAGATAAATTATTTTTCAAAAAGTTACCAATTTGTTTATAATTTTCATGTTTGCCAGTTAGCTTAATCCTGTATAAATCTCTATCATTTAAAAGTGATTGTACATCGGAGTATATATTATCAAAAGTCATATTCTCTTTTACTTCATACTCTATAGTTCGAAAGTTTTTAATAGAAAAATCTTTATAATCCACAGAACGAGTATCAGTATCAAAAATTATTATACCTCTCTCTCCACTATCTTTAAAGTGATGTGGCTCAATAGAGCCCGAATAATAGGCATTCTCCATTATTCTCATTCTCATGTGAATATGACCTAATGCAACATAATCAAAATGCCTAAAATATTCAAGTCCAGGTGATAAATATCTTTCATCCTCAAGATCACAATGCATTACTAGAATATTTTTTAGATTATCAGAAAAATCAGGTTTAACCAATTTTTTGTTAAATTTAAAAGAATCATAAGATATGCCAAATACTCTTGCCCCAATATCTTCTAAATCTATATATGAAAGTTCATTAGAAAAAACATGTAAATTCTCAGGATATTCTACTCTATTCCAAAGACTATTGCTATCAAAATAGTCATGATTTCCACAAGATATAAAAACTTTGGCATTTATGGTCTTTATAATGTTTAAAAATCTATTCATATCACTTAGATTAAAAAATTCTCTATCATATACATCACCAGCTATTAAAACAATATCTACTGATATTTGATTTATATATTTACAAACTTCATTTAAATTTGTCCAAACATCTTCTATAATTTTGTTAGAAATTTCTAAAGGCAATTTACCCTTATAAAATTTCTTTAAATGCAAGTCTGAAAAATGAACTATTTTCATAAAATCACCATTTTAATTATAACACAGAATCAATAATTCAAAAAAAGCCTTTGTAAAATAAAGGCTTTTTTACTTTAAATTATTAACTTTTGTAAAGCTTTAAACTCTCTAGTACCAGCTACTCCTGCCAAATCAAATAAAACTGTCTCTACATTTGTAATAACAGCACCCATCTCCCTCATTTGTTCAATGGCATTTTTTGCATTTTTTTCATCTCTCGAACCTACAGCATTTTCCACAATAAAAACTTCATAGCCACAAGCAAGAAGATTTCTCACTGTTTGAAAAACGCAGATATGTGCTTCAATACCACAAAGTATAAATTGTCTTTTCTTTAATTTTTTAATTTCAGTATAAATATCTTCATCTTCATAAGCATTAAAATTAAGTTTTCCAAACTCTTCTTTTTCAGCAAGAGGGGCTTTAATCTTCTCATTAGTATATCCTAAGCCCTCAGGATATTGAACCGTAAACAGACTCTCTGACTCGGTGATTTTTGCAGCATTTGATAAAATCTCGGCATTCTTCAAAATCTCATCTTTGTTTGAAATGGCATTTAACAATTTATCTTGAACATCTATAAAAGCGAAAACAACATCTTTTCTATTTAACTTAAAATTCTTCATTTTTCCCCCTAGATTTCTCCAACTTCTACACTATTCATAAGTTTTTTTACAGAACTCATTTCTAATTCAAAGTCCTCTAAGAAATTATCGCAGACTCCACAAGCTATTGCAAGTTTAATAGATGTTATAAAATCATAATCTCTATCTATTGCTACAGCCATACCTGCAAGCGCAGATTGGGTATTAAATTTTTCTATAACATTATTTTTATCTAATTTTTCTTTATTTAGATATGCTCTATAATTTTTTTCTTTAGTTGATATTATAGTGGATCTTTTACTGTTGACAAATACCAATCCAACACCTTTTTTTAGTAATTCTTCATTCATTTTTAAAACCTGACCTGTGTATTCAAGATTTATATCTCTAGATAAATCAGTTTTATCTAACATCAAAATATAAGGTTTTAAGTTTTTAATATCATCTAAGCTTGATGGATTTATTGCAACTTTTATATTTTCATTGTAGCAGAATTTTACCATCTTATCATAAATAGAATTGTCTAGACTCTCGTGATTGATTTTTGGAATTACAACTATCTTTTTGCCTACAGCACTATCTTCGAATTGAGCAAGAAGATAGTTTTTGTCTTCCATTGTAATCCTTGGCGATTTAGATTTATAGGAATTTGAAAACTCTGAATTTTCAATAATTATTTCCTCTAGATTATCGTCCTTTAGTTTTACACTCTGATGAGAAATATCCATTTTTTGAAGAGCTTGGGTTATCTCATCTCCAATAACATTACCCTTTAACAAAAGTATCTCGGAACTCACTCCAATATTATATGCAAATTTAACCATATCAATCCCAAGTCCACTTGGGTAAATTTCAGATTTATCTATTAAATTTTCGTTTTCTACTGATACTGTATATTTGCGAACAATTTTTGGATTAAAATCACAAAATAAAATCATCTACTCACCTACTCTCTGCTTTTATCTTTTCCAAAACTTCTTTAACTAAATTGTTAATTTTTTCTTCCGCTACTGATTTATCATAATCAATTGCATAAGCATAAATTTTTATTTTCGGTTCTGTACCTGAAGGTCTAAGTGCAAACCAAGTATTTTCATCAAAATAAAATTTTAAAACATTTGAAGGACTAGACTCATCATTAAGATAATCAATCTTTTTTAAAATTGGAGGCAAGTTTTTAAATCCCTCTATTTCTCTAAAATTATTCATTATCTTATCCATTTTTTCAATTCCATCGATACCTTCAAAATAAACGGAAGTCAGGTATTCCTCAAAATATCCATATTTCTTTTCAATTTCTTCTTTATAGCCTTTTATACTTTTACCATTTTTCTTTAAAAATCCTGCCATTTCGGCAATGGCCATAATTGTTATAATGGCGTCTTTATCTCTTACATGCTCACCTATTACATAACCTATAGACTCTTCATACCCATATAAAAATTCATATTCCCCAGTTTCATCCCAAATGTTTGCCATATTGCATATGTTTTTAAAACCAGTAAGTGTCTCTACGACCTTAACTCCATAATCAGCAGCGATTTTTTCAATCATATCCCCAGTTACAATAGTCTTTACTATTGCACCATTAGATATATTTATATCCCTATCTTTTAGTCTTTCTAATATAAATGCTCCTAACAAAAATCCCATAACATTGCCACTTACTTGAAAGATTTCTTCACCATTTTCTAACACAGCAACTCTATCAGAGTCTGGATCGGTAGCTATTATAATATCAGCTTCTTTTTCTTTGGCAAGATTAATTGCTAAATCAAAAGCATTTATATCCTCAGGATTTGGATTTTTGACATTTTTAAAAGTACCATCGGGATTTTCTTGTTTATCAACTACGAACACATTTTTAAATCCTCTTAAATCTAAAATTTTTCTAACATATCTATTGCCACATCCATTTAGTGGAGTATAAACAATCTTTATATCTTTATCTATATCATCAACAAGAGAGTGTTTAAGTGTTTCTCTGTAATATGAAGTAATGACTTTATCTGATAAGAATTTAATATTTTCATAATCTTTTAATGGTTTTAAATTAGTAAAATCATATTCAAAAATATCAATTTCTAAAGCTCTATTTTGCATTTCTTCTGCTATATCATTTAAAATTTGGGACCCTTTCTCCCAATATAGTTTAAAGCCATTATAAAATTTAGGATTGTGAGAAGCTGTAATCATAATTCCAGAAATAGTATTTAAATATCTTATAGAATATGCGAGAATTGGAGTAGGTCTGATACCTGTAAACAAATATACCTTTATCCCATTCTCAGCCAAAATCTTAGCGGTAATAATAGAAAATTCATAAGATAACTTGCGCATGTCTCTTCCAATTACTACACCTCTACTGCAAGCTTCTTCACCACGAGACTTAATCAAACTAGCAAGAGCAAGTGCTGTTTTTGCAACAGTAATATAATTCATTCTATTAGTTCCAGCACCCAATATCCCACGAAGTCCTGCCGTGCCAAATTCTAATTCTTTATAGAATCTATCTTTAATTTCATCGTCATTTTTTTCAATTGAAATAAGTTCTTTTTTTAGTTCTTCATCTAAACCACTATACTTATTCCATTTATCATATATTTCTCTATACATAACTACTCCTTCGTAATATCAACAAAACTAATATCAAGAATCTTTGCAAGATCAGTTGGTCTTATTCTCATTTGCAAACCAACTTTCCCAGCACTCAAATATATATAATTTCTATCCTTAGCAGAAATATCAATTAAAGTTTTGAAATCTTTTTTCATGCCTACTGGGGAGCATCCCCCATGAATATAACCAGTAAGCGGCAGTAATTTTTTTGAGGTATCATCTCAATTTTTTTAGAATTCACACACTCTGCTGCTTTTTTTAAATCAAGTTCTTTATCCACCGGTACTACAAATACAAAATTCTCGTTTTCTTTTGACTCAGTCACTAAGGTTTTAAAAACAGTTCTGGGATTCTCACTAAGTTTAGTGGCAACATCCATACCACCTATTCCGTCTTTAGTTGAATATTCAATAAGCTCGTAATCAATATTGTTGCTTTCTAATATTCTAATTGCATTAGTTTTTTTCATATCTATCACCATAAAATGTACTATTCTATATTCCATTCTACCCTAAAACGTGTAATAATTCACTATTATAATAGCAAGTAGTAATATATTATTATTTAGCACAAACACCTAGTATAGTATAGTATAATACTAATTAAATAAACTATGGGAGGTATGGTTTTGAATTCAAAAGACAGGTTATTTATAATTTTTTCAATTTTGCTGATTATTTTAATTCCGTATTTTACGAAAAAACCAATTGTTTCCGCTGATTCTTTAGATGAAGAAAAGTTTTTAACATGTGATGAAATCTACAATAAAATATTTGATGACAATAATTCAATAAAAAATAACAAAAATATAATATCCAAAAATAACTTGAAAAATGGCAATGATTTTTCCTACTTAAAAATCACACGTGGTATTGATTTAACATTAATATATAAACCAAAAATTATATTCTATATTGAAATGAATAACAAAAATAACACAATTAATCGTGTTTTAGATGTCAGCTTAGATACAAATTATAATGGAATTAATAAAGATTTTAGTGGTAATATTTTCTATAATGTCGAAAATGATAAAACTATTTATTACTATATTAATGGGGACTTTTATAATGCCGAAAAAAATAATAAGGTAGCTAATAGTACGAAAACAAAAAAAGGATCCAATATTTATTATCGCACATATGGCAAAAATCATTATAAATATATAGAACTAGATAATTTTATTCATATAAATTCTAAATAATAAAAAGTGTATTGGAAATCAAAATTTCTAATACACTTATCTTTTTCTTATTAATAAAATTATTAAAAATATAACACCTATCAATACAATAGTACCACCCGGTTTAAGTCCTAAATAAAATGACAAAACGAGTCCTAAAACTGTAAATATTACTCCAAATATTGAAGATAGTAGTGTCGTTTTCACATATCCCAATTTAAATTGCATGGCACATGCTACAGGGATTACCATAAGCGATGATATAATTAAAATACCAACGGTCCTTGCTGATACTGAAATTGTAATTGCTATTAGTATCATAAAAATAAGATTAATTCTATCCACATTTATACCAGCAAGTCTTGCTGATGATTCATCAAAAGATATATACATTAAGTCCTTAAATAGATATATAAAAACTAAAAAGACCAATCCCGACACCGCAAGTATCAAATAAAAGTCAAATGTTGGAATGGCAATTATTGAGCCAAATAAAAAAGACTCAAAATTAGCAGACTTTTTTACGAACCCAGACAGAATCGAAGCTAGTCCTATCCCCGTACTCATAACTATTGCTGTAGATATTTCTTGGTAACCAGGAAATTTGGTCCTGACAAATTCCAAAAATAATGACGCAAAAATACAAAGTATGATTGCACCAACAATTGGCGATGTAGATGTTATAAGTCCAAGCATTACTCCTGCTAAAGACACATGAGAAAGTGCATCGCCTATAATGGAAATCTTTTTATTTACAACTACAACTCCCATAAAAGGAATTATTATTGAAATCGCAATGCCGACTATCAGGGCCTTTATCATATATGAATATGAAAAAATATCCATTACTTCACTTCCTTTATTTTGTGCTCTTCAACTATAAATATCTTATTTACATTCTTCCTTACCTCTTCTAAATCATGAGTTATCATAAGTATTGTAACACCGTGGTCTTTATTGATATGATTTAAGAGTTCGAAAAGTGCTTCTTTTGATTCTTTATCTATGCCTGTCATGGGCTCATCTAGTATCAAAAATTTAGGTGTAGATACGAGAGTCTTTGCAATGAGAACTCTTTGACGTTGTCCACCTGATAATTCAGAATATAAGTTTTTATGATAATCAGTCATTTTTACCAAATTGAGCGCTTCATTGATTTTATTTTTATCATCATTGGATAATCTATTAAAACCTCTTTTATCTTTAGAAAAAAGTGCCAAAGATACCAATTCAAATACTGTAATTGGAAACTCCAAATTCTTTGATGTGTCAAGTTGTGGTACATATCCAATTTCTGAATACTTCATATTTTGACGAAAATCTATTTCTCCTTTATTAGGTTTAAGCTGATTTAAAATAAGTTTAACAAAAGTAGATTTACCAGCCCCATTAGAACCTATAAGGGCGATATAATCGCCCCTATAGACATTAAAGTTAACATCTTTTAATATATAATTGTTTCCATATTTAAAACTTAAATTCTTAATTTCAAGTAGAAGTTCATTCACTATTTCAAAGCTCCTATTAGATTTTCTAAATTCTTCTCCATAATGCTAAAATAATCTTCATTATTTTCAATTTGTTCTTGACTTAATCCTTCAAGCGGCGATAGAACTTTAACTTCTGCACCAGTTTCTAAAGCAATAATTTCTGCAACTTTAGGATCTATAAGTTCTTCAGTAAAGATTGTTTTTACATTATTTTCTTTCACAAAATTAGTTATCTCTGCCATTTTCTTAGCATCTGGTTCAGTTTCAGCATTTACACCTTGGATGCCAAGTTGTTCTAAATTGTATTCTTTACATAAATACCCATAAGCTTCATGACTTACAACTATTTGATTATTTTTTAAATTAGATAATTCATCAGAATATTTTTTGTGTAAATCATCTAATTTTTTAGCATATTCTTCATAATTAGCCTCATAATAATCAGCATTTTCAGGATCAGCTTCTGCTAATGCATTTTTAATATTTTCAAATTCAATTTTTGCATTAAGTGGAGCTATCCAAACATGTGGGTCAAGTCCACCATGTTCATGTTCATGTTCGTGATCTTCATGATTGTGATTTTCTTCATTATGATTGTGGTTTCCCTCATGATGATTATTGCCATCATGGTTATGTTCTTCATGATTTTCCATAGCTTCGTGATTATGTTCATGGTCATGGTCGTGATCAGATTCAATATAATTAACACCTTTAGATGCTTCTACAACTTTTAAATCTTTGTTATCAAGAGAGTCGATAACTTTATCAGTCCAAGATTCAAGACCAGCCCCATTATAAATAAATACATCAGCTTGTTCAAGTTTTTTTATTGCATCTTGATCAGGCTCCCAGCCATGAGGTTCTACTCCAGATGGAACTATTAATTCCACATCCATTTTATCACCAGCAATTTTTTGTGCAAAATCATACATAGGATAAACTGAAGCGTATACTTTCATTTTACCATCATTTTCATCACCCTTGTCTGCTGAATTAGATTTCACGTCACCAGCTTTTGAACATCCTGCAAGTAAAACAACAGCAGCTACAAAAACAACAAATTTTTTTAATATTTTCATAAATTCCTCCTAAAAAATAAATCTATTTTGAAAAACTATTGTTAAATTAATTTCACAATAATAATTACTTGCCCAAGACAAGTAAAATATTAAAAATATCTCAAATTTTAGTTTCTCATTATTTATAGAATACCCAATAAATTAAAATAACCAACAAAATAATAATCATAATTATTTATAGTGGGTATTTTCTTATAAAAGATATTAAAGAAATTGAACATAAGTCAAATAATCATAGTATAAAAACCTATCAAAATGGCATTTTTAACAATTATAAAACACTATTTTATTAATTCCTAAAAATTAATTTTTGATCAAGTTCATATAATTGTGTAAAAAGAATAGGTCGTTTGAAACCAAAACTGGTACAATGTTTTTAAGCAAAAATTCTTAAAGTCAATTCTTCCACAAATTTCAATAAATATTATCTTACATATAATTTTGAAATACAATAATTATTATTTTGAAATATATTAAATTAATTTATGCATAAAAACAATTATACTCTAATACAAATAATTATCAATAGCATTCATTGTTTAAATCATTTAAATATAATTTTACCTGTATCTATTTGAAATATTTTTTCCATAATTAAAATCTGTATAAAAGTTTTTTCTAAAAACTAATTAAAATTATTGTACAAAATTATGGTCAAAAATAGAATACAGAATTATTGACTGTAATTTGATTAATCTTTCTAAAAACTTGAATTTTTAAGAATTGTATTGTAATATATTTAAAATCCTATTTTGGAAATTTTAACCGAACTGTTATAATATATTAATAGATGTTGAAAAGTAAATAAATTTTAAAGGAGATATTATGGAAAATTATAAAGACATGTTAAGGGACAAAAATTTAAAGGTGACTAAAGGTCGATTAGCAATTTTAGAACTTCTAAATGATTCAAAAGTTCCTATGAATGCAGAGCAAATTTACGAAGCATTAGATAAAGAAGATGTACCTAGTTTTACTTCTTTATATAGAATATTAAAACAATTAGCTGAAGAAGGACTTTTAAAGAAAAATCTATACTCCAATGCCCTTTTATACTATGAATCAGGTCAACTTGGGCATAGACATTTTATTATATGTTCAGAATGTGGCAAAATTTCTTCCATAAAAAATTGTCCCCTTCACGAATTTGATAAAGCAGCAGCTAAAGAAACTGGTTATATAGTAGAAAATCATAATGTGGAACTAATTGGTTTATGTCCAGATTGTCAAAATAAATAAAATCTTTTTCCATTATATGGAATTATGTCCATATAATAAAATTTCCCTTTACATTTCGTGTAAAAGAGTTATAATATAGATAGTGATTTTAATCAAAACAATCCTTAAACTTATTTGCATAAACTAAAATCCTTTACTTATGTATGTAAAATCACGAAAAGACTTCTGATTCACCCCACAGAAGTCTTTTTTATTTTAAATTTTCTATTATTTAATTAAGAACATCATAATTTTATCAGTTGAAGCTTTTAGTAATTAGTTATTTACTAGAAATTTTACATAACCATAATAAGTGGCAATATTAATTTAATGCACCATGAATACTTTAAAATTCAGATTCTTTTGGTGCTGAATTAATTTTATTTTAATAACATTAAATCTAATATTAAATAGCTTTTTATTTTTATTCTAAACGATTACTTACTATGAGCCCTCTTCTTATATGTACAAAGTATAGTCAAAATCAGAATTAATAGTCCTAGTATCATATTTATAGTAATCTTGAACTTCACTTACATTTATATCTTTAAATTCTATAGGAAGTCCAGCTGATAATGTGAACCCCTTTCTGTTTTGTATATGAAAATGTATATGAGGTTCTGTAGTATTTCCTAAATTTTCACACTTTGCTAATTTTTGATATTTTTAAACCTTATCTTTTTTGATACCAAAATCTATTTGGTTTATATTAGCAATTAATAGTATTAAAAAAGTTGCTACTAAATAGATTTTTGTCCATTAAGTAGCAACTCTTTGACATTTTATTTAAAAATATAATATTTTTATTTAAATATATTTATTAAATTAATGTTGTTATGAAGCCTCCTACAACTATAAGGGGAACTCCAAAACATAAAAATTGAGGTATACATGTGTCTCTGATATGATCATGTTGTCCATCTACATTTAGTCCAGATGTTGGCCCAAGAGTCGTATCAGATGCAGGTGAGCCAGCGTCTCCACATGCTGCTGCAATTGTAACCAGTAAAATTGTTGCCATTGGTGAATAACCTAAATTCATAGCTATAGGAACATAAATTGCTGAAATAATGGGAACTGTACCAAAAGAAGTTCCAATTCCTAAGGTAATTAATAATCCCAATAAAATCATTACATATGATGCGATCAATTTTGAACCGCCTAATACATTTGTAGCTACACCAACTAACTGATTGACAGCACCAGATTCTATTACTACATTTGCATAACCAGCAGCTACAAGCATTACGAACGCAATAAAGCCCATCATCTTTATACCGCCGTCAAGCATTTTTTGCATATTATCCCATGCTACTACTTTAGTTAGAACAATGAATATTAAACCAACTAATGCTCCAAGTGGTAGCGATTTTGTAAGTATTTGCACGGCTACTGTTATGATACCTGAAAAGAAAACTAAAATATGTTTTTTCTCCAGTTTTAAATCTTTAAATTCTTCTTTTTCTTCTATATTCAAAGATTTGTATTCCCTATCTCCGGAAAATATTATAAGACCTAAAGCTAGCCCCCCTGCCATAATTAAAGCTGGTATCCAGTTAGTTTTCACTACATCTAACTCAGTGATATTAAGTCCACTTGACTTAAATGATTTGACGATTAAGCCTTGGAATATTGCTCCATAACCTAAAGGTATAGCAAGGTATGGTGCCTTTAAACCAAAACCAAAAGATACTGAAAGCATTTTTCTGTTCATTTTAAGTCTATTCATCACCGCTAATAGTGGCGGAATTAAAATCGGAATAAATGCGATATGAATTGGGATAACAGTTTCAGCAAGTATACCAATAATTACTATTATTAAACACAATACTATTTTATTATTTTTAACTAAACTTCCTATTTTTTTTGCCATAATAGCAGCAGCACCCGTCTCCTCCATTGCATATGCAAGAGAACCTAATAATATATAGCTAAGTGCAGTTTCTGCATTATTCCCCATACCGCCAATTAATAAAGACATTGTTTCACCTAAGTTAAGACCAGAAAATAATCCCGCCGATATAGCTGAAATCATCAATGCAAAAAATACTGGCACGTTAATTAAACATAAAGCCGCCAGTATAATTACCGACAAAACAACGCCATTTGTAAATATCATTCTTTTTCCTCCTTTTATTTTATTTTTCTACTTCTGTAAAAAAATAACTTGTCTTATTATATATACCAATTTTCATTCACTTTTAAAATTAAAATAGGGATTAATATTAAATTAACCCCTTATTTTAATAAATTATATATTTTCAAAAAACTATAATATTTTACATCAGTTTAACACATATAAAGAATATGTTTTAAATAAGTTTTTGTATACACTAGTTTCAAAACTCTCTATATAATATTTTAGAGATGTTTTATTATATTAATTCATTATCATCATCCGAATCTTTAGAATTCGATGAAGTTTTTTCTAAACTCATTTCATCTTTGGTTTGATTTTTATTTTCTTCATATTCTTTTAAAATTTCCATGAATTCCTCACCAGTTATAGTTTCTTGACGCAATAGATATTCTGCTATTGCGTGTAAAGCCTTAATATTATCTTGTAAAATATTAAGTGCTTTTTCATGAGCTTCATCAATAATCTTTTGAACAGCCTCGTCAATTTCATATTGTGTTTGTGGTGAACATTGAAGAGATGAATCGCCACCCAAATAAATATTAGACATGCTCTCTAATGCAACAAAACCAAACTCATCAGTCATTCCAAAACGAGTAACCATTGCTTTTGCAATTTTTGTCGCCTTTTCGATGTCATTAGCGGCACCACTAGTTCTGGAATTGAATATTATTTCTTCAGCAGATCTGCCTCCAGTTAAAGTTACAATAGTATTGAAGGCATCTTCTTTAGACATTAAAAACTTCTCTTCTTCGTCTACTTGCATTGTATAACCAAGTGCTCCAGATGTTCTAGGAATAATTGTAATCTTGTGAACTGGAGCTGTATCTTTTTGTTTAGCAGCTACAAGAGCATGACCTACTTCATGATATGCAATAATTCTCTTTTCTTTTGGAGATATTACAGAATTTTTCTTTTCATATCCTGCTAGTACCACTTCAACTGACTCTTCAATATCACGTTGTGTCATTTTATCTCTACCATGACGCACCGCTCTTAAAGCAGCCTCGTTAATCATATTTGCAAGATCTGCCCCACTTGCTCCTGCAGTAGCTTTACCTACTTGTTCATAATCAATATCTTCATCTTTTTTTATTGGTTTTGAATGAACTTTTAGTATTGCTACTCTACCAGCTAAATCTGGCAGTTCAACGGGTATTCTTCTATCGAATCTTCCTGGACGTAGAAGTGCTGGATCGAGAGAGTCTGGTCTATTAGTTGCAGCAAGTATCACTACTCCACTTCTTGCATCAAATCCATCCATTTCAGAAAGAAGTTGATTTAAAGTTTGCTCTCTTTCATCATTTCCAGAAAATCCACTGGCTTCTCTTTTTTTACCTATAGTATCAATTTCATCAATGAAAATTATACATGGTGCTTTTTCTTCTGCTTGTTTAAATAAATCACGGACTTTAGCAGCCCCAAGACCAACAAACATTTCCACAAAAGCAGAACCTGATATAGAAAAAAATGGCACTCCTGCTTCACCTGCTACTGCTTTTGCAAGCAAAGTTTTACCAGTACCCGGAGGCCCCACTAATAAAGCTCCCTTAGGTAATTTTGCACCTATCTTTGTATATTTTCTTGGATTATTCAAGAAGTCCACTAATTCACTAAGGGCTTCTTTAGCTTCTTCTTGACCTGCAACAGAATCAAATTTTATGCCATCTGTTGATTCTACATAAATTTTGGCACCACTTTTACCAAAATTCATAGGACCAATACCGCCGCCTTCACCAAGTTTGCCAAAGATTATTTTTGATAGAATTGTCCAAACTACTACAAGCACAAATATAGTGCCTAATGTTGAGATAATAAAAGACAAAAACGGATTAAGTTCCTCTTTGTAAACTTGATCGCTCTTTACATTATTATCTACTAATCTGTCAATTAGATTGGGATCATATATTCTATTAGCTTCGTATTTTTGTACTTTATCTTTATTTTTAACTTCAAAGGCTACAGTTTTATCTGTCAATTGTGCTTTTTTTACTTTCCCTTCATTTACCATTTTAACGAAAGTAACATAGTCTGTAGTTTTTATGCTATCATCTTTATTAAGTTTTGGTATAAAAACTATAGCTATCATATAAAAAGTCACTATTGCCAATAATATATATAATATTGTTGGAATATATTTTTTAAAATCATTTTTATTTTTTTTCGACAAAAATCTCCCCCCATTTATTCTTTTTATTCTTTAATTTTTACCCAATTTACAAAATAATTTTCATTAAAAAAATTTTTGGGCGAACCCAAAAATTAATTTAATTTTCTACGATTTTTCATTGCGGTAGATATAGTTAACTCATCATAAAATTCTAAATCTCCACCCACTGGGAGTCCATATCCAATTCTAGTAACTTCAACATTATATGGTTCCAAGAGATTTTTTAAATACATTGCAGTTGTATCACCATCTGTTGTAGGATTTGTCGCTATTATAACTTCTTTAACTTTGCCATCTTCTAATCTTCTCAAAAGCTCACGAACTTTCACATCGTCTGCTGTATAACCTTTCATTGGAGATATTACACCATGTAAAACATGATATTTTCCATTAAAACTCATAGATCTTTCCATAGCTTCTACATCCTTAGGATATTCTACAACACATATGACAGAATCATCTCTAGTTTTATTTTGACAAATGTCGCAAGGATCTTTATCACTAAAATTCATACATTCACTGCATTGAACAATATCTGTCTTTGCACGCACTATAGACTTTGCAAGCTCTTTAACATCGATATCTTCCATATCTATAATGTGATAAGCTAGCCGTTGGGCAGTTTTGGAACCAATGCCTGGAAGTTTATTAAGTTTTTTTATTAAGTCTTCTATAGGACCAGCTTTATCCATGATAATTATAGCCCTGGAATATTTAGTCCGCCAGTTAATTTGCCCATTTTTGATGACATCTTTTCTTCTGCACTTTTCATTGCCGAGTTAACTGCAGCTACAATTAAATCCTCAAGCATCTCTACATCATCAGGATCAACTGCTTCTTTATCTAGTTTTATTTTAATAAGTTCTTTATTTCCGTTTACTGTGGCCTCAACTGCTCCACCGCCAGAACTTTCAGTAATTTCTTGATTTGCTAAGTCTTCTTGCATCTCTTCCATTTGTTTTTGAAGCTTTTCTATTTGCTTCATCATATTGTTTCTGCCGCCTCCGCCAGGGAAGCCGCCAAATCCGCCTCTTGCCATATTTCCTCCTATATTTAGATTAAATTTCTTCTATATTATCTTTGCCAAATAAATCTTCTAATTTGTTATTTGCTTTTGTTTGCTTAAAAATAAATCTAGCTTCAATCCTAAAACCATATATAGCTTCGAAAACTTGAGCAATAACTTCTTTATTTTCGTCATTATTACACATCTTGTAGAACATAATATTTGTGTTTGAAAAATCAATTTCCAGCACATTGTTAGTAAAAGAAGTAGGAACTCCTTCTTTTAAATACGAAAACAAAGGAAGTTTTTTAACTTTAACTTCTTGTAATATATTTGGCCAATTTTTTTGTATATCTTCTATAGATACATCTTCTTTAATTATATCAGATTGAGTTCCTTTTTCAATATTTTGAGTTTCGCAATAATTTACTTTATCTTTATTATTTTCACCATGCGATTTGTCAAGTTGTGGTGTTTTAGTTTTTTCTTTTATTGTTGCATTTTCTTTAAATTCATTTGAATAAGCATTTTTATTGTTAAAAGCTTTACTACTTTCTTTTTTATCAATTGTAAAATTATTCGAATTTATTTTATTTTCAAGTTCTTCTATTCTAGAGATAATTTCCTTTTTCCCATATCTCATAGAAATTTTGATAACTGTCATCTCTACTAAAACTCTCTTATTTTCTGCATATCTCATATCCACACTTAAATTTGTGAGCAATTCTATAATCTCTAGTAAGTCACTCATTTCAATTTTATGCGATTGTAAGTCAAAGTCCTTTAAGTAAGTAGAGAAAACAATTTTTTCCGGCTGTCTCAAAGTTTTTACTAACATTAAATCTCTAAAATGGCCCAACAGTTGATTTATTAAAATAGAAAAATCAATACCCGCTCTTGCAATTTCATCAATTAATTCTAAACCCTTATTGTGGTCTTTATCTATTAAGGCGTCTGTAAGTTCAAAAATCAATTTATTAGATGAAATACCAAGTATCTTCATGGCATCTTCAACTTCAATTTTATCCTTATCAATAGTAAGAAGTTGATCAAGTACTGAAAGTGCATCACGCATGGCCCCGTCAGAACTTTTCGCCACCAAATTAAATACTTCATCATCACATATTTTATTTTCTAACTTAGTAATCTTTTTTAAATTGTCAACAATGTCTTCATTTGAAATCCTCTTGAAGCTAAATTTTTGAGCTCTTGACATTATAGTCGGTGGTATTTTTTCCAATTCTGTAGTAGCAAGTATAAAAATCAAATGCGCAGGTGGTTCCTCTAATATTTTTAATAAAGCATTAAAAGCCCCTTTTGATAGCATATGGACTTCATCAATTATATATACTTTATATTTTAACTTGGTTGGTGGATATATAACTTTTTCTTTTAATTCTCTTATATCATCTACACCATTATTACTTGCTGCGTCCATTTCGACAACATCCATAGCTCTATCTTCAAGTATAGATTTACAATTTTCACATTCATTGCATGGGTTGCCGTCCTTAGGATTTAAACAATTTACTGCTCTAGCTAAAATTTTGGCAGCAGAAGTTTTTCCAGTACCTCGAGTTCCTGAAAAAATATAAGCATGATTAAGTTCATTGTTCTTTACTTGATTTTTTAATGAAGCTACTACTGCTTCTTGTCCGTACAACTCGTCAAAAGTTTTAGATCTATATTTTCTATAAAGTGCTTTATACATTTCCTCACCATCTTATATTATACATGACTTGTTAAAAATACATATAAAATATTTTTACAATTAGTATTATTTTTTATTCTATAAACTTTAACATCCCTTTCACAAAACTATCACAAGCATGGACTATCATATAGATAAATAAAGATCATATGAAGATCAATTTAGGAGGAAATAAAATGAAAAACTTAAAGAAAATTGCAAGTGTTGGACTTATCTCAGCTTTAATGCTAGGTATGGTAGCTTGCCAAGGTAAAGATGAAAAAGCAACTAACAATGCAGCTAACGCTGAAAAAAACGCTATTGAAGAACAAGCAGAAGCTAATAAAGCTAATGTAGAAGCTAACGCTGAAGAAGAAAAAGAAGAAGTTAACAACGCTGCTGAAACTGAAAAAGAAGAAGAAGCTACTAACAATGCTGCAGCTGAAAACACTACTGAAGAAACTGCAAAATAATTTAGCTTACTTTTAAGAGAAGTCCTTTAATGGGCTTCTTTTTTTATACAAAATACTCAAAATATTTTTACCTAGTAAAAACAATAATACTTTTATATGTTATAATATATTAATAAAAAGAAAGAAGGTGTGCCTTTGTATTGTCCAAATTGTGGAAATAAAGTTTCTGAAAATGACAATTTTTGTGCATCCTGTGGTAAAAACCTTAGGAATGTTCATATAAAAATTGAAAAAGACGATAATTATATTCCAGAGAATAAGACAAAATCATCGCAAGAAACTCGTGTTTTTAAACCAATATCCATAGATAAAATTGACACTACTGATGATATTAAGAATATAATAGCAGAAGTCGATAAAAGAATATCTAAAAATATTGCTGACTACGAAACAGGAAGTGCTGGCCTTTATTCTAATGAGGATGAAAACCATTTTAAAGAAAAATCTTCTGATCCGATTTCTAAACCAAAGACCAATTCAAGTGTTTCTCATTCAGATAAAAATATAAAAAATAAAAAATTAAATAATAATTATAAAAATACCGAAAAATCTTCTAAAGGGAATTTAGATAATTTTTCTGATAATTCTAATAATATAACAAAAGATAATCCTTCTGTTACTACTTATAATAAGTCAAAAGATAATTTTAATATAAGTCAAAAAGAACTTATTAAGAGAGTTCAAGAAGAACTAAAGAAATCTAATTATCAAGATAATATTGAAGATTCAGATAAAAAAGAAGCAACAGATTATACAGATTCTAATTCTTCAGAAAAAGATAAACCTAAAAAGTTTTCTTTAAAAGAAAAATGGAAATCTTTTATAAACGAAGATGATGACGAGTTTTCAATTTTTTCTTCAATTAATAACGAAGATGAAGATTCTAACAAGAAAAAGAATATTGAAGTTTCTAAATCTACAGATATTGAAACTAAAAGTTTTGAAAATACTTTAGAGACACCTAAAATCGATATCAAAGATTTAGAAAATTATGAAGCTAAAAAATATTCTTCAGATAAAATTGCTACTAGACCTAATTCTAAAGTAAAAGATAATATAAAGAATAATTTAGATTCGATGAAGTCTAAAAAAATATCAAAAGATAAGAAAGATTTTAAAGATTCTTCATTTAAATTATTTGACAAATTTAAAAATAAAAATCTATCATCTGATAAGAAAAGACTGTCACAAACTGTGGGCTCAGCTGAAGTTTTAAGTGATATTTCAAATAGAGAAAATATCAATAAAAAATCAAAAAACAGCGGAATTTTTAATCTATTATTGATAGCAACTGAAAAGCTTGGCATTCTAGATAAAAAATTATCTAACTATATTAAAGATATAGGAACACAAGAATCTAAAATAATATTAGCTATTGGTGCTGCGCTAACCGCAATTCAAGTTATCATTGGACAATTCGGTTTTAATTTTGCAATTATTATTTCAATTATTTTAAAACTAGCCTTTGATTATGTAGAATTTTATGTTCCTTTAAATATAGCAATTGACAGAGACGATATGTATGTATCTACCCAAGAGTTAAAAAAATCAGCCTTAATCAATTGGATAATTTGCAAGGTATTTTTATTTGTAGCATTTATCATCTCTCCTTTTGGAGGATTTTTCAAATATAATTTGTTATCTGCACTTACACCAATGCCTCTTGCTACAGTAATTTTGATTATACTTTCACTTTTAATTGCTCTTACACAGTTTAGAGATGAATTTGAAAATAGATCAAGTATTAATTTCGTAGGTTGGTATGCTCTTACATTTATTTTATTCGAATTGCTATTCAAGATGATATGGTTCTTAATTAATTTTATTTTTGTGACACTTTTATAGAGTTTTATGTTTAATTTAGTAGATAATGGGTACTACTCTTTTAAGTAAATCTTTTTCTTTGTTAATTTAAAATCATGGAGGTGTCATATGAAATTTAAAAAATTTAACTTACTAACATTTTTAATTATAGTTATTGTATTATGTTCAAATTTGGTTTTTGCTCAGTCCGATAGTTCTATATATTTTTTAGATCCAAATGGTAATGAATTTGAAGTTTCTGTTGAGGAATTAAATAAGGGTATAACTGTTTACTTCAATACAGAATCAGAAAAAGCTGATTTTATGTCTTACTCGCCTAGTGAGCATGAAATTTTAAGAAGAGCTATTGGAACAATGCACCTAGGTCTTAGATATAATAAAAATACAGAAAATGGCTTTTTATATTGGGATGTTAACCTCCCACAAATAAAAGGAGTAAGAGCTAATATTTCTTGTACTTCTGCAGGTTTTATGAATAAAAAAACTTTTTACAGTAATAGAATTGAAGATTTTGGTTATAATGGAGTTTATGATAGAATTGTTGGTTCTACAGACTATTTCCATATACCTTATTCAGAGAAAAATGTAACAGTTGCATTTAGAAATGCTTATGTCTATTCTGTGACAGGTGCTAGCAATATTCCTAGCCGTTCATCATTAGTTTCTTTAGACAATTAAAATATGAAGTTTTTACGAAAATTAATTTATAGATATAAATTAGAAAAGAAAATGAGAAAAGAATGCAAAGAAAAAGGATTTATTATAGGTTCCTGTTGGTATGATGACGAAGATGGTAAGAGAGTGTGTTTTTCTTACACTTGTGAGGAAAGTCTAATAAAAGCTAGATTACAAGATTTACATTTAAAATTTCAAGATGTACTTGGAATAATAATTTTAAAAATTACAAAGCAAAATGGAGAGTAAAAACTACTCTCCATTTTTATGTATTATCAACTAATTATTAAAGCAAATCAATTTGTTTTGCCACAAACACACCAATTATAAATAAGATACCAGCAATAATAAATGAATTTTTATATAACAACCTATTCATTCTAAAATTTAACTCTAAAGCTATTTTGATATCTTCATTTTCTAATTCTTCAATTTCTTTCTCAATTTCTTTTAACTTCTTTCTTTGATACATGTCATTAATCAAAAGACATACAAGAAGTCCATATAAAATTCTAAGACTAATATAATATCCCCCCTTTATTATCCAAATTATATTATATATCTTTTGAATTTTCAACAAATGCACCAAGTAGATTTATTATAAAAAAAATAATTGTAAATATTATAAATTAATAATAACTTTTATAACCACTTTCAAAATAGTTTCGTAAATTATTAGGCTCATAAATTCCTTTATCAGTCACAAATCCTGTTATCAATTCTGGTGGCGTGATGTCAAAAGATGGATAAATCGCCTTTACTCCTTTTGCAGTATGATCTCCCAGTACGAGTGAAGGCTCTCTCAATTCGATAACTATATCATCTTTTGTAAATTTTTCTTTATCAGGCATACCAGTTACATAGTAAGGCACTTGAAATCTGTCTGCCACGATAGCTATTTGATGGGTACCCACTTTATTTGCAACGTGTCCATCTAGTGTAATTGTATCAGTAGCAGATGTAAATAAATCTATTCCAATATTTTCCATGGTATAAGCCACCATATTATCAGTGATTATTGTAGTATCAAAACCCATTTCACTTATGCAAGTTGCAGTTAATCTCGCCCCTTGATAGTAGGGTCTTGTTTCGCAACAATAAAATTTTACTTTCTTATTTTGTTCTTTTAAAGTTCTTGTCATAGTGCCGATTATAGTTTCGCCAAAACATTGTGTTAAAACTTTTGCACCGTTGGTGATTTTATCGCATAAGTATTTTGCTACTTCATTCATAGCACTATATCTTCTATTTAAAGAATTTATTGCATCTTCAAATATTTTTCCTACAACATCTTCCCCGTTTTCTATTGCATTTTTTGCTGCTTTTATTGAACCTCTTGTAACCTGCTTAAGTCTTGTGGACGTTGTAGGCCTTGCAGTAGAGATAGTATGAGCGGCCTCTTCTAAAAATATAATTAAATCACTGTCACTAAGACTTCTGCCTTCATAAGCGGCCAGAGCCATACCCATACCTGCGGCAGTATATGGTCCTGCAGACTGTGTCACCATGTCAGTTATAGCTCGTGCTACTTCTCTGTGAGTTTTGCAAATTTCAAAACGTATCTCTTTAGGATACACTCTCCTGTCTAGTATTTTAACTTTACTATTTTCATACCATGCAACATTTTCATATTGCAACATGAAGGGCATATTATAATCTTGTCTTTCCATTTAATATCATAACTCCTCTACTACTTTAACTATTAAAGATTTTAATTTTGGGGATACATCCTTCGCCACTTCTTCGACTTCACTTCCATCCATATTTTTAATTCTATCTGAAGAATAATTAGTAGCAACTGAAATTGCAAGTACCTTTATATCACAATGAGCCGCAGTGAGAGTTTCTGTAATTGTAGACATACCTACTAAATCACCGCCCAAAAGTCTTATTGCTCTAATTTCTGATGGAGATTCAAAAAATGGGCCCACAGTAAAGAAATATACGCCTTCTTTTAATTCAATTCCCATTTCAAGAGCTAAATTTTGGGTCAATTTTCGCAAATTCTCATCGTACAAATTATCAATTGGATAAAATCTTTCTCCAAATTCATTTATATTATTTCCTCTAGTTGGGCTTACTCCTGCAAAATTTATATGATCTGTTATTAAACAAATATCTCCAGGATGGAAATTATAATTTATCGCACCAGATGCATTGGTAAGTATCAGAGTTTTTATTCTAAGTAGCTTTAATACATATACAGGAGTGGCAAGCTCACTGTATTCATATCCTTCATAATAATGAAATCTCTTAGTCATACAAATTATATATTTTCCAGATAATCTGCCAAAAATAAATTTACCGCCATTACTTTTGACTGTAGAAATTAAAAAATTCGGCACATCTTTATATTCAATTTCAATTTTATCTTCAATCTCATCTAAAAGTGTTTCAAGTCCTGTTCCAAGAATAATTGCTATTTCAGGTTTTATTTTTATTTTATCTAATATAAAATCTGCACTTTCTTGATAGTGTTCAAATTTTTTCTCTGCTATCATATCCTACCTCACAAAATTTAATATAATTTTAGTCTAACACAGCTTAATTAATTGTCAATTATTTGCTATATGTGATAAATTATATATTATAAATACGAGGTGTATAATGAATTATAGAAAATTATTGGTAGAATATGGAATAAAACTTCTTAATAAAAATTTAGTGGCTGGAACTAGTGGCAACTTAAGTATAAGAGGTGAAGACGAAGATAGCTTTTATATAACTCCAAGCGGTATTGATTATTTAAAAATGCGTGAGGAAGATATTGTCAAAATCAACTCAAAAGGTGAAAGTTCAAATATGAATACAAAACCTTCTTCAGAGTGGAGAATGCATATAGAGATTTATAAGAATTATCCTAATTACAACGCAGTAGTTCACACCCATTCAACTATTGCAACTGCATTTGCTGTATCCAATAAGAAAATTCCACTTATTTTAATAGAGATGATTCCGTTCTTAGGAGGCGAAATTGATGTAGCTCCTTATGCAAAAGCAGGTTCTAAACGGCTTGCCCAAAATATAATACCATTTCTTAAACATGCCAATTCCTGCTTAATGGCAAATCATGGAGTTGTATGTTGCGGAAAAGATTTGGAGAGTGCATTTTTATCCGCAGAATACGTAGAAGACGCTGCAAAAATCTATTATTATTCACTAAATATTGGAAACCCCAATATTATATCCATATAAAAAAGAGCCCTTGGGCTCTTTTTTGGTGGGATAAATTATAAATAATATTATTTTGTTTCTAGTCTGTTTTTATTCTTGTCGCTAAATAATACTTGGAAACCTACTTTCATAAGTACTAATGCAAGTATAAATAGTACTATTGGAAGAACTGTCATTATCCAGTTGCCTGCTCCACCCTCAAGTGTAGCTTTTCCAAAGTAGTTTTTAGTTTCTACTACAAGAGCAGTTAAAGTGGCTGCAAACATGAAAAACATTGGGAAAATAATCATCTTATAATTTCTATTTTCACCTTTTAGCCATCCTGCAACTGCAAGAAGAGCAAGTCCTGCCAATAGTTGGTTTGCAGATCCAAATATAGGCCAAATAAGTTTATAACCTTTAAGTGCAAAAGCAAAACCTACAACAACAGTGATAGTTGTTGATACCCATTTATTTGTAAGTGGAGATTGTTCACCAACTCCATCATTCTTTTCAAAGAATTCTTGGAATATAAATCTAGCAAGTCTTGTTGCTGTATCTAGTGAAGTAAGTGCAAATGCAGATACTGATAAAGTAACAAAAGTTAGACCATGTTCATAAGGAATACCAAATTTAGACATAAAGTCTGCAATACCCATTGAGAATAATACAGTCGGTCCTTTTTCTCCAAGTATTTCTCCATAATTCTCTTTTGTCAAATATGCTGCAGTTACAAGTGCAATTGCTGCAAGTGCACATTCTATTAACATACCACCGTAACCAATTAGCTTAGCATCACGTTCATTGTCAATTTGTTTAGAAGTCGTACCTGAGCCAACAAGTGAGTGGAATCCTGAAATAGCACCGCAAGCAACTGTAATGAATAATGTTGGGAATAATAATTTTACAGCACCATTGGCACTTTCAATTTTAAATCCAGAATATGCATCCATTTGGATTTCTGGTCTAGCAATTAAAATACCAAGAACCGCTCCAAGCATCATTGCATATAGTAGATATGAATTTAGATAATCTCTTGGTTGAAGTAGAATCCAAACTGGAGCCGTAGAAGCCACAAATGCATATATTCCTAAAAAAATAACCCAAGTTGTTGCAGAAAGTTGTATTGGGAAAAATTGTGCTACATAAATTGATACAAATAAGAAAATAACACCTATTACAGTAGCTATTCCTAAATTAACACCTTTTCTGTAAACAAAATATCCAAAAATAATTGCCTCTACCATAAATAATATTGAAGCAGTTGCTACAACAGGTGTTGATTCAAATGATTGAGCTACAATTGAACCAAAAGCTGCTACAACAAGAATAAGAGTCAACCAAGCAAAAGCTGAAAATAAAGTTTTACCTGTGCTACCCATATAGTCTTCAACAATCGTACCAACAGATTTACCATCATGTTTCATAGAAGCAGTTAAAGAACCATAATCGTGAACTCCTCCGAAGAAGATACCACCAATTATAATCCATAATAAAACTGGTACCCATCCAAAAACTGCTGCTTGAACTGGTCCATTAATAGGACCTGCTCCTGCAATTGAAGCAAAGTGGTGTCCCAATAAAACTTGTGGTTTAGCAGGTACAAAGTCTACTCCGTCTTCTTTTGTATGAGCAGGAGTTGGCTTACTTGAGTCTATTCCCCATTGATCAGCTAAATAATCACCATAAGTCTTATAAGCAATGAAAAATAAAATCATACTTATAAGTACCATACCTAAAGATAACATTTTTTACCTCCTTGTAAAATATAATATTAAATTTTGAAATAATCTCTACCATTTTTCCCCACCTTATTGTGGTAAAAATTATCTCTATTATTTATATCAACCAAATTCAGACCAATATTAACCCATCCTTTGAAGCCAAATAAAAAACTTTTATAATATTTATACTTTTTAATAAAATTTATTATTTCATCGCTAGGTTCTTCATTTGTAACAATAACTCCTCTAATGATGCTTGACATATGGTCATCATTGGGTTTGACAAAATTTGTGATATTTGTTTCCAAAAAATTTGTGAAATCCTTAACATATTCTAGTGTAATATTCTCAAAATACTTACAAAAAATATGTTCGAAAGCCTCTTGTGAATAAATCACTGATTTTTTGCTCAAAATATATCTATCATTTTTTTCAAAATATTTCGCATAAAGGTCAATACTTCCGTATTCTGAACTTAAACTTTCGTCCAAATCATAATAAATGCTTAAATTTTCTTTTAGTCTATTAAAATATAATTCCTTATCCATATTTCACCTTTCGCTTATTTAAATTAATTATCTCATTTAAAAAAATCTTTGTCAAATATCTAAATATAGAGGATTGAAAGTATTAAATATATACAAATTTTTACTATTATCTATTTTTTAATATCAATATGTATGTAAAAATGAATATTAATGATTAATTTTATAAGTTTTTTTTTAATTTTTTGCATTAGCTATATATGTAAATCTAATTTAAAATAAAAAACCTACTGCCGCAAGACAGTAGTCATAATAAATCATCTCAAAAATTTAACTTCTGCTTCTTTAAAAAGAATATATCCATCATCATCAGCAGATACACCATAGTAATTTTCATCTAAAGCTTTTCTCATATCATCAATATCTTCATGAAAAATCTTTCTTTCTCTTCCAGTGAAATTATATTCAACATCATCTGATTTATGAGTTATAAAACGATAGTATCCATCAGGATTCTCATCATCAGCATAAATCTTTTCTAATGCTATTACAGTATAACCACTGCCAATTGTATTTTTATAAGAAGGAGGATTCATAGGAGATACTGTTCCCATTCTATGTGTATATTTACTTCCTTCAAATTTTTCTATCATTATTTCACGAGTTTTATTTTGGAGTTGCATACCCCTGTAATCTTCTCTAACAACTACAGCATCATTTACAAGAACTTTGTCAAAAGGAATATCAAATTTCTTGACATATTTAGCAATATTAGAATCATCATCAGGAAGCTTAACACTTCTGTAGGCAATTAACTCATCACCATCAAAAACTCCTAAAAATGACCCTCCTAAATTTAGAATATTATGAAGTTCTTCTCTAGAATCTTCAGAAAATACATGTTTACTTTGTATTTTAGAGTTAACTTCATTGGTAAGTTTTAAAATATCATCAATGTCACCATAAGATAAAAATCTAAATTCTAAATTTTCTTTCATATTTTCCCTCCAATATTAAATTATTTTTTGTATAAAAAAACGTCGATGTAAATCATCGACGCCATTTATATAAATAAATTATAATACCCTTGTTGCATTAACATAAGTATTTTCGTAATAATCTTCAGATAATGAAGAAGTAATTACTTTACCTTGGCCAGATGAAGCATGAATGAATTTATCATTCCCTATATATATACCCACATGGCTTACTCCACTACCACCTGTATTGAAAAATACTAAGTCACCTTGTCTCAATTCACTTTTTGAAATTTGAGTTCCAACTTGAGATTGTTCTCTAGAAGATCTAGGAAGTTTAATTCCGAGTTCATTAACATAAATAGAATAAACAAGACCTGAACAATCATATCCTCCATTTCCAGTTGCACCATATACATATGTTGAACCTAATTTACTTTCTGCAGAAGAAAGTATTTTTGATGCAGTACCTGTTAAATTTGCAGCTGCAGTTGCCGTAGATGCGGGAGCAACAGATGCTTGTCTATTGTTCTCTAATTCTAATCTAACTATATTTTCTTTATTATTAACTTCTTTAAGATTTGTTTTTTCAATTGTCTTTCCAGAAACTATATTAAGACTTTCTGCAGAAACTTTATATTCTGAATTATTGTTGTCTTTTATTGTAAATTTACCTGATTCATAGTCAACAACATTTGCAGTTTCACCAGCTTTTAAATTTAATGATTTGCTGCCTGATTTTGCAACTGCATCTTTTTTAACTTTTACTTTTGTAATGTTATCTCTTTTATCAGAAATTTTCTTTATAGAATCTCTTGATACAAATCCAACTGTTCCATCATTGCATTTTACTTTTGCCTTATCTCCTTCTACAGAAATACCAACAGCATATTCGTCAATGAATAGATTTCTTATGATAAGACCATTCTCATCAAAAATTGGACTTGCATTCACAATTTGATAAGTAGGTACATCTAATTCTTTTACTAGAATTTTATCTTGTGGAACTGTAACTTTAGCTTTGCCTTTGGATACATAATATCCATCTTCTTTTTGTTCAATGATTTGAACTTCTTCTCCAACAGCAAACTCTATTTCATTTCCACTATATGTTTTTTGTACGTGTGCGTTAATAAATACTCCCGTATCTTTTAGCCCAAAAAGTGATACAGCACAAAGTGCCACTACACCTAGTGGGAACTTATTTCTTGAGGATTCCAATACTAACAACTCCTATACTATTTTTTCTAATACTCACTATTAAAATTATAATTTCTTCTCGTTAACTAAATATATAACAACCTCACAAATTGTTACTATTAAAGTATAACAAAATTGTTACAAAAAAACAACAAAAAGTTACAAAAAAGTTAAGATTTTTAACTTTTTTGTAACTTTTTGTTGTAAAAACATTAAAATATAAGCAAATCTATAAGCCGCGTTCTGTTTTGTTAACTATCTATCTCGGACTAAAGTCGCCATTAGTCTCTAGCAACCTACCTACCGGCAGATGCGAGCAGCATCTGTTTTTCCTATTCGGTTTTGCTCCAGATGGGGTTTACATAGCATTATTATCACTAATAATCTGGTGAGCTCTTACCTCGCCTTTCCAACCTTACCAATATGGCGGTATATTTCTGTTGCACTAGCCTTGGGGTCGCCCCCACTGGCCGTTAGCCAGCATCATCGCTCTGTGGAGCGCGGACTTTCCTCGCATATAGCGCAGTTAACTAATTTACTCACCTTTTAATTATAAACAAGTTCCAAGTATTAATCAAGTTCAAATGAAGAATTTTCGCAGATTTTCATATCTAGATTAGGAAATTCAATAAGGATACGATTTTTAATTTCTTCAAGTACAAATTTTTCAGAGTGAAAATGCCCTAAATCCACCACAATGAAGTCATTTTCGTAAGCCCATTGCCCTTCATGATACTTTACATCTCCTGTTAAATATACATCGGCAATATTTTTTGCATTATTTATAAAAAGAGAGCCAGCTCCTCCCATTAGTGCAACTTTCCTAATTTTTTTATATGGATTTTTCCCATATGACTTTGTATTTTTGATATTCAGCTCAGTAGAAATATTTTGTAAAAAATCTTTAAATTTCATAGGTTCTTTTAAAGTACCCACTAAGCCCATGGGTTTTTCTTCTTCAAAGGCTAAAATTTCTCTATCCTTTAACAAAAGTTTATTGAATAAACTATCATTTACTCCTCCTTGTGCAATATCCAAAGAAGTATGAGCAGAAAAAACAGAAATTTTATTCTCCAGAAGATTTATAATATTATCTCCAGAATAAGTGCCTTTAATTATATTTTTAATTTCACCAAAAAATAATGGATGATGCGTAATGATTAATTTTGAATTACTATCTATGGCTTCCTTTATTAATTTATCTGTAACATCCATTCCAATAATTATAGAATTTGTCATTTCTTCAAAGAATATCTGCTTACCAGAATTATCCCACGAAAGCTGATAACTATTTTTTGCCCAATTTTCCATAAAATCTACTATATCTTTAACTGGATATTGCATTTATAGCCTCCTCTAAATATTTTAAATTTAATTTCAATTCTTTTCGTCTTGCCAAAGCTCTTTGTCTATTTGCTATAAATTTATTTAGAATATCATCTAAAATTTCTTTTCTTTCTAATAAAAATTTATAATAAATTTGGTTCTTTCTATTGACAAGTATTTTTGAAATATATAGGTCCTTGTCGCTATATGAAACATTATTGCCAGTGTATTTCGCTAATAAAATTTCAAAGAATCTGTCATCTTCATATATAATATCTTCATCAAAAATTTCAAAAGAATTATCCATTAGTTCTCGCCTCAATATAGACGTTTTTTGCATAGGTTGTAATATAAGTTTTTTAGCATCTTGACAAACTTCTATCTGATTTTTTATAATTTCTGCAATTTGTATACCCCCAAGTCCTGCTATTATTATATTTTCACGCGGCTCTTTGACTATACCATTGCTCAAAATATTTTTTATATATTTTTCATTATTAAGCTCTTGTGTCAGTTGAATTGATTTGTTGAGGGAATTTTCAGAAATATCTGTCGCTATAATATCCTTTGATATATTATTTATGCATAAAAAATTGGGCACATAACCATGATCTGTGCCCACATCTATTACTGAAACTCCATTATCAATTAAATCAGCTATCCTTTTTAGTCTTTTAGATAATTTTATCATTCTAGATAGTCCTTTAATTTTTTTGAACGACTAGGATGGCGAAGTTTTCTTAGTGCTTTTGCCTCAATTTGTCTAATTCTTTCTCTGGTTACATCAAATTCTTTACCAACTTCTTCAAGTGTTCTAGCTCTTCCATCATCAAGTCCAAATCTTAATGTTAGTACTTTTTTCTCTCTATCAGTTAGAGTTTCTAACACTGTAGATAATTGTTCTTTTAGTAAAGTAAATGTTGCAGCATCTGATGGTGATAGAATTTCATCATCAGGGATAAAATCGCCTAAGTGAGAATCTTCTTCTTCTCCTATTGGTGTTTCAAGAGAAACAGGTTCTTGGGCAATTTTTTGAATTTCTCTAACTCTTTCAACATCTAAATTCATCTCCTTAGCAATTTCTTCAGGTATAGGGTCTCGACCAAGTTCTTGAACAAGTTGTCTTTGTACTCTGACCAATTTATTAATAGTTTCTACCATGTGAACAGGAATTCTAATTGTTCTGGCTTGATCTGCAATGGCTCTTGTTATTGCTTGGCGTATCCACCAAGTAGCATAAGTAGAGAATTTAAATCCTTTAGTATAATCAAATTTATCAACTGCCTTCATTAGACCTAAATTTCCTTCTTGTATCAAATCGAGGAAACTCATGCCACGCCCTACATACCTTTTCGCAATAGAAACCACTAGCCTTAGATTTGCTTCTGCTAATTCTTTTTTTGCAAAAGGATCTCCTGCTTCCATTCTTTTGGCAATTTCAACTTCCTCATCAGCGGTTAATAGTGAAATCTTTCCTATTTCCTTTAAATACATTCTCACAGGGTCATCTACAGTTATCCCTTTTGGTACAGATAAATCTTCTTTTGTCACATCGACTTCATCATCATCGTCGTCTTTATCACCTTTTACAGAAACTAATTCAATATCTTGATTTTCAAATTCTTTATAGATAGAATCTATTTCTTCAGAGTCTATTTCAAAACTCTCAAGAGCATCACCTATTTCATCATAAGTCAGCTTATTCTTTTCTTTACCTTTTTTTAATAATTCATTTATCACAGATTCTTTCGATTTTTCTATTTTTTTACCTTTATCAGTCTTTTTTGGTTTTTCACTCATTTTAATCCTCCTTTGACTCACTTAGCTTTATATTAATCTCTTGTAAATTAATTAAAGCTTCGCGTAAGAGATTTATATCGCCATCTCTTTGGAGAGTTTCAATTTCTTCCAAAATTTTTGACTTCTCCTTCTTTAAATAGTTTCTTCTTATAGAGCTTATTAGCTCTTCTATTATATTATCTTTAATTACTAAATTATTGCTAATATTCAATATTGTCCTCACATAATTATATGATACAAGCTTTTTATTATACAAGTCTTGCAGAAAATCTTTTAATTCTAGCTCTTCATCAAAAAATCTAAAGCTTTCTTCAAAAGTAATTCTGCATTCTAAATCAGTAAAATATTGAATATCTATTTTTTCTTTTATTGTTTTTAATATATCTATATCTGAAAGTGCATATGAAATTAATTCTTCTTGTGCTTTTTTACCACCGTCAAATATTTTTTGAGTATTTTTTTTTGGAATTTTATTCTTTACTATATTTTTTTTCTTATTATTTCTATTGATATAATTAATATAATTATTCACTGCATTGTAAGAAATATTATATTTTTTACTAAATTCTTTTATATAAATGTCACGCTCTATTGGATTTTTCAAACCAGAAAGAATTTTTGCAGCTTCCATAGTGAAATTCGATAATCCCTGTGAATCATTCAAATTAAAATTAGTCTTTAACTTTTTTATTTTGAAATCAATATAACTAGTTGCATTTTTAATTTCTCTTAAAAATCTATCTTTTCCGTATTTTTTTATATAATCATCAGGGTCTAGCCCATCTTTTAATTCTATTATTTTGGGTCTAAGTGACTGAGATAGAAATATATCTATAGCACGCAATGTTGCATTTATACCAGCGTTGTCACTATCGTAACAAATATAAATATCTTGAGCCATCTTTCCTATTATACGTGCCTGCTCTTCTGTCAAAGATGTTCCAAGACTTGCTACACTATAATTAATACCACTATTATAAAGACTTATAACATCCATATAACCTTCAACAAGTATGATCTTCTCTCTAGTAGATTCTTTTGAAACAATATTTATATTAAATACATTTTTCCCCTTATTAAAAATAGGGGTTTCTCTAGAATTTAAATATTTTGGCTTCGCATCACCTAAAGCTCTTGCACCAAAACCAATAACTTTATTATTTCTATTAATAATGGGATACATAATCCTATCACGAAATCTATCATAATAATTCCCATTTTTGCTCTTAGATATAAGATTTAGTTCCAATAATTCATCTTCGGTAAAACCCAAAGTCGTGAGATGATTTAATAAATCATCCCATGAATCTTTTGAATAGCCCAATCCATATTTGACTAAAGTTTTTTTAGTAAGAGATCTATTCTGTAAATAGAATTGAGCTTTAGTGGAGCTTTGTAAATTCTTTAAAAAATGCATTGCCGTTTCGCGATTAATTTCATACATTCTTTCGCGTTT
This sequence comes from Peptoniphilus olsenii, assembly GCF_040545475.1. Taxonomy (NCBI): domain Bacteria; kingdom Bacillati; phylum Bacillota; class Tissierellia; order Tissierellales; family Peptoniphilaceae; genus Peptoniphilus; species Peptoniphilus olsenii. The sequence continues at coordinate 47,689 of NZ_JBEPMA010000004.1, read as the reverse complement.
ATCACGTTCTTCTTTATTTTCGTCTTTATATTCTCTTAGTGCAATATTATATTTTTCTGCAAGAAACTCGACAGCCTCTCTAAAGCCTAAATTTTCTCTTTTCATTATGAAGGTAATAACATCTCCACCTTCACCACATCCAAAACACTTAAATATCCTTTTGGATGGCGAAACAGAAAAAGAAGGCGTCTTCTCAGAATGAAAAGGACACAAACCCATGTAATTTGCTCCTGATCTTTTTAGACTTACATATTCACCAATTAAATCAACAATATCTGCTCTTTCTCTAATTTCATCAAGCACTGCATCATCTATTATATACAAATCACATGCTCCAACCTTTCGGAATAAATATTTCTTTAATTTGTTTCATGGCATAAGTATCTGTCATTCCCGCTATATAATCCGATATAATATCTTCCTTGTCACAATTAGTTCCTTCATAAATTTTTAAATGATTATTAGGTATTCTAGTGATATCTTCAAGATAATAATTATATAATTCTGTCAAGAGTCTATCTATCTTATGATTTTCACTTTTTACGACAGCATCTAGATAAACTCTTTTAAACATATATTTTCTCAAGTCCATTGTCGCTTCATAAATATCATCTTCCATCTCAATAACTGGTTTTGAATAACTTTTTGAAATAATTGCATTAATCATTGTATTTATTCTCTGAGAAGATGAATGACCAAGAGTTTTTGTAAGTTCCTTAGGAAGAGAATTTCCTTCTATAATTCCTGCTCTTATAGCATCATCAATATCGTGATTAATATAAGCAATTCTATCAGCAAATTTAATAATTCTTCCTTCTAGTGTACTTGCAGTGTCTGTTCCAGAATGATTTAGTATGCCATCTCTTACCTCTTGTGATAAATTTAAACCTATCCTATTGTCATTTCGCTCTAAAAAATCTATAACCCTAAGTGACTGTTCATTATGTCTAAAACCTTTTGAACGAAGTTTATTAAGCACCGCTTCACCTGAATGACCAAAGGGAGTGTGCCCCAAATCGTGTCCAAGTGATATAGCCTCAACTAAATCTTCATTAAGACGAAGTGCTCTTGCTATAGTCCTTGCTATTTGACTAACTTCTAAAGTATGTGTGAGTCGTGTTCTAAAATGATCACCTTCTGGTGATATAAAAACTTGCGTCTTATGTTTAAGCCTTCTAAAACTTTTGGAGTGTATAATTCTGTCCCGGTCTCTTTGAAACACTGTACGCATATTACATTTTTCTTCAGGATACTTTCTTCCAATACTCTTATCTGCAAAAGTTGCAAACTCAAAATAAATTAAATGTTCAAGCTTTTCTCTTTCGACTCTCAAATTCATAATTACCTCGCAAAGTGTTCTTGATATCTTTCTATAATTAATTCAGCAGTTTCTTCAATTGCTTTATCTGAAACATCAATAACATAACAACCTAAATCATCCATAACTTGACGCGAATAGTCTAATTCTTCCTTTATCCTATCATAATTAGCATATTTAGCACCCGACTCTAGGCCTAATGATTTAAGTCTTTGTTCTCTGATTGTAATTATTTTATCTGGATTAGCAATAAGCCCCACTACTCTATTTACGTCTTTTTCGTAAACTTCTTTTGGTACTGGCACTTCAGGAACTAGAGGTATATTTGCTACTTTATACAACTTATTTGCTAAATACATTGAAAGCGGCGTTTTAGAAGTTCTAGATATACCTACTAGACAAATATCTGCCTTCCTGGCACCTCTTGGATCTTTTCCATCATCATATTTAACTGCAAATTCCACGCACTCAACTTTTTTAAAATAGTTCTCATCAAGACGTCTTATAAGGCCAGGCTCCCTTAGAGGTTCATAACCTAAAATATCTTCTATTTGTCTCATTGGTTCGCCCATAACATCGACTACATGTAGTCCAAGTTCTTCTGATCTTTTCTCAATATAATCTCTTGTGTCTTTTACAACATTTGTATAAACTATAAGACTATTCTGAATTTTATAGGCTTCTTCCAAAAGTGGTTTTATTTGCTTTACACTATTATGATAAGGGTATCTTCTAATTTCAAAATTTTCCGATTCAAATTGTCTTACAGAACTCTTAGCTATCAGCTCACCTGTTTCCCCAATTGAGTCAGAAATTACAAATACTACTAAAGGATTATCTAACTCTCTCATTGTTCCCCCTAAATAATTTCTCCATCACAAATATCCACAAAAAGTCTTGTAACATTTGTTTTTGTAAAACGGCCAACTATTTTATAATCTATATCATTTTTTGTCTCAACTACTGGCAGTGAATCAACACCTCTAGTGATAATTAAACTAGCAGCTTCATATACACTATTTTCTTTATCAATATATACAAGATTTGGCATCCTACTCATAATTATAGATATGGGTGTTTTTTTGATGTCAGAATTGCCTAGAGTAAATCTTATTAAATCCTTCCTTGACACAATTCCAGCTAAAAAACCATCTTCAGTTACAAACATTGAAGAAATATCTTCCATGAATAAACCCACAACTACATCGTAAACTGATGTCTTTATATCTACCGAAAAAGGTAGTGACATATAATCTTTGACTTTCAATTTTTTGAAATCTTCAGTCAAAATGCTGAGCTCACTTTTCCCAGTATAAAAATATCCAACTTTAGGTCTTGCTCCTATTAGTCCTATCATCGTAAGCACGGATAAATCGGCTCTAATAGTAGCCCTAGACAGTCCTAAATTATCTGCAATCTCTTCTCCAGTAATTGGACCATTTGCTTTTACAATTTCTATTATTTCAGCCTGCCTATCGCTAATTTTCAACGTATCACCGAGCCTTACTGAACAATTTTTTCAATACTTAATATTCTTTGAATATCATTTTCTACAGAATTCAAAAGAGAAAGTCTGTTATTTTTAATATCTTCTTCTTTTGTCATTACCATTACATTTTCAAAATATTCATCAATATATTTAACTAGTGAATTTAGATTATCCATTGCTGAAGTGATTTCCATAGATTCTATATTATCACTTACTAATTCATGTACTTCTAAATATTGGTTATACAAATTTGTTTCAGCTTCGTCTTTAAAAAGAGATTTATCAACTTCTGTATTATCAAAATCTTTAGTCATATTATTAATTCTTACAAAAGAATCCACAAAGTTCGTTCTATCTTCTTTTTCAAACCAAGTATTTAGTTCTTGTGCCTTTTCAAATATTTCTAATATAATCTCATCATCTCTTAGAAGAGAGTCTATAATATCATATCTAATTCCCTCTTCATGAAGCATTGTTTTGATTCTTGCCAAGAAAAACTCATCAATTTTTTCAATTACTTCTTCATGATTAAAGGTTAAACCTAGCGTTTCAATATATTCATATAAGGAAGTAATTAGAATATCTTTTAAGTCAAATTTCCAGCCTGTTTTTCTAATAATATTGATAACTCCAATAGCCAATCTTCTAAGTTTAAAAGGATCTGCTGAACCTGTAGGAATTTCACCAATAGCAAAAAGGCCCGCAATTGTATCTAGTTTATCTGCAAGTGAAAATATAGAGCCTACAGTAGTATTTGGTAGTTCATCACCTGCAAATCTTGGCAAATATTGTTCCCGAATGGCAGTAGAAACAATATCTTTTTCGCCAGATTTTTTCGCATAAATTGAACCCATAACTCCTTGTAATTCTGTAAATTCAATTACCATTTTTGTTGTTAAATCTGCTTTAGAAAGATGTGCAACTCTCTCTATATCTTCAATTGCTTCATCTGCTACTAAAAGAGTCTTGCCAATTTTTTTAGATAAAGTAGCATTTCTTCTCTCTTTCTGCATCATAGTACCAAGTTCTTCATGAAACATAACGCCATTTAGATTTTCTACATAATCTTCAAGTGATTTAGATATATCATCTTCATAAAAGAACTTAGCGTCTTCAAGTCTTGCACCAAGTACTTTTTCATTTCCTGCTATTACTATATCTTTATAATCTTCATTACCATTTCTTATAGTAATAAAATAAGGAAGCAATTCTCCATTTGGTGCATACACAGGAATATATCTCAAATGGTCAATCATTGTCGTTGTTACAACTTCTTTTGGCAGAATCAAATATTCCTTTTTTATATCTCCTTTAATTGGTGTCGGATATTCTACTATATATGTTAATTCCTCTAAAAGTTCAGGGTTAGAATGAATTTCACCACCAAGAGATTTTGCAATTTTATTTGAACCAAATTTAATTGTTTCGCATCTGTCATCTTGATTTATAATTACATAATTATCTTTAAGAATTTTTTCGTAATTTTCTACTCTATCAACTACTACATTTGAAGAACCCAAGAATCTATGTCCATGAGTTTTGTTTGAAACTGGGATGTTTTCAAAATCAAATTCTACAATTTCATCATTAAATAAAGATACTATCCATCTTATTGGACGTGCAAATCTTATATTCTTGCCGCCCCATCTCATGTTTTTCGGAAAATTGATATTTTTAATTAAATCAGGAATTATATTTTTTAGTATTTCTGTTGTTTTAATACCACCTGAAGAAATATTCGCAAAAACATATTGTGTACCTTTAAATTCCTTTATAATTATGTCTTCTTGAGTTATTCCCTGCGACTTCATAAAACCTTCTAGAGGTTTAGTAGGATTGTTGTTTTCATCAAAAGCAATTTTTGCAGATGGCCCTTTAACTTCTTTTGTGCTATCTTCTTGTTTTTCTGCAATGTTTTTTACAATTAAACTAAGCCTTCTGGGTGTAGCATATACATACATTTTTTCAAAATCTATTTTATATTCGTTAAGAAGTTTTTCAGCCTTGCCTTTTAACTGTTCTATTGCCATACCGACAAATCTTGATGGTAACTCTTCAACCCCTATTTCTAATAAATAATTATTCATTATCTTCACCTCTTTTAAGTAAAGGATAACCCATTTCCTCTCTTTGGACTAGATACTGTTTAGCGACAAGTCGTGCTAAATTTCTCACACGCTGTATATAAGATGTTCTTTCTGAAACAGATAATGCCCCACGAGCATCTAGCATATTAAAAGCATGAGAACATTTTAAAGTATAATCATATGCGTCTAAAACAACTTCCTCTTCTATAATTCTTTGTGCCTCTTTTTCATACATGTCAAAGAGCTTTTTAAGCATATCAACATCAGCCATTTCAAAAGCATAAACTGAATGCTCATACTCATTTTGTCTAAAAACATCTCCATATGTTAAATTCTCATTGTATTTAATATCATAAACAGACTCTACATCTTGTAAATACATGGCAATTCTTTCTAGCCCATAAGTAAGCTCTGCACTTTCAAGATCTAAATTGACTCCACCCACTTGTTGAAAATAAGTAAATTGAGTGATTTCCATTCCATCTAACCAAACTTCCCAACCAAGTCCCCAAGCTCCAAGTGTTGGAGATTCCCAGTTGTCTTCAACAAATCGTATATCATGTTTTTTAGGGTCAATACCTATTGCAAAAAGCGAATCTAAATACATTTGTTGTACTTCTTCTGGCGATGGTTTTAATATTACTTGTAGTTGATGATGTTGATAAAGTCTATTGGGGTTTTCACCATATCTACCATCTGCAGGTCTTCTTGATGGCTCAACATAAACAACTTTCCATTCTTCAGGGCCAAGTGCCCTCAAGAAAGTTTGGGGATTCATTGTACCTGCTCCCTTTTCAATATCGTAAGGTTGCAATATAATTGCTCCTTTTTCTTTCCAATAATTTTCAAGTGTCAAAATTAAATCTTGGAAATACATTTTTTCCTCCTTAACTAAGCAATTTCAATGAATTAAAATTGCTTATTTCTAAATTATATTTAATATATTTAATAATAATATTGTGTAAAAAAAATTTTCTATTAATGCCATAATTATATTCTGAATCTAAAGTATTGTGTAATAGAAAATCTAAATAGGCAATATCTTCTCTCGTGACCTCGAAAGAATACTCATCTCTGTAATCAATTATTCCCTCTCTTATAGAAAAATAATTATAATCATAGATTCTTAGTTTTGGTCTATAACCCAAGAAACTTAAATATTTTATTTCAAAACTAATTATCAGAGACAAAGGATCTAAAGAACCATTAAATAAATTCAATGTCTTATTTAATAAATCAAACACCTTAATATTTGGATCTCTTTCAATTGTACTTTTGTCAATAAGTTCAAGAGCAAGCGAAGCATAAATTGTATTTTCTAAATTTTCTCTAATCTTAAAATTTGATTCAATTATTTTTGCATTATTAATATAGTAAAAACTCTGCCCTTTTCTAAATAAATATTCATTTAGCCCAAAAACTTGTGAAACTGCTAAATTTTTAGATTTATTAGTCTTGGCACCTTTTACCATTACAGATAGTTTTCCATAATCTCTAGTAAAAACTCTGATAATTTTAGAAGTCTCACCAAAGTCCATATCATTTAATACTATCCCTAGTGTAAAATCTTTAATTGTATCCAAACTTCTTTACCGAATTGTCCTTATCTCGCCAATTCTTTTCTACTTTGACCCAGACTTGTAGATTAACCTTTGTTCCTATTAGCTGTTCGATAGATTCTCTTGATTCTTGAGCAATTTTCTTTAACATTTGCCCTTTTTTACCAATAATTATTGCTTTGTGACTTTCTCTTTCAACATAAATAATAGCATTTATATCATAGAGTTCTTTGTTTTCTCTTTTTTTGAATTTCTCTATTTCTACAGCTAAACCATGAGGAACCTCATCTTGAAGATATTTTAAACCTTTCTCGCGAATAAGTTCAGCAGCGATAAATCTTTCATTTTTATCAGTAATCATATCATTTGGATAAAACATAGGGCCTTCTCTTAAATAATTTTTCAGTATTTCAATATAAAGGTCTGTGCCATCGGCATTTATCGCAGATATTGGTATTATTTCATCAAATATTGATTCGCTACTATACATTTCTATTATTTGTAGTAATTCATCTTTTCGAATATTATCGATTTTGTTAATCAAAAGAATGATAGGAATCTTTCCTTTATAATTTTTTAAAAGTTCTATTATCCCTCTTTCAGCTTTACCAATTTTTTTTGAAGTATCTACTATATAAGTCACTACATCAGCATCTTCTATACCAGCTTTTGACTCTTCAAGCATATATTGTCCTAATTTATTCTTAGGTTTTTGCATACCTGGTGTATCCAAAAAAATAATTTGTGCATCATCGTCTGTATATATAAATGTTATATTTTGTCTAGTCGTCTGTGGTTTTGGAGAAATTGCAGAAATTTTTTCACCAATTATCTCATTTAGTAAAGTAGATTTACCAACATTGGGTCTTCCTATTATTGATACATAACCTGATTTAAAGTTTTTTTCTTTCATTATTACTCCTTACATAAATCTTCTGGTCCAAAAGAATGCGGCAGAATTTCTTCCATAGTAAAAACTTTGTAGTCATCTATACTATTTGCAATTATTATCTGGACGTTTTTCGCAAATTCGCGAATGACTTGTCTACACACTCCACACGGAAATGTATATGGACTATCTCCAGTTATAACAATTCTTTTAATTTCTCTTTTACCTTCTGAAACAGCTTTGAAAATTGCAGTTCTCTCAGCACAATTAGTAGGAGAATAAGACGCAATTTCTATATTACCACCTGTATATACAGAACCATCTTCCATCTCTACACTACATCCTACATTAAAATGTGAATAGGGCGTATAAGTTTCATTTTCCTTTGCTATTATGGCTTTTTTAATAAGTTCTTTTATTTCCATTTATCCCACTACCTTAAATACAAAAATCGCAACACATATTCCTAATATTGCACCTACTACTACTTCTGAAGTTTTGTGAATTTTTCCTTCTACTCTCGACTCGGCGACTAAAAAAGCTAACCCAAATGCACATAAAGTTATTAGAGATTTTTCTGCAAGCATTGATATTATAGTAGCTGCACAAAAAGCAATAGCCGAATGTCCGCTACAAGCTCCCCCTTGAAAATATGTTCCACCACTTCTTTTTGCCATTAAAAGCTTTGCTCCTACTGTTGCAATTATTACAATTATTAGTGAAACAAATGCTAAATGGTTAGGAACATTTTTTATTTTGAATAGCAATAAATCTCCTACTGATGCAAATTTATCATAAAAAACTAAATACGCAACTACTATAGCATTAAGAGCAGTAATAAGAACTGCTCCAGCTGCCACATCTTTTACATATTTAGCTATAGGATTATACTCTTGTACTACTAAATCTACAGTTCTTTCTATTGCTGTATTCATCATTTCAGCGAAGACTACTAGCACGATGGCAAAAAGCATCAGAAGAAATTCTGTACTAGATATATCAAAAAACAACGAAATAACTATTACAAGAATTGCAGCTAAATAATGAAATTTCATATTTTTTTCTGTTTTTAATACAGATATTATTCCCTGAACAGCATAATTAAAGGAAGATATAAAACGTCCTTTTTTCATAAAATCACCTATCTGAAAATCTGTAATTTAGACATTGCTAGCTTTTCTTTTTCACGCATTAGCTTTTTATCTTCATCTTTCATATGATCATACCCAAGTAAATGAAGCACACTATGAACCGTTAAGTATGCCAGTTCTCTCTCATTAGAATGTCCTAATTCACGAGCCTGTTTTACAACTCTCATAATATTTATTATTACATCACCCAGGATATTTACATTAATTTGAAATTCATCATCAATTGGAAAAGATAATACATCTGTTGAAGAATCAACATTTCTATAATTTTTATTTAAATCTTTAATTTCTTTATCGTCAACAAATGATACTGAAACTTCAGCATTTAAATCGACATCTTCTATTTGTAATACACAAATGATAGCTTTGTTGATAATATCTTTTATGTCATCAGTAATCTCTAAAACATCTTGCCTATTGTCAAAATAAATATTCATTTTCTCGCCTCTTTAGGTAAGTTTCTATTATGATTTTTTTTATTATCTGATGACTTTTCATATTTTTCATAAGCTGTAATAATTCTTTGTACAAGTGGATGACGAACAATATCATTTCTATTTAAATAAGTAATTCCAATTCCTCTTACATCCTCTAGAATTTTCAATACAGTCTTAAGTCCGGATTGTTTTCCTCTAGGTAAATCTATCTGAGTTACGTCACCAGTAATTATCGCCTTAGAACCATACCCTAATCTTGTAAGAAACATCTTCATTTGTTCATTTGTAGTATTTTGAGCTTCGTCTAAAATTACAAAAGCACTATCTAAAGTTCTACCGCGCATATAAGCTAAAGGTGCTACCTCAATAAGCCCTTTTTCAACTAAATTATTATAATTGTCATGCCCAAGTATTTCAAATAAAGCATCATATAATGGTCTTAAGTAAGGATCGACTTTATTTTGAAGGTCCCCTGGCAAAAACCCAAGATTTTCACCCGCTTCAACTGCAGGTCTAGTAAGAATTATTCTATTTACTTCTTTTGCTTTAAAAGCTCTTACAGCAGCGGCCATAGCAAGATAAGTTTTGCCTGTACCTGCAGGTCCTATTCCAAAAACAATATCATTATTATTAATATTATCAATATATCTCTTTTGGCCTAATGTCTTTGGTCTAATGGGTTTTCCCATTGAAGTATAGACTAGAGGCTCGCTTAATAATTCTGATATTGACCTTTTTTCATTATTCTTTATAAGTGCAATAGAATATCTGACATCGGCAAGACTTAATGTCTTTTGCTTCTTTGCTACTATTATAAGATTTTGAAGTAAAATTTCTGTGTCAGCTACATTTTCATCTTCGCCACACAGAATCAATTTGCCATCCTTAGATTTCACTTTAACATCAAATTCATTTTCAATTAGATTTATATTCTCATCTAATTTCCCAAATACTATTGATGCTAAATTTATATCATCAATATCAATGGATCTTTGTGTTTTTGCCAAATAATTACCTCCTAAACGTGAATAATATAATATCATAAAAAGGCTTACTTTTCCATAGTCTATGAAAAGTAAGCCTCAATTTATCTTAGACTTAAAGGCTTATCGAATATTTCTTTATATGCAAAAATATCAGCGACTTTTTCAGTATCAAAATCCAGAAAATCATCTTCTTTATTATTTAAATAAGTCTTGTCGTCGGTTATGATTTCATTTAATGTTTTATTATCTGATAAATTTTTTTGAGTTATAATTTCATCAGATTTTTTATTAACCTCTTTTAATACATTAATTAAATCTTGTTCCTTATTCTTTTTAACTTTTGTCTTAGCAGCCTTATCTTTTTTCAATTTCTTATTATTATCAAACAAGTTTTCTATACTTTTAGATAAACTTGAAAAATTATTAGATTTACTGACTCTTTTTATATTTTCTAAAGCATCCTTGGAATTGTTCTTATTAAATTCTTTTCTTTGTCTGTTATTCTTTTTATTAATATATACATCCTCTTCTTTTTTCTTTTTTTTATTAACATTCCTATATATAGAAAGTACAGCTGAAAATAAGAAAATAATTACAGGAGCATATGTTATAAAAACCAATTTTAAAATATCAGAAAAAGACATTATTTATTATCCTTCTTTTTATTATTATCAGATGCTTTAGCTATTTTTGTTCTCATATCAGTATCAGAATTTAAATTCTTAAGTTTATAATAGTCCATAACTCCAATATTTCCGCTGCGAAGAGCCTCTGCCATCGCTATTGGAATTTGTGATTCTGCTTCTACAACCTTAGCTCTCATAGATTCAACTTCAGCTCTCATTTCTTGTTCACGAGCAAGAGCCATAGCACGTCTTTCACTTGCTTTAGCTTCTGAAATTCTCTTATCGGCTTCGGCTTGATCAGTTTGAAGTCTAGCACCAATATTTCGAGCAACGTCTACATCAGCTATATCAATAGATAAAATTTCATAAGCTGTTCCTGAATCAAGGCCTTTATCTAAAACTACTTTTGATATAGAGTCTGGATTTTCCAAAACAGACTTATAAGTCATAGATGAACCAACAGTCGTTACAATTCCTTCTCCAACTCTTGCAATAATTGTTTGTTCACCAGCACCACCGACAAGTCTATCTATATTTGCTCTAACAGTAACCTTCGCCTTTGCAATTACTTCTATACCATCTTGGGCAACAGCAGATATGTTTGGTGTTTCAATTACTTTAGGATTTACAGATACTTGAACAGCTTCAAGTACATCTCTACCTGCAAGGTCAATTGCAGCAGCTCTTTCAAATTGTAATGGTATATTAGCTCTTTGCGCTGCGATAAGTGCATCTACAAGAGTATTAACATTACCACCTGCAAGATAATGAGCTTCCAGTTCTGAAATATCTAAATCTAAGCCCGCTTTAGTCGCTTTAATTGCCGGTCTAACAATCCTTGAAGGTTTAACTCTTCTAAGTCTCATTCCTATAAGTGAAGATATTTTAATTTTTACTCCAGAAAAAAATGCGGTTATCCATAGACCCACTGGCACAAAAGATAAAAATAAAATAACTAAAACAACAACAATAAATACACTTCCAATTGGTAAAAATCTCATATTCCCTCCTATTTAGCTAGTTCAACATAAATTCTTGAACCTGATATCTTTACTACAACTACTTCTTTTTCTCTGTCAACGAAACCAGAACTTGAAATTACTTCCATCTTTTTCCCATCAAATAATGCATAACCAGTTGGTCTTAGTATAGTCAATGTAACCATTTTTTGGCCAACTTCAACTTCTGCGCTATCATTTGATAAAAAGCCAGAATCAGTGTTTGTGCTCGTGAATAATCTCATTCGATTAATCACTTCTGAATTCAAACCTTTTTTTAAAAGATAGGTTCCTATAATTGCAGATATTACAATCGCAATTAATAGAGATAAAAATGCAAAATAAATATCACTCATGGCAAGAACTATTGCTGCTATAAGTGCAAATATTCCACCAATCCCCGCAATCCCAAAGCCCGGTATTAATACTTCAAGACCAATTAATAATATACCTATGACAAAAAGTATCACAGAATACCAATCAGTATGGCCCATAAGTAAGTTTCCCCAAAAGAATAAACCAAAACACACTAAAGATATTGTACCACCAAAGCCAAAGCCTGGCGTTAAAATTTCTAAAACTGCTCCGGCAATAGCTACAACAAGTAAAATTGTAAAGATATATTCATTTGAAAAAATACCCCTAGCAGTGCTTTCTGATGATTGATTTGCAAAGACACTTATAGTCGTGTAATTCAAAATGAATGCAGAAAGCAAAAATCTTTTTAGAGCCTTCATATTGCCCTCCTTCAATAATAATTGAATACTTTTTTATTTAATACCCATTATTATTAATAAATACCATATAACACAAAAAAACCTAGGAAATTACCCTAGGTTTAATTTGTTTAATCTAATAAATCTTTGGCAATTTTATTAACCATATTGCCATCTGCTCTACCTTTAACTTTAGGCATAACATTTTTCATAAGATTACCGATATCCTTCATAGAAGTTATATCATTTTCATCAATTGTCTTTTTTATAATATCGCGAAGTTCGTCTTCAGATAATTGCTCAGGTAAATAATTAAGTAATATTTCTATTTCTTTTTTTGTTTGAAGAACAAGGTCTTCTCTATTTCCTTTTTCAAATTCGGCTATTGATGATTTTTTCTCTTTTAATTGTTTGGCAATAATATTTTCAACATCTTTATCGCCTAGTTCAACTCGCTCATCTACTTCTTTTTGTTTTATAGCTGCGCGAATCATGGTTATAACATCTTTTTGAAGTTTATCTTTATTCTTCATGGAAGTCTTTAAATCAGCCATGAGTCTCTCTTTTAGAGACATAAGAACACCCCTTAGTATCTGTGTTTTTTTCTGCGTGCCTCTTCAGATTTTTTCTTTCTTCTAACACTTGGTTTTTCGTAGTGTTCTCTTTTTCTTACTTCTTTAAGAACGCCACTGCTGGCACATTGTCTTTTGAATCTCTTTAACGCATTGTCAAGTGATTCATTTTCTCCAACCTTGATTTCGGACATTTTAAACCTCCTCTCGTAGAAAAGAGTAGCCTTACGGCAATGTAGTTCAATTATAACTTATTGGATATAAAACTTCAATATTATTTTAAAATTACGTAAAATTTATTGCTTTTAAAATTGAGATATTTTTTAAAAATATTACTTTGAATTTACATTGCATTTTTTATCAATTATAAATAATATCAAAAATATTCTGATATATATTTTATCAGCCTGGTGGCCAATTCAAACTTCTCCCACCAAGAACATGGAAATGAAGATGATCTACTGTTTGTCCTCCATCTTCTTTACAATTATTTACTATTCTATACCCCTTTGTTAATCCTTCTTTTGCACATAAATCTTTAGCAACCAAAAATATATGACCTATAAGAGACTTATGCTCTTCTTTTAGTTCATCGGCAGATGATATATGCTCTTTTGGAATAATCAAAAAGTGAGTTGGGGCTTGAGGATCAATATCTCTAAATGCATAAACTAAATCGTCCTCATAAAGTTTTGTTGAAGGAATTTCTCCTTTTATTATATTGCAAAATAAACAGTCCATAACTACCTCCTTTTAAATTTACTACTTTCTATCTCAAGACACAAACCATTCCATTTGCAATCTTCACATATTTCAGTACGTCTATGTCCTTTAAATATTATATCATGTGATGCTTTTTTTACATCATCCCAGTTAATAATTTGATTTTTAAAAAGTCCAAGATATTCTAAAACTTTTAAATCATAATTTTTTACTTTTTCATAATCACTACATCTTTTTCCATCATTTTCAGGACAAGCTTTACAGATATCATCAACAGAAGCGATTAGTCTTACTTTTGGATTTTCTTTGAGTTTAGAAATTATTTTAGACATATTCTTAGAAAAACTGTCACTATATCCTTCTCCAACAAAATTTTCAGTACACAATATATGGTGTGCTCTTATATTTAGCATTTATACTCCTATTAATCTAATATTTTACAACTGGCCAATTCTTCAGTATCTAAAATTTCAACTTGTTTAATTTTATTTGTTAAATCTACATCTGATTTTGCCTTCACTCTAATATAGTTTGTAGTATATCCATAATACTCATTATCATGTTGTTCTTCAAATAAAACAGATTTAGGTATATTCATATTTAATCTCTTAAACTTTTCGCTGTATATTTCACCAACTTTTATCAACTTGTCAGAACGTTTTTTCTTAATATTGCCATCGACTTGATTGTTCATTTTAGCTGCTGGAGTATTCTTTCTTTTTGAATATTTGAATACATGAATTTTTGAAAATCCGACTTCTTTTACTATTGATACTGAATCTTCAAAATCCTCTTCAGTTTCTCCTGGAAAACCAACAATGATATCAGTTGTAAGACCAGCCATTGGCATATATTTTTTTATTATATTAGTTTTTTTAATATATTCTTCTCTTGTATAATGCCTATTCATGGCTTTTAAAACTTTATTTGAACCACTCTGTAATGACAAATGGAAATGATCACATAGTTTATTTGTTGCAACTGCTCTCTTCATAAAGTCATCATCTATTATATTTGGTTCGACTGAAGAGAGCCTAATTCTTTCGATTCCATCTACTTGAGCTATTTGTTCAATTAAATCTATTAGCCTTTTATCTCCCTTATCTTTTCCAAAACTTCCAATATGAATTCCTGTCAATATAATTTCTTTAAAACCTGAATCTGCTAAAACTTCAGCTTCATCTACTGCATCTTCTATATCTCGTGACCTTATAGGACCTCTAGCATACGGAATGATACAATAAGTGCAAAATCTATTACAACCATCTTGGACTTTCATATAAGCTCTAGTTCTATTATTGCTATCAAAATTTGTAGTATTGGCAAATTCACGCACATTCTTTAAATCTCTTACTATATTAATTTTTGTACCAGATTTTGCCTCTTCTACTAAATTTACAATTCTATTCCTATCAGTTGTACCAATTACTACATCCACACCTTCTATGTTCTTAACCTCACCAGGACTTACTTGTGAATAGCAACCGACAACTGCCACTATAGAGTTTGGATTTTGTCTTTTAGCACGTCTAATAAATTGTCTTGATTTTCTATCAGAAAGATTTGTCACAGTGCATGTGTTTACAATATAAACATCACTATAATCTTCATTTTCTACTTGAGTATAACCTTCTTTTTCAAATAACTCACTCATCGCTTCTGATTCATATTGATTTACTTTGCAACCTAGCGTGAGTATAGAAAAAGTTTTATCCATCTAAACACTCCTTGCCATGTATTATATAAAAAGCTGCAACTATAGATGCAGTCTCAGCTCTTAAAATTCTTCTTCCTAATCCTACTTTATATTCGTCTTTAAAAAGAGAAATTTCTCTTTCCGAAAGACCACCTTCTGGCCCAATAACTAAAGCTATATCATTTGATAAATCTTTAATTATATCCCCAAGTTCTATTTTATTTTCGTCTTCGTAGCATATGACTATATCTTTCTCAAATTTTTTGATATCGTCTGTTTTTACTAGATTATGAACAATGGGAATTATATCTCGTTTTGACTGTTTTGCAGCAGCCTCAACGACTTTTTGAAATCTCTCTTTCTTCTTTTCGAATTTTTTTGAAATATCTGAAATGGACCTATCCATGGAAACCGGATAAAAATCACTGACACCTATTTCTGTGGCATGTTTTAAAACATCTTCATTTTTATTCCCTTTTAAAATTCCAAAAAAAAGGGAAAGTCTTATTGGTGACTCATTGGAGTTTTTAATCTCATATTTTTTTATTATTTTATTATCTTCTATTTCAAACGCAAAAATTCCATCTTTAAATACTACTTGAAATTCCTCTCCATCTTCGATTCTAATTACATTTTTAAGATGGTGTAAATTATCTTCCGATAAATTGGTATTTTCTTCAAAATTTCTATTTTCAAAAAATCTATACATTTAATTTTCCTACAATTGCAATCCAATTATTCTTTGATTTTTCATCAATTATATCAAATCCGCTTTCTTCAAGTGCATCAACTACCATATCTCTTCTCTGTGATATAATACCAGAACAAATAAATATGCCACCGTCATTTAAATGATTTTTGAGATTTTTTATCTCGTCAACTATGATTTCAGCTATAATATTTGAAACAATTATATTGGCATCACCTTTTACAACATCAAGTAAATTGCCTTTTTTTACATCAATTTTTTCAGATAAATCATTTAGCTTTGCATTTTCTAAAGTTGCATCAATGCATTTATCATCAATATCTACTGCCAAAGCGTGCTCAGCACCAAGCTTTAAAGCTGATATTGCAAGAATGCCAGAACCACAACCAATATCAAAAACAACATCCTTTGTTTTTACATATTTTTCAAGCATTTCTAAACACATATAAGTGGACTCATGTGTTCCTGTACCAAAAGCCATTCCAGGATTTATAATTATTTCAATTCTATTGTCTTTTGACTCATATTCTTCCCACATTGGCACAATTGCTAATTTTTTGCCGATTTCTAAAGGTTTATAATATTTTTTCCAATTATTTGCCCAGTCCTCATCATCTTTTTCATAAGTAGTGCAAATACCTAAATTTCTGTTTTCAATCGCAGTTTTAATTTCTTCTGCTGACGATAAGTTTTCCGGATATGTTTTTAAAATTAATTCATCGTCTTTAACATCAAGAATTGGATAATCAATAAAGTCCCAATCTCTCTCATCTTGATTTAACTCATCAATTATATTTTCTGATATTTCTTCAATAGTATAAATATCAAAATCATACAAAACACCTAAAATTTCATTTCTATTTTTTATTTTTGTTTTAATATCCATTTCAATGTATTTCAATTTAATCACCTGTCTTCATTATATATTAACAAAAATTTTAATACAATTTAATAAAATAAAAAACTACTAATAACAAATTTTTGCTGATGTTCAATAAAAAAATTAAAAAATGTCAAATAATAAAAAATAATCTAAAATACAAGTTTATAACTCATACTCTAGATTATTTTAATTAGTCAAACAGGTCTTTTAATTTATCCAAAAATGACTTTTTGTTTTCAGTAACTTCTGGCTCTTTGTCCCTAAGCTGCTCCAAAAGTTCTCTTTGGTCATCAGTAACCTCTTTAGGTATAATTATTTTTACTTGAAAATAAAGATCTCCCTTTTTATTTTCTCTATTTACAAAAGGTACACCTTCACCTTTAAGTTTAAATACCGTTCCACCTTGAGTACCTTTAGGTATATCATAATCCACTAACTTTTTTAGTGTAGGTACTTTTATTTTTGCTCCAAGAACTGCATCAGGATAAGAGATTGGTATATTTAAATAGATATCATTTCCTTCTCTTTTAAACACTGGATCAGATTTAACTCTAATATATACATAAATATCACCCTTTGGTCCGCCATTTTCACCAACCGAACCTTGTTCTACTAGAGGAATAATATTTCCAGAATCTACTCCTGCTGGAATACGCACTTTTAGTTTTTTAACTTTTTGTACCTTCCCTCGTCCATGGCATACTTTACAAGGTTCATCAATGATTTCGCCAGTTCCATTACATTTATCACAGGTAGATGTTCTTACGAATCTTCCAAATGGTGTATTCTGTTCAATATGAATCTCTCCTGTTCCATTACATTTATCACAGGTATGTTTAGAAGTACCTGGCTCCATTTTTTCACCATGACAATGTGAGCATTCTTCATTAATTTTTACCGATATTTCTTTTTCAGTACCAAATATTGCTTCAAAGAAATCTAAAGATATTTCTACTCTGCTATCAGGCCCTTTTTTTGGCATGTCTTTTGCGTTTCTATATTCATATCTTGAACCTCTAGAACCGCCAAAAATATCAAATATATCATCGAAAATATCTGAAAATCCACCAAAACCTTGGCTGCCTCCCACATTTCCATTTAAACCTTCTTCGCCATATACATCATAGATTTGTCTTTTTTTATCATCAGACAATACTTCATAGGCATAAGAAATTTCTTTAAATTTAGTTTCAGCTTCTTCATCACCAGGATTAAGATCCGGATGATATTTTTTAGCTAGTTTTTTATATGATTTTTTTATTTCATCTATTTGAGCATTTTTATCCACACCCAATATTTCATAAAAATTTCTCATTATTCACCCCAAATCGAACTTATATTTTAATACAAAAAGGAACAAAAATAAAGTGCAAAAAAATATTGCAAGGAAAACTCCCTGCAACATTTTTTATTTAATTAAAATTATTCTTCGTCCTCGTCAACAACTTCATAATCCGCATCTACTACATCATCATCTTGTGTTTGTTCTCCAGTAGCTTGTCCTTCTTGAGAATTTTTATAGATTTGTTCAGAAATTGAGTAGAAAGCTTGTGTTAGTTCTTCAGTTTTAGCTTTGATATCTTCGACATCTTCTGAATCTTTAACTGCTTTTAAGTTTTCAATTGCAGATTCAATTTTATTCTTGTCATCGTCAGAAATTTTGCCTTCAACATCTTTTAGAGTGTTTTCAGATTGATAGATGATAGAATCAGCATTATTTTTTGCTTCGATTAAATCTTTTTTCTTTTCATCTTCTTTTGCATACATTTCTGCTTCTTTAACTTTCTTTTCAATTTCTTCTTCATTTAAATTAGTAGAAGAAGTGATTGTGATGTGTTGTTCTTTTCCAGTACCTAAATCTTTTGCACTTACATTAACTATACCATTTGCGTCAATATCAAATGTTACTTCGATTTGAGGAACTCCTCTTCTTGCTGGTGCAATACCATCTAGTGTAAATCTACCAAGAGTAACATTATCTTTTGCCATTTGTCTTTCACCTTGAAGAACATGAATTTCAACTGAAGTTTGATTGTCAGCTGCTGTAGTAAAAGTTTGAGACTTTTTAGTAGGAATAGTTGTGTTTCTTTCAATTAGTCTTGTTGTGATATTACCCATTGTTTCAATTCCTAAAGAAAGTGGTGTTACATCAAGTAAAAGTAAATCTTTTACATCACCAGATAAAACTCCACCTTGAATAGCTGCACCAAGTGCTACACATTCATCAGGGTTTATATCTTTTTGAGGTTGTTTTCCTGTTAATTTTTTGATACATTCTTGTACTGCAGGTATTCTTGTTGAACCACCAACAAGAAGAACTTTATCAATATCATTTGCAGTAAGACCTGCATCTGATAATGCATCTTTTACAGGTCCCTCAGTCATCTTAACTAAATCTTGTGTCAATTCATCAAATTTAGCACGTGATATATCCATATTTAAGTGTAGTGGACCAGATTGACTTGCTGTAATGAATGGCAAGTTAATATTAGTACTCATTGTTGAAGATAATTCTTTTTTAGCTTTTTCAGCTGCTTCTTTAAGTCTTTGTAAACTCATTTTGTCAGCTTTTAAATCAATACCATTTTCTTTTTTAAATTCTTCAGCAATATAGTCGATTAATTTATTGTCAAAGTCATCTCCACCGAGTTTATTATTACCCCTAGTTGAGTGAACTTCAAATACTCCATCAGAAAGTTCTAGAATAGAAACATCAAATGTTCCACCACCAAGGTCATAAACCATAACAGTTTGTGAACCGCTGTCTTTATCTTCGCCATAAGCAAGAGCTGCAGCCGTTGGTTCATTTACAATTCTTTTTACATCAAGGCCTGCAATTCTTCCTGCATCTTTTGTTGCTTGTCTTTGAGCATCTGTAAAGTATGCTGGAACAGTTATAACAGCTTCTGTAATTTTTTCTCCTAGATATGATTCAGCATCAGACTTCAATTTTTGTAGAATCATCGCAGAAATATCTTGTGGAGTGTAAGTTTTTGAATCAACTTTGATTTCGTAATCACTACCCATATGTCTTTTTATAGACTGAATTGTTCTATCAGGATTTGTGATTGCTTGTCTTTTTGCAGTTTCACCTACAAGTCTTTCACCGTCTTTAGTAAATGCAACTACTGATGGAGTTGTTCTATTGCCTTCAATATTTGGTATTATTACGGCGTCTCCACCTTCCATAACTGCCACTGCAGAGTTAGTTGTACCTAAATCAATTCCTATAATTTTTCCCATATTAATTTTCCTCCTAAATTAATCACTGTGACACTTTAACCATAGCCGGTCTAAGTGTTTTATCTTCAATTAAATAACCTTTTTGCAATACTTCAATAACTACTCCAGAATCATATTCATCGCTATCTTCTGTTAAAACAGCGTGATGATAAGTTGGATCAAATTCTTCTCCTAATGCTTTCATCTCAACGATTCCTTCTTTTGCAAGCACTTCTGTCAATTGATCTTTAATCATTTTAATACCGTCATAAGTCTTATCCTTTTCCTCGACAGAGTCCATTGCTCTTTCAAAATTGTCTATTACAGGTAGTAAATTATTTACTACTTTTTTCACTCCAAGTTCTATATAATTCTTTTTTTCTTCTTCAGTTCTTCTCTTGAAATTAGTAAAATCTGCTTGAAGTCTGATAAATTTATCTTTTAATTCATCATATTCTTTATCATTTGTATTCTCATTTTTCTCTTTTTCAGCTGTTTTAGTACTGTCTTCTGTTTCATTAGTTTCGGTTTTTTCTTCTATATTTTCATTATCAAGATTATCATCTTTAATATCTTTTTTTATTTCATCACTTGCCATTTAAACACCCCTCTACATTTCTACAAGACCCTTTGCCACGCCATCGCTAAATACTTTAATTATTTTTAAGAGTTTTGGATAATCAATTCTTACAGGACCAATTATGCCTAAACTTCCCAAAACACCATAAGATGAATTAAAGGGAGCTCTGATAATAGAATTCTTCTTCATAAGCTCAGCTTCGTTCTCATCCCCTATTATCACTTCTATCTTATTCGATGATAAATCGTTACTTAAAATTTCCATAAGAGAATCTCTGTCTTCAATTAAACCCATAAACTCTCTTGCTCTATCCAGGTCTTTATATTCATCAAAATTTAAAATATTTGTGAGACCATCATAATAAATCTCTATAGCAGAAACTTTTTTGTTGAAGTTTCTTGCTAATTTTATTATTTCGGAAATAAATTTTCCATATTTTGCCATATCCATTGACAAAGTTACTTTTAATGATTCAATCTTTTCAAAATCAATACCACAAATTTCTTGGTTTAAGATTTTTTCAATATATTCAAAATCTTCATCTTCAAAATTAGATATTTCTAAAAAATGTCTCTCAACAATTCCCTTATTTCCAATCAATATTAAAAGTGCAGTATATTCATCTAACTTTACTAGAGTTAGCCTTTTAATAGTTGTATCGGGTCTTTCTGGAGTTACCAAGTAAGATGTGCAGTTGCTTATTTCAGCTAAAAGATTAACAGTATTTTTGTAAAATTCTTCTAAATCATTCGAAATATGCAACAATCTGTTTTTTATATTTTCAGAATATTTTTTATCTTCATAGGCAACAAAATTTTTATATAGTTCATTGACATAAAATCTATAAGCCTTATTTGATGGTATCCTGCCAGCAGATTGATGAGGTTTATTTAAAAAACCAAGATCTTCGAGATCTGCCATCTCATTTCTTATGGTCGCTGAACTGACACCCAAATTATATTCTTTGGATAAAGTCCGTGAACCAACAGGAGTTGGCATATCAATATATGCTTCAATTATGGCATTTAAGATATTTATTTTTCGCGTATCCATAATCTCCTCCTTTATTAGCACTCACTCTATCCGAGTGCTAGTATATTTATATATTAAGACCTTCCATAACTTTTGTCAAGGGTTTACTATATATTTTTTCAACCTTTTTTGACATTTGAAATATATTTTCAAAATTATGCACTTGTATTTTTATAAAATATTTTAATTTATATAAAATTATTTTTTGCTAAACAAATTAGCCCCAACTATGACAGTAAATGGTATAGTCAAAAGTAAAGCAATACTACCTGCAACAGAACGTACAATTTCAGAAGCAACTTCATCTAGATTTATTATTTCTATAATTTGAATTTTATAAACTATAAAAAGTATTATCATGTGTAATGTACTTCCTACATATGCAAGAATTAAAGTATTTGACATGGAGCCCAATATATCTTTTCCTATATTTATACCAGATTTAAACAATTCTTTTTTTGAAATATCCTTATTTATATTTTTGAGTTCATAAAGAGAAGTGGAAATAGAAGTAGCTATATCCATAATTGCTCCCACTGCTCCAATTAAAATTGTTCCATAAAGTATTCCTTGAAAATTCATATCTCGAAAATGAGGTATATAAAATAAACTAATAGCACTTTCATTAGTAAATCCAGTAAGTTTTGTGAATTTTCCAAATATAACCGATAAAATAGCTGAACAAATAATTCCACATATAGTGCCAATGATTGCTACTTTTGTTTTTAAATTTTTGCCCATTATAATTAATAATGCAACTACAACGGAAATAATTGAAATAAAAACCGATGTCAACAATGGATTAAATCTTTTTAAAATAAGAGGAATATACACCCCAAATATTAAACCAAGAGTAAGTACCAAAGATAATAAAGTTTTTAAACCAGATAATTTTCCAAATAGTATCAATAAAGTTATAAATAAAATTGTGATAATTATAACTTGAGTGTCTCTTACTTTTTCTTCAATCTTAACTGTATCTATTTTTGCATTTTTTTCTGTAACCCTGAGCAAAAGTCTATCTCCAGGTTTGAATATATAATTACCTGGCATAATTCTCTCAATTGTGTGTTTTATTATTAATTCTTCATTCTTATAATTACCATTTAATATTTTTATTTTTAAATGTTGATATCTTATGTCAGCTTCTAGAGGAACATCTCGCAACTCATCAGTATCATCATATTGGACTTCGATAACTTTTGCTTTTAATACTAAATAATCTCGATGATTCATTTGATTATCATAATATGCACGCATTTCACTGTCGTTGTATAAATTATTTGCAAAAACATTCATAAGTAATAATGATAGAAATATAACCGATGATAATAAATTTTTTATCTTCATGTAATTCTCCTTTTTTTATTTAATTATTTATTTAAAACAATGATAAGCATTTACAGAATTAAAAATTAAATATTTATGCATAATATTTTTAATTGATATTTTTCAGTTTTATTTATGTATTTTTAAAAGTTTTTTATCTATCTGCTGATAAATGTTTAAAAGTTGATTTATTAAACTTAATTATAAAAAGATGCTGCTAAATTATAAAATCTGCAGCATCTTTTTATATTGAATATTTTTGTTAAGCAGCTTTTGGCATATTTGCAACTTCTGAAACTTCTTTTATATAATCTATTGGCTTAGGTGTAATAGTTTTTTCTTTTTTAATTTTTTCTACTAGTACATCTCTAATTGGGATATAAGTTTCATCTACATTTGTTGCATTTGAAAAATCATAACCATCGCCACCTGTAAACATGAAGTCATTGACAACAACTCTATAAGTTTTGTTCATATCAACAGGAGTTCCATCTTGTAGAGTAATTTTAGTAATTTGCTCTCCGTAAAGAAGATTTTTGTCATATTCTACAATTAGTCCACTAAAAGCACCATCTGTAGTCTTTGGCATATTTATACCATGGTCAATTGCTTTTTTCAAATCGGCACCCTTTAAATCCATTACCACAAGATAATTGTCAAAAGGCATAATTTCATATAAATCTCCCATTGTTATTTGACCTTTTTCAAGAGTTCTTCTAAGTCCTCCACCATTTTGAATTGCGACTTGAGCATTTGTTTTTTCTGCCATAACTTCACAAGCCCAATATCCTAAAAGTGTATTAGAGCCTTTAGAACTTCTTTCATGAGTAAACTCTTCACTAGCTTCACCAAGTAACTCACCTTTGATAGGTTTTAGTTCTTCTTGTAAATCAGTATAGAATTTTTCAGTTTCAGTGTCTTTTAAGATATTATTTTTGATTTTACTTCCTTCTACTATTTTTGTAGTTACATCTACTTTTTGGTTTTCATCAATATTTATTTCTAAATCACCAATGGCTCTACCATAACAATACGCTTGTAAGATATCAATGCCATTTACTTCCCCACTTACTGTTCTATGTGAGTGAGCTGATAAAACTGCATTAAGTCCTGGAACACTTTTTGCAAGTTCAGCTGCATTGCCAGTAATCTCTTTAGAATCTTTATTTTGATCAGAATCTAGATGAGTTAATGCAACTATAACATCAGGTTTTCCTTCTTCTGCTTTTCCAGAAGTTAGATACTGAACCCAATATTTTGCACTTTCAATTGGATCTTTAAATTCATATCCTTCAATGTATTCTGCTTTCGTAAGCGTTGATGTTTCGGGATGAGCAAGACCAATTAAACCAATTTTCATACTATTTTTTTCAATAATCATATATGGTTTTGCCCACTTTACTGGCTCATTGGTATTTTTATCATATATATTTGAAGCTAGATAAGTGAAATCACCATCCTTACCCCAAGTTTCAATTCTTTCTGCTCCCCAATCAAATTCATGATTACCCACAGCAGATGCTACTGTGCCCATGCCTTTCATCATAGCAGTTACAGGTTTTCCAAAAGTAAGATTTGCATCACTAGTACCTTGATAGTTATCTCCACCAGATAGAACTATAGTATTAGGATGTTTTTCTTTAAATTCATTAACATAGCCTACCATTTTAGACATGCCCATATTTCTCTTTTTGCCTGTTACTTCTTCTGCAACATTTCCATGAAAGTCATTGAAATATAAAATATGAACTCCTTCTTCTGATAATTCTCCAAATACTATACCTATTTCTTTTGCTTTTTCTTCAGTTATAGAACCTTTTTTAACTAAAAGTTCTCCCAAAGTATAGCCAGTATTATCGTTAATCTTTTGATTTAAAGAATTAATAATATATTGTGCAGCTTCTCTTTTTGTAATATTAGAATTGATATCATCATCTTTTGAAATAAGTCCTATTTCTTTAGAAATACTTTCTGCATCAACATAAGATTTTACACTATCATAAGATAAACCTCTCAAAATAAAAGATATAAATTCTCTCTTACTTAAATTTTCTTTAGGATAATATTTATCTTCTGACTTACCTTTTGCAATATTTAAATCAAATCCAAGTCCAGCATACCCTTTAAACCAGTCAGCAACATCTGTAAATGGATTCAATTTAATATTTGCTTCATCTTCTGAAATCTCTTGAGAATAACCTAGAGATTTCAAAACCATTGTCAGACCTTCAGCTCTGTTGAGCTTTTTGTCTAACGTCTCTTCTGAATTGTCTTTGTCAAGAAGTTCTAGTGCCTGTAACTTTTCTACTGAATCAATTTCGTCGCTTACAGCAAAAACTGACTGAAAAGTACTAAGCATTAAAATTAATGCCAAAAACAATGACAAAAACTTTTTGTTGGTTTTTTTCATAAAAAATCCTCCTTTTTATATTATGATTATATAATAACACATATCAATTAAATTTTTGCATTCGTTTTCATATATTTGATAAATTTTTTGTATTCTTTCTGTATAATTTTTTAAGCTCTATTATTGTGTACCTGTACTATCTTTTTTCAATTTATGATAAAATATGTAGTATTGGAGATGATTATTTGAAAAAAAATGAAGGTTTGTCCTTTTTATTTACAATTTTAATTGCAGTTTTAATTGCATTATTCATAAGAAATTTTATTTTTAATATTGCTGTAGTAAATGGCCAATCAATGGAACCCACACTACACGAAAAAGACAAATTAATATGTCTTTCTTACAGACGATTTACTGAAATAAATACCGGTGAAATTGTAGTTATTAGCCCCCCAAACGACAATAGAAATTATATTAAAAGAGTTGTTGCCAAAGGTGGAGATACAATTGAGTTTAAAGATGGTAAAGTCATTTTAAATGGTGAGGTATTGGAAGAAAACTATACTTCAAGTGATACAACTCACTCTGATGTAGAGAAATTTACATTAAGGCCTAATGAATATTTTGTCATGGGAGATAATAGACTACCTGGTAAGAGCACGGACTCAAGATACTTTGGTCCAATTGAAAAAGACAGAATAAAGTCTGTAGCTTATTTTAGAATTCTTCCCTTTTCAAATAAAGGCAAAATCTAAAATAATTTAAGAACTACTTATTATATACAATTTAACGGAGGTAACATTTGAACAATCAGGAAAATATTAGAAATTTTTCTATAATTGCCCACATTGATCACGGAAAATCTACATTAGCAGATAGACTAATAGAATCTACTGGAATGCTTACTAAAAGAGAAATGGAAGCACAAGTTTTGGATTCTATGGATCTTGAACGTGAGCGAGGAATTACAATAAAACTAAAAGCCATAAGACTTATATATAAAGATGATAGAGATGGCAAAGAATATATACTTAATTTAATAGATACTCCTGGGCATGTCGACTTTAACTATGAAGTGTCACGTTCTCTTGCAGCTTGCGAGGGGGCTATTGTTGTTGTCGATGCCTCGCAAGGTGTTGAGGCTCAAACTTTGGGAAATGTATATTTGGCAATTGATCAGGATTTAGAGCTTATTCCCGTAATAAATAAAATTGATCTTCCTAGTGCCAGACCTGAAGAAATTAAACTTGAAATTGAAGATATTATTGGGCTAGATACTGAAAACATTCCATTAATTTCTGCAAAAGAAGGAATAGGTATAGACGATGTGCTTCATCATATAGTAGATAATGTAACTTGCCCATCTGGTGATATTAATAAACCTCTAAAAGCATTGATATTTGATTCTATTTACGATTCTTACAGAGGAGTAATTTGTCATGTGCGAATTATAGATGGAAGTATCAAACCAGGTGACGAGATTCTGATGATGGCAACTGGCAAAACTTTTGAAGTAGTAGAGGTCGGAGTAATCGCAAATGGGCATATAACTTTAGACTCATTAAGTGCCGGCGAGGTTGGTTATATAACAGCATCTATTAAAAATGTAAAAGATGCACGTGTAGGAGACACTATAACTTCTAAATCAAATCCAACTGAAGAACCTATGCCTGGTTATAAAAAAGTTGTGCCTATGGTTTTTTCTGGTATTTACCCAGGAGAAGGTGAAGAATACAACGAAGTGCGTGAAGCATTAGAAAAACTGCAAGTAAATGATGCAGCACTAGTTTTCGAACCTGAAACCTCAGTTGCCCTTGGTTTTGGTTTTAGATGTGGATTCTTAGGGCTACTGCATATGGAAATAATCCAAGAAAGACTCGAAAGAGAATTTGATTTGAATATTGTAACTACTGCCCCATCTGTAATTTACAAAGTTTTGAAAAAAAATGGCGAGTTCTTAGAAATTCAAAACCCTACTAATTTACCTGAACCAACTGAGATAGAATACATGGAAGAGCCAATTGTGAAAGCAGAAATTATGACTCCAACTGATTTCGTAGGTGCAGTTATGGAATTATGCCAAAACAGACGTGGCGTATTTAAAGATATGCAATATCTGGAAGAGACTAGGGCTTTAATAACTTATGAGATGCCCCTTAATGAAGTTATATATGACTTTTTTGACGCATTAAAATCAAAAACTCGTGGTTATGCTTCTTATGACTATGAACTTTGCGGATATCAAGAGTCTAAACTTGTAAAATTAGATATTTTGATTAACGAAGAACTTGTGGATGCTTTTTCTATTATTGTTCACGAGTCTAATGCATATCAAAGAGCAAGAAAAATATGTGAAAAATTAAAAGATGTTATACCTCGTCAACAATTTGCTGTGCCTATACAAGCTGCAATCGGCAATAAAATAATCGCAAGGGAAACTATAAGAGCCCTTAGAAAAGATGTACTTGCGAAATGTTATGGCGGAGATATTTCAAGAAAAAGAAAGCTTCTTGAAAAGCAAAAAGAAGGTAAAAAGAGAATGCGTACAGTGGGCAATGTCGATATTCCACAAGATGCATTTTTGGCTGTGCTTAAATATGATGAAGAAAATTAATACAGGAATTTATATCCATATTCCTTTTTGTGAGAGTAGATGTCACTATTGTGATTTCTGCTCTTCTATTATTGATAAAAATCAAGTTGGAAAATATTTTAAATATTTGAAAAAAGAAATTATGCTTTATGATGAACTCCTAAAAAATAGAATTATTGACACAATTTTTATTGGAGGAGGAACACCATCTTCAGTTGATGAAAAATATATCGGTGATTTATTTGATTTATTAAATAGATATGAAATAAAATCCGATGCGGAAATAACGATAGAAACTAATCCCAACTCTTTAACTCTTACAAAAGCGAATGCTTATAAATCTTTTGGTATAAACAG
Source organism: Peptoniphilus olsenii (assembly GCF_040545475.1). NCBI lineage: Bacteria > Bacillati > Bacillota > Tissierellia > Tissierellales > Peptoniphilaceae > Peptoniphilus > Peptoniphilus olsenii. Next base: position 19,387 of record NZ_JBEPMA010000004.1, on the reverse strand, counting down.
AATTTCAATAGGTGCTCAGTCATTTAATGATAAAATATTAAAAACTATTGGCAGAATTCACACTAAAAAACAAATTTATAAGGCTGTTGAAAATGCAAATAAAGCCAATATAAATAATATAAATATTGATTTAATGTCTTCTCTTCCCCAACAGAAATTTAAAGATATTGAAAACTCATTAGATGAGATTAAAAAACTTAATCCCACACATATATCTTATTATTCTCTGATATTAGAAGAAAATACCAAGTTATTTGAAATGTATCAACATGATGATTCTCCATTTATAGGCGAAATAACTGACCGCAAAATGTATCATTATATTGTTGAAAAATTAAGGGATATGAATTACGAACAGTACGAAATTTCAAATTTTGCTAAAGATGGTTATAAATGTAGACATAATATTAGATATTGGAAATTAAAAGATTATATATCTTTTGGTATGTCTTCATCATCAAATATTGAAAACTTGAGGTATACAAACTCTTCTAATTTCAATGACTATTACAGTTTTATAGATAAAAATAAAAAACCAATTACTTTTTCAGAAACTTTGTCTATACAAGATAGGATAAATGAATTCATAATAATGGGAATAAGGTTAAACGATGGTGTAAATATAGAAGAAATTAATAAAAGATTTAATATTGATTTTGAAAATTTATATAAATATGAACTTGATAAAAATATTTTAAATGGATTAGTCGAAAAGAATAAATATAATATCAAACTAACATCTAAAGGTCGAGATTTATCGAACCAAGTGGAACTTGATTTTCTAAAATAAAAGAAACTCTATATCAAATGTTAATTTCATAGATATAGAGTCTTTTTTATTAAATAATATTGTAAATTAAAAATAGAGAAACTTTCCCGGGAAAATTTCTCTTAGCCTGCAATCTTGTCGTTAAGCTTCTTTGCTAGTCGACTAATTTTTCTAGAAGCTTGTTTTTTGTGGATTACATTTTTTGTAGCAGCTCTTTTAAGTTTTTTATCTGCAACAATTAAAAGTTCTTTTGCATCATCAATTCTATCTTGATCAATTGCTTGATTAAATTTTTTGATTGCATTTTTCATTTCAGTTTTTACTGGTTTGTTTCTTTCAGTGTTTCTTCTTGCTACATCAATTCTTTTGATAGCTGATTTAATATTTGCCATTTATTTCACCTCCAAATAATTTAACGCATTTGCTATTCTACCATGAATTTACTAGAATTTCAAGTAAGTTTTACACAATATTTAACAATCAAAGACTCCATTATCAATTTGTCTTCAATTGAAGTTGTTTTTAAAAGTTCATCTGCTTTTAATAGCTCGTCATAGAATTCAACCAAAAATGTTTTATTGAAATTTTTAGACATTCCACTTATTTTTTTTAATTCAAAATTTTTGACTCCTATTATATTCATTATTTCAAAATTAGAATAGCCTTTTTCCTTTAAAGAAATATATGATAGGAAATTTTTGACTTGCCTTATTACCATTGTAAATATTTTTAAAATAGGCTCATTTAATTTATATAAATTATCAAGTTCAATTAATGCCACTTCTGCATTCCTATTCATCAGTGCATCTAAAAAATTAAAAATATTAGTATCTATACCTTCGCTGATACTTGCATCTATATCTTTTTTAGTTATAACTTCTGATGAGTTTAGAGATACTATCTTGTCAAGTTCTGACTTTAAATCCAATAAAGTTATGTCTTCATTGCGAGAATTATAATTTGACATATCTATTAAATAGGATACATCAAATGGCTTGATTTTTTTACCTTTGCGAATCAAATAACCTTTTACAAAATTAGTTAAATCTATATTCTTTAATTTAGGAAATTCCATATCCCTGTTTTTCTTTTTGAAATATTTATATATTTTTGTAGTTTTTTTAATATTAGATCTATCCCAAAAAATTAATATTACAAAATCAGACAAATTATCTAAAAAATCAAAAAAGCTTTTATTTAAATCATTTTCGCTTACAAATTCAACTACATCTTTTACAATTACTATTTTCTTGTCGCTCATTATAGGATATGTTTCGCAAGCATCAATAATCTCGCTAGGGCTACAAGTTTTGCCATCCAGTTTAGTTAAATTAAAAGCTGAAGTATCTTTAACATATTTGACAGTTAAATATTTAATTGCATTTTCTATAAGATATTTCTCTCTTCCATAGAACAAATATGCTCCATTATGAATATCTGCTGAATAAATTTTTTTGTAATTCATATTCTCCCTTTGCCAATATAAATAAAATTAAGCTCTTTAATATTATAACAGATAGAGTATAAATATTGATTGAAGTTTTATCAAGGAATTTGTCCACATTACAACTTCCACCTCTATTTATATAAATACTAACTTGTCCACAATCTTTTGTATTCAAAAATTTAATATTTTTCTCTTGTAGCCTTGTGGTAACTTCTTGATGTGGATGTCCAAATATATTATCTCTTCCTGAGGAGATAATAGCTAATTTTGGTGTTGTTCTATTTAAAAATTCTTCCCCTGTAGAAGTCTTAGAACCGTGGTGTGCTACTTTTAATATGTCAATATCTTCATCAATGTTTTTTTCAATATTCTCTGAAATATCACCCGTGAAAAGTGATTTATATTCACCATATTGAACCATGAATACTAGAGATTTATCATTAGCATCTGCATTTTTTACCAAATTATTGTCACTTAAAACTTTTATTTTTATTGAATCATTCAAAAATAAAATGTCATTTTTATCTAATAATTTGAGTTTACTATTTTTTTGAGCCTTTTTTAAAATTGAAATATCTTCTGGTATATAAGATAAATATATTTTATGAACTTTATAATTATCAATTATCTTACTCAAATTACCCACATGATCTTCGTCAAAATGTGATATGAAAATTGCATCAATATTCCGTATTCCATTATAATTAAAAACTGGAAACAAAAATCGCTCTGCAAATTTATTTTTCATCTTTGAACCGCCCGTGTCTATTAAATAATTATGTCCTTTATACATTATTAAAGTACAATCTCCCTGGCCTACATAAATATGTTTCTGAGCATATGCATAATATTGATTGATATTAGTCATTCCAATATTTAAAAGTATGGTAAATATGTATATAAAAATCACAAATCTGCTTCTTGAAATGATATTATATTTATAATCTTTGAAATAAAAACTTAAAATAGCAAAATAATATAGACCTAAATAGTTGATATTAAAACTTAAGTTATTTAACGACAAAAAATTAAATTTAAGTAGCAAAGATTCTAATCCATATACAGAATTCAATAAAAAGTTTTCAATATTACCCACGATACCAGGAATTATGCCAACACTTAATATAAAACCTAAGGCAATAATAATGCTATAAATTGGAACAATGATTACATTTGCTGCTAATACTAAAAAAGATATATAACCAAAATTATAAACTAAAATTGGATAAAGCATAATAATTACCGATAAACTAATCAAAATAGATTCAACAAATAAATTATTAACTGTGAAATAGCTCTTTATCTTTGGATATAAAAATATTATTGCAAATATTGCACCATAGCTCATTATTAAAGATAATGAATAAATCGCCAGAGGATTTACAAATAAAATTAGACCAAGACTAATAAAAAACACGTCTTTGCTTCGCAAATCTACTGAAAAATACAGGTTCAATTTATAAAGTATAAAAAATAAATAAGCTCTAACTACAGAAATTGGAAAACCAATTGAATAAATATACAGACCAATAATAATTAAAGTTAATATATCTGTAATTTTTTTGTTTCCTGTTATCTTAATCAAACTAATATTTAAAAATAATGCTAATATTCCAATATGTAATCCAGATACTGCTAATAAATGACTAAGACCCAACTCTTTAAATCTTTGGTTCTGATATTCCAATAAATTTGTCCTATCACCTAAAATTATTGATTTTAAAAGCCTAGCATTTCTATTATTTAAATGCTTATCAAAAATATTTTGAGCCTTTCTTATATAAAAATTACCAAAAATTTGATTTGAACTATTTGAATTATACTCTATAATGTCATCTATTTTTCCAATTAAATAAATACCTTGCGATTTATAATTCAAATTAGCATTAAAGTTACCTTCATTCATAGCTTCATCAGGTGCGGCAAAATTACCAAAAATTTTATATTTAGAATACTCATTTAATTTATCATAAAATAATATTTTAGTTTTAAATTTCTTGCCATTAATTGTATCTGTTTTTAATACAGTACTTTTATTTTTTACAGAAATAACTCTGCCTGTTACTTCTCCTTTAAAGCTTTCTAGATTGTAGAGTTTTCTATTATAATTTATGAAAACACACAAAAATATTAAAGAATATATGAATACATATTTTATCTTAAACAATTTACTATTTATAACTCCATAAAATAAAGTGCATAGTAAAGCATACCACATATTATCAGTAAAAATGCCTATAATCACACCAAGAATTACAGATATAAAAAACATCATTAATATCACCAAATCAATTATATCTTTTTTTAAGCTTTTTTTGTACTTTTGTGATAATATAATTCTGGAGGTTTTTATGACAAACACAAATATAAGTCCTTATAGAAAAACATATAATATAGATATAATTGAAAAATTAACTGAAAATGGAAATACTTATGCAAAACTTGCACATTATCCTGCTTTTATGGGAAATCTTAATGTAGAGTCTGACGAATTTAAAATAAATGGAAAAGAACCAATCACTTTAAAAAATAATTCTGAATACTATTTAGTAGAAAAAGATTTAGACTATGTAGAAATCACTTTAAATTGGAAAAAAAGATTGGGAATAATGCAACAAAATTTAGGTAATGCTCTATTTAGACATTTTATAAATGAAAGTACCGACTTTGAAATTATAAATTATAAAGTTCATGAACGCAGCTCTTATATAGATATAAAAGCTAAAGATTTGAGATTTGTCACAATGAATAATTTAGAAGAAATGACAAATTATGCTATATTATCTAATCTAAAAGTTAGTTATTTCGATAAAGGTATTAATATTGACGGGCTTGGAAAAATATATTATGAAGGTCCTGTATTAGCTAGAACTGGTGAAACTGCTCTGGTAATTATAAGAAATGTCTCAAAAAAAGAAGACTATCTTAGAATCTCACTAATATCAGGAGAACAAGCTTTTAAATATGCTAGAGATGCAATCAATAATTTAAATAATATTAGAATGTATTTAGGTTCAAAGTCTTTAGATGCAGTTTATTCTGATGTAAAAAAATTAAAAGGAAATATATCATTAGACAATAAAGAATCTCAAAATATTCAAGATAAGCCTGTTAAAACTAAAAATTATGAAAACATATCAAAATCTAATATGGAAATTGGTACAAATTCCGATATCAAAAATTCCAATAAAACAAATAATAAAAACAATGACAAAAAACTAGATTTAAAAACTGCCGCAGTGCCTAAAGATAATAATCTTACGTCTTCAAAAAAAGATATAATTGAAACCAAAAATTCTGAAAATATAGATGAAGATACCAATAACAATTTTAATAAAAATGATGATAATAATAAATTAAAAGCAAATGAAAAAGAAATTTCTGCAAACAGTGAACAAAGCAAAAATTTAGATAATGCAGTATCTATGTTTAAAAATTATGCGACAGAAGTAAATAATATTAATTATATCTATAAAGTATTAAGAGATGTAAATTTAACTGAACTAAAAGAAGTTTCCACAAGATTATTAAAAGAAGATAATTTTATCCAAATATATGGAATTATGGGTTCCAAAAAATCCAAGATAATGATTTTTAGATCACACAATTTAAATTTTAATCTAAAAGAAGTATATGAAAAGCTCAAAACAAAATATGACATAATGGGTTCAGGTAATATGTTTACTCTTAATATAGACTGTGAATCGAGAGATGTGGTTGAACTTATGGAGACATTTTTAATCGAGATAAGAAGAGCAATAAAATAATTATTTAAAACTGAATTAAAAACTACGGTATTAGGAATGTTTAATATAAAAAAGGACTTACTCAATAAAAGTGATAAGTCCTTTTTTTTGTATAAACAAAATGCGATTTTATTAAAAAATACACTCCTAAATAACTATTTTTTATAAAAAGTAGCAGCAATATAATCAATTTCGTCATTTTTAATTATTGTTAATATAAAATATTAGTCTTTATAATTCTTTATGATATATCTAGTGTATATTCCAAATAATATTCCTATTGCTATCGGTATATAAAATGAATAACTATGAATAAAAAAATAAAACCAAAATACATGTGGTATATATAAAACTATTAAAAATAAGACAAATAACCTTTTTTTGAATAAAACTGGCAAAAATAACAAAAATCCTAATAAAAAAGGTACTACAATTTTTATATTTAAAACCGCTATATTTGTATAAATCTCTGGCATTTCACCAATACTTAGAAATAAAATTCCACTGATTAAATATACAAAAAATATACAAAGTGCTTTTTCTTTATCTCCTTTATTATAAAAATTCATTATATATTTACTCATGCAATTCTCCTATATATTGTTTGAATTGTAAATCATTATTTAGTAATCAATTCCAAAAAAATATTTATAAACTAATTTATTTAACCAAGATGGTAAAATAAAATTTTTTGTTCTTTACTCTAACTTCATAATCCCATTTCATCTTATCTAGGGCTTCTTTTACTATGGAAAGACCAAGCCCTGAAGATTTTCTTGAATTATCAATAACTCGCATTCTATCAAGCAAACTCAAATACTCTCCATCTTCTAACTCTGTATCATTTGAAAAAATAATTATAATATTTTGATTTTTTCTAATCTCTATTTTATTATTTCCAAGAGAATATTTATACATATTATCCAAAAGATTATTAAAAATCATCACAAGAAGTTTTTCAGATGCATAAACTTCACCTACGCCATCATCAACTTCAATTGTAATGCTCTTGTTTTCGTCATTGAAAATATCGTAATAATTTATCAAAACCGAATTAAAAATGTCCACTAAATTTATTTTTCTTAATCCATAATCTACTTCTCTACTAGAAACCAATGAATATTCATAAAATTTCTCTATAAGTTCTTTAAGTTGACCAGCCTTAGTCAGTGAAATATCTAAATACCTTTTGTTATCGTCTTGACAATCAATTAAGCTCAAATAACCAATAATTGAAGTTAATGGAGTTCTTAAATCGTGAGATAAATTTGCGAGTAAATCTCTATAATCTTTATCAAGTTCAATTATTTCTTTGTTTTTAACATTTATTTCCCAAATTAACTTTTCATTAATACTCGCTATCTCTCTTTGTGTATTATCATAACCATATTTATCAAATGTAGATAGATCGATATTTTCTTTTTTGTTTTTTAATTCTTCCAGTATCCTATTGTTGGAATTTTTAATTCTAATATATTTAATTGTAACGACTATAATAATTAAAAGTAAACAAATTGTTAAAATTATAGGACTTCTTCCTCTCTAGTTATCTAAATCTTTTTTAGTAATAGTAATTAAAGACAAAGATATAAATAGTATAATAAAAAATACAGAAGTTATATAATAAATTTTATAATCTAAAAAATTTACATTTGCAATACCATTGGTATTTACAATTGATGCTATCTTTCTAAAAATTGCAGATGGCATAAAAGTTGCAACTTTTTGAATGGATTCTGATTTAAAAAGCATCCCCAGATATTTTAAAATTGTGTGCAAATACGTGCCATAAAGAACAGTAATAATAGACGATATAAGCTCTCCTTTAATCTGGAGTGACAAAAAGTTCATACAAGCAATTAATGAAATAAGTGGCAGTGCAAGTAGACCAATAGTTTTTATTAAATCCATTATATAATGTAGAGAATCACCGTCAAGCCCATATAATATTTTTACTATTAAAATATGAAAACCTATCACAACTACTGCATAAATAATAGAAATAATGATACTTTCTATAAATTTTGAAATTACTATATTTCTTTTAGAAATACCGCATTCTACAGCTCTTAGAATGCCCCTTTCCTTGTCCTCTTCCACATACACATAAGATGCAGCTATAAAAGTGATATATGGTATAGTTGTAAATATTGCTTGAAAAGCTATTAGAATGAGAAACTCGCTTGAAGTAAAACCGCGTACATTTTCTCCAGGACTTAATAGATTTGTCTTTCCTGCAAGAGATAAATAAGACATACTATTTACAAATAATACAAAAATGATGGATATAATCCAAAATACTTTTGTACTTGTTTTTGAAAAAACTCTTCTAAAATCAGTTTTAAAATATTTAAGCATTTTGACCTCCCATGAGCTTTACATAATATTCTTCTAGAGTTGATTTTTGATGATATATTTCATTCAAATAAATATTGTGTTTAGCCATTTCTTTTTGTATTTTTAAAATTTCTACATCTTCATAAACTCTAATCTCTTGATTTGCCATAATTTTAAAATTATTAATATTAAGATTTTCCTCCAAGATATTTACTATTTTATTTAAGTTCTCTGAATTTCCCACAATCTTGATGTAGTCTTTGACTTTACTTTCGAGTTCTTCACGAGTTATCTCTTCTAACATTTGTCCCCTTTTTATAAAACCTATCCTATTTGCAACTAAAGAGAGTTCATTTAAAATATGTGAAGAAATAACTATAGTAGTATTCCATTCTTTATTAATTTTTACCAAAAAATTTCTTAAATCAACTATACCTTCTGGATCAAGTCCATTAATAGGTTCATCTAGTATCAAAACTCTTGGTCTATTCATAAGTGCCGCTACAATTCCAAGTCTTTGTTTCATTCCAGTAGAATACGCTTTTACTTTTTTATTAAGTGCATTATCGATTTTGAATATCTTTGCTATTTCTATAGTTTCATCAGGCAATTTAATACCCTTTAGTTCTGCAATATATTGAAGATTTCTCATTCCAGTAAAGTATGAATAAAGTGCTGCCTCTTCAATTAGAAAACCAAAACTATTTCTTATTTTAAAATCCTCTTCTAAATTTTTTCCAAAAACTAAAATATCACCGCTATCTTTTTCAATATGTCCAGCAATAATTTTTAACAATGTAGATTTGCCAGCACCATTAGAGCCTACTAGACCATAAATGTCACCATCATAAAGATTAAAATTCAAATTATCCAGTGCCTTTGCATTATTATATTTTTTGTTCAAATTGTTAATTTCAATTAATTTATCCATCGCTTACCTCCTAAATATATTATTACCGATAATCTTTAATTTATGATAAAGGAGTTCTAAAGACTTTCTAAAGAAAAAAATCTAGGCTGACCTAGATTTTACTTTAGCTTATATCCAATTGACCATACCGTTTCTATATAATTATCTCCAGTAACTTTCTTTATTTTGGAACGCAAATTTGAAATATGTGCATTTATAGTATCTGAATCGTATAAATATTCATCTTCCCAAACCTCATTATAAAGATTTTCTCTTGTGAAAATTCTATTTGGATTTTTCATAAGAGAAACTAAAATCTTATACTCAATTGGAGTCAATTTAATTAAGTTTTTTTTAGCTGTAACAGTCATACTATCTAAATCTACATTTAAATCTTTAAAATTTAAAATTTTAGATTTTACATATTTTTTATCATTAAAATCTTTATACCTTCTAATAGTAGCACCTACAATAGCTAATAATTCATCTTTATCAAATGGTTTTTCTATAAAAGCATCTGCACCAATATTTAATACATTGATTTTTGATTCCTTAGCTATTTTAGCGCTTAATACTATGACAGGTAATTTTTTAATTTTACGCAGTTCTTTTAGAAAATCTTCTCCACTCATACCTGGCATCATTAAATCCAAAAGAATCAAATCAAAATCATGAATTTGTAAAAACAAATTTGCTTCTCTTGCATTTAATGCACCAAAGGATTCATATCCACCTTTTTTTAAAATCTCAACAACTAAATCATTTATATCTTTATCATCTTCCACAACGAGAATCTTTTCCATTAAATCACCAACTCCATGTAATTAAATTCTAACCTCACCATTTCCAAAAATAATATATTTATAACTAACTAGTTCATCAAGCCCGACTGGTCCTCTTGCATGAAGTTTTTGTGTAGAAATGCCAAGTTCTGCACCTTTGCCAAACTCGCCACCATCTGTAAATCTAGTTGATGCATTTACATAGACACAGCTGGAGTCCACTTCATCTAAAAATTTCATGGCATTTTCATAGGACTTTGTGAGTATTGCTTCTGAATGTCCAGTAGAATATTTTTCTATATGCTTAATAGCATCGTCAATATTTGAAACAGTCTTTACAGAAAAAGCATAGTCTAAAAATTCTTTTGCATAATCAGCTTCAGTTGCAATAGTAGAATTTTTTAATCTTTTTTTTGCTAATTCGTCCGCATAAACCTTTATATCAAATTCTTGAATGATTTCATTTAAATAAATATAAAACTCATCACTTAAATTTTCGTTTAGGATTAAAGATTCCATTGCATTGCACACTCCAATACGAGTGGTTTTTGCGTTTTTTATTATTTCAACAGCCTTTTTAATATCTGCACTCTCATCTACATATATATGACAGTTTCCAACACCAGTTTCAATTACTGGTACAGTTGAATTTTCTACCACTGAATTTATTAAAGAAGATGAACCTCTTGGTATTAATAAATCAACATAGCCCTTTTGTTTCATCAAATTTGTGGCACTTTCTCTAGAGGTATCTTTGATTATTTGCACAAAATTTTCATCGTAGCCTGATAATTTTATGCCCTCTCTTATGGAATTTGCAATAGCTATATTTGAATTTATTGCTTCTTTGCCGCCTCTTAATACTATTGCACTTGATGCCTTTAAAGATAAAATTGCAGCATCTAGTGTCACATTTGGTCTAGCTTCATAAATAATAGCTATAACTCCCATAGGCACAGTCTTTTTACCTATCTTGAGTCCTTTATAATTCTCTTCCATAGACAGGACCCTACCTACTGGGTCTTTAAAATCGACTACATCATCTATAGCTTTTGCCATATTCTCAATTCTATCAGTAGTAAGTAATAATCTATCAATAATGCCTTCAGTAAGATTATTATCTTCTGCACTTTTAACATCCTTTTTGTTCTCTTCTAATATTTTATTTAAATTATCCATTAATGAATTTTTAATAGAAATTAATATTTTATTCTTCTCCTCGGTTTTAAGTTTTGCAAGTTTACGAGAAGATTCTTTGGCAATTTTACAAATTTCATTGACATTTAAAATACGTTCCAATATTTTCACCTTTCACTATATCTCTAATTATTTTCATATTTTTTCCAGATGCTATTACAACTTCAATATTCTTTTCTAAGGCTAAAGAGGCTGCTTTTAGTTTAGTTTTCATCCCACCTGTACCCATATCAGAGTTTGTATTTTTAGCAGACTTATTTACTAAATTAATATCACTAACTTCTTCTATTAAAGTAGCATTTTTATTAATACGCGGATCATCAGTGTATAGCCCTTCAATATCTGTGAGCATTATAAGTAAATCAGCATCTATTAATCGAGCAATAATAGCAGATAATGTATCATTATCTCCAAATTTAATCTCATAAGTAGATATGGTGTCGTTCTCATTAATTATCGGTATGACTTTCATGTCCCTTAATGTTTGTAAAGTATTTTTTGCATTTTCTCTCATTATTTCATCTTTTTCGATTTGTTTTGTAAGTAAAATTTGAGCTGAATTATATCCATATGTTATTAGACTTCTGTCATAAATATTAGTAAGCGAAACTTGCCCTACAGCAGCAGCGGCTTGTTTAACAGAAGTTTCTTTAGGTCTATCTTTAAAATTTAATTTTGCTCTTCCTGCTGCTATTGCACCACTAGATACTAATACAACATCATAACCACTGTTTTCGAGATTAGCAATTTCAAAACACAGCTCGTCTATTTTTTGTAGATTAATTCTTCCATTGTCATGAGTAATAGATGAAGAACCAACTTTGATTACAATTTTCTTTAATTTATTTTTAAAATTTCTCATAATAATCTCCATTTTTAATATACTTCAAAAATCTATTTACGTAAAGGAAAATATTATTATCCTCATATAGTAAATATTGAGTTAAATACATTGTTTTAGTTTTCACAATGTTTTATAATTATATCAATGGAGGGAATTAAATGTCAAAAATTTTAAGAAAAGAATTGTTAGCACCAAATATTTACTTATTTGATGTTTATGCGCCAAAAATTGCTGCTTCAGCAAAACCTGGTCAATTTATTATTTTAATTGCAGATAAATATTCAGAAAGAATTCCTTTAACTATTTCAGATTATGATGTAGAAAGAGGAAGTGTTCAAATTGTTGTTCAGGCATCAGGTGAGTCTACTAAAAAGATTGTCGAATTTGAAGAGGGTGACGAATTCAAAGATTTTGTGGGCCCACTTGGCAAAGAATCCGATTTTGTGAGTATGGAATTGGAGAAATTAAAAGATAAAAAATATCTTTTTGTAGCAGGTGGTGTCGGTACAGCCCCAGTATATCCACAAGCTAAATTCTTCAAAGAAAATGGACTTCATTGCGATATTATTATTGGAGCTAAATCCAAAGAGTTCGTAATATTAGAAGATGAACTTGCATCTGTGTGTGATAATCTATACATAACTACAGATGATGGCAGTTATGGTTTTAAAGGTCTTGTAACAGATAAACTATCTCATCTCGTTGATAAAGAAAACAAAAAATATGATCATGTAGTTTCTATTGGACCAATGATAATGATGAAATTCGTAGAACTTACTACTAGAAAATATGACTTGCCAATAACAGTATCTTTAAATCCTATCATGGTAGATGGAACTGGTATGTGCGGAGCTTGCCGTGTAAATATTGGTGGTAAAACAAAATTTGCATGTGTCGATGGACCTGAATTTGACGGTCACTTAGTTGATTTCGATTCAGCTATGAAAAGACAAAAACAATACATCAATAATAAAAAAACTACAGAAATAAAAGATCATCACTGCACAATGGATATGGCAGTAGAAGCTCAAAAAATTATAGAAGACGAAGATTTAAGTGAAAAAATAGAAATCAAGAGAGCCGAAGATAGATTTACTCGCACCCCTATTGCCGAACAAGATCCAAATGTCAGAAATAAAAACTTCGAAGAAGTTTGCTTAGGTTACACTCCAGAGGAAGCTGTAATTGAAGCGTCTAGATGTCTAAATTGTAAAAAACCAGGCTGTGTGGTTGGATGTCCAGTATCCATTGATATACCCGGCTTTATAAAAGAAATTGCCAGTGGTAACTTCGAACAATCATATAAAGCACTATCACTTTACACTTCACTGCCAGCTGTATGTGGAAGAGTATGTCCACAAGAAACACAATGTGAACAGAGATGTGTGCTTGCCAACAAAGGTGATTCAGTTTCAATAGGTAAACTTGAAAGATTTGCAGCAGACTATGCAAGAAGACATCATGTAAATATTTCAGAAAAACCTAGAGCTTTGGATAAAAAAGTAGCGGTAATAGGTGCTGGACCTGCTGGGCTTACTTGTGCGGGCGAGCTTGCAAAAATGGGCTATCAAGTAACTATATTTGAAGCACTCCAAGAAAGCGGTGGTGTTTTAACTTATGGAATTCCAGAATTTAGATTACCAGAAGAAGTTGTCGCCGCAGAAGTAGAAAATATCAAAAAGCTTGGCGTTAAAATTGAAAATAATACAGTTGTAGGTAGAACACTCACAATAGATGAATTAATAAATGATGGTTATGAAGCAGTATTTATTGGTTCAGGAGCAGGACTTCCTAAGTTTATGAATATACCAGGCGAAAATCTAAATGGTGTTTATTCTGCAAATGAATTTTTAACAAGAAATAACTTGATGAGATCTTTTGATGAAGAATATGACACACCAGTAAATGTAGGCAAAAAAGTTGCGGTAATTGGTGGCGGAAATGTTGCTATGGATGCTGCTAGAGTTGCAAAAAGACTTGGTGCCGATGTATCTATTCTTTATAGAAGAACTGAAAAAGAACTTCCAGCAAGACTTGAAGAAGTTCATCATGCAAAAGAAGAAGGAATCAAATTTGAAATGCTAACTGCACCTACAGAGATTTTAGGTACAGAAGACGGTTGGGTAAAAGGTCTAAATTGTGTAAGAAACGAACTAGGACAACCTGATGAGTCCGGACGTAGAAGACCTGTTAAAATAGAAGGTTCCGATTACACTGAAGAATTTGAAACAGTAATCATGGCTCTTGGCACAAATCCTAATCCACTAATCTCCTCTACAACTAAAAACTTAGAAATACAAGATTGGGGCGGAATTATAGTTAACGTAGAGTCTCAAACATCTAGAGAAGAAATATTCGCTGGCGGAGACGCTGTAACTGGATCAGCTACAGTAATACTTGCCATGGGTGCTGGTAAAAATGCAGCGAAATCTATTGATGAATTTTTAAGAAATAAATAATAATTAAAATTATTAAAGACCACTAATTAAAAACTATAGTGGTCTTTATATTTTAATGTTTTTTATTTATACAGGATACTACTATAAGTGTAACTTCGATGATTACAGTAATTAAGTAAAGATTTTAATACTTTTAATTGACTAAGTTTTTTCTTTATTTTGATATTAAAATGGAACTTAAATATATTTCATCATTAACTCAATTAATTTTTTACACAATAGATATATCCATTTTCAACTTTTATTTTATCAATACGGCCTTTTTTTTCTAAATTTTTTAAATTATTATCTATTCCAAAAACTAAATCAACTTCATTTGTTAATACAAAATTATAATTCTCAATATATGAAAGCAAAACTTTTTCGTCATTCATATCAATATCTTTTTCTTTTAAATTCATGTTTTCCAATATAAAAGTATCAATTAAATCTAAATTTAATATATTTTGTAAAACTCTTCCATTTTCTTCAATTAAGAATCCTGGCAATTTTTTTATTCTATAATCAAATGAGAGCATTCGATTGGCAAGAAAAGTATCATCAATCATTTCATATTCACTCCAAAAAACAGATGTATCAATATTAAATGATTTTAATATATCATCTTGTGCTTCTTTCAAAAATATATTTTTATCAAATAAAATTGCCTCTTCTAATAATTTTCTTAGATAACTTTTTGAATTAGCTTCATCTATTTCCTTAAAAGTAAGATAATACTTGTCTAAAGTATATGTAGAATTATATTTATCTGTATAAAGATTTGGTACTTTGTTAAAACCTGGCATACCTGTCATTGTCGAAGTTGCACGATACATATCATATAAAATTTTATTGCCTAGCTCTACATTATTTTTATCTCTAAAATTATGTGGCAAAAATTCTTCATAGTTTCCAATCAAACCAGCCATAATAAAATCGTATTCAAAATTTTCATAAAAAAATTCATATTTTCTTAACTTTGGAAAAATTCCCCATAAAAAAGGGTCTAAAACATCGGTAAAAATTTTTAGCATACTCATCCCCTCTTTTTAAATTATAACATAATTTTAGCTCTTTAAATCCGTTTATTCATTAATTTAAGAATAAAGTGTATATCTAAAAATACACTATATCTCGGATAACCATTTACTGATACCACAATATGTTGTATAATATATAAAGTGAAAAGATGAAGATGTATATTTTGAGGAGGACAAAATGCCTAGTGTAATTAAAAGAAATGGTAAAGAAGTTGAATTTAATAAAGACAAAATTGTTGTTGCTATTAAAAAAGCAATGGACTCAAGTTCTGGAGTGTATGTAGAAAATCAAGCAGAAAAAATTGCAGCAGAAATTGAAGAACTTGCTAATTCCAAAGAAATACCATTAAGTATTTATGATATAGAAGAAGAAGTATATTATAGACTTATTCAATATAAAAATCCAGCAACTGCAAGAGCTTATGAAGCGTATAAATCTGTTCAACAATACAAGCGTGAACAAAATACTACTGATGAAGGTATTCTTGGTCTATTAAATGAAACAAATGACGAACTAATGGACGAAAATTCCAATAAAAACGCTATAATTGCATCCACTCAAAGAGATTTAATTGCAGGCGAAGTATCTAAAGATATTGCCAAAAGGAAGATGATACCATTAGATTTAGTAGAAGCTCATGAATCGGGAGCTATACATATCCATGACATGGACTATATTATCCAGCCAATTTTTAATTGTTGCTTAGTCAACATGAAAGATATGCTTGATAATGGAACTGTTGTCAATGGCAAAATGATTGAAACACCTAAGTCATTTCAAGTGGCATGTAATGTCATGACTCAAATTATAGCTCAAATCGCTTCAAACCAATATGGTGGTCAAAGTATTAATATATCATGTTTAGGTAAATATTTGAGGAGATCTTATGACAAAAACCTAAGTCTTGCTCTAGATACTTTAGGTGATATTTCCCTAGCTGAAAAAATGGCTCATAGAATGACTAAAAAGGATCTGGAAAGTGGAATTCAAACTATTCAATATCAAATTAACACACTTATGACATCAAATGGACAAGCACCTTTTGTAACTTTATTCATGTGGTTAGAAGATGATGACCAATATGTAGATGAAGTTGCCATGATAATTGAAGAAATACTTAAACAAAGAATACAAGGTATCAAAAATGATGCTGGTGTTTATGTGACTCCTGCATTCCCAAAATTAATCTATGTGCTTGATGAAAATAATATACACAAAGAATCTAAATACTATTATCTAACTTCTTTGGCAATTCGTTGCACAGCTAAGAGGATGTATCCAGACTACATTTCAGCCAAAAAAATGCGTGCTAACTATGAGGGAAATGTATTTAGCCCTATGGGATGTAGAGCTTTCTTACCACCATATAAAGATGAAAATGGCAAATACAAATTTGAAGGAAGATTCAATATGGGAGCATGTTCAATTAACCTTCCTCAAATAGGAATACTTGCTGGCGGTGACGAGCAAAAATTCTTTGATATTCTAGAAAAAAGATTAGATTTAATAAAAAGAGTTGGTCTATTGAGATACGAACATCTAAAAAAAGTCACAAGTGATTCCTCTCCTATCCACTGGCAACATGGTGCCATCTCAAGACTTGGTAAACATGAATCAATTGCTCCACTATTAGAAAATGGATATTCTACTGTATCTCTAGGATATATTGGTATATACGAGGCTACAATGCTCACAAAAGGAGTAAGCCACACAACAGAAAAGGGATACCAATTCGCAATGAGAATAATGGATGCATTAAATGCAGCTTGCAAAAAGTGGACTGAAGAATATGGCATTAAATTTACTCTATATGCTACTCCTGCTGAATCACTTACTCAAAGATTTGCAAATATTGATAAAGAAAGATTTGGCATTATAGAAAATGTAACTGACAAAGGCTATTATATAAACTCTTTCCATGTAGATGTTAGAGAAAATATATCTGCCTTTGAAAAATTTACTTTTGAATCTAAATTCCAAGATAAGTCTACTGGCGGTTGCATATCTTATGTAGAAATACCAAATATGAATCACAACCTAGAAGCACTTGAAACATTAGTAAGATTCATATATGACAATATTCAATACGCCGAATTTAACACAAAATCTGATTACTGCTCAGAATGTGGTTTCGATGGAGAAATCAAATTAAATGAAAACGGACATTGGCAATGTCCTCAATGTGGCAACACAGACAGAGCAAAACTTTCTGTAGTTAGAAGAACATGCGGATATTTAGGTGAAAACTTCTGGAACGAAGGTAGAACTAAAGAAATTAATGCGAGGGTGTTGCATATATAATGAGATATGCTCAAATACGAAAATATGATGTAGCCAACGGACCTGGAATTAGAACTACAATTTTTGTAACAGGATGCACACACAATTGTAAAAACTGTTTTAACAAAGAATATCAGGATTTTAATTTTGGTTACGAATGGACAAAAAATGAAACAGAAAAAATAATAAAATATTTAAACTTAGATGAAGTAAAAGGGCTTACAATACTTGGAGGTGAGCCCTTTCAAAATGTAGATGACCTATACAAAGTAGTAAAAGATATAAGAAAAAAAACTTGTAAAGATATTTGGATATACTCCGGCTACACATGGGAACAACTTACAAAAGAAGAAAGTAAAATAGAATTACTAAAACTTTGTGATGCATTAGTAGATGGCCCTTTCATTGAAAATTTAAAAGATTTAACACTAAAATTCCGAGGATCATCTAATCAAAGAATTATAGATATAAAAAAATCGCTTAAAGAAAATAAAATTATAGAACTAAACTTATAGAAAGAGCCTTTTTCCCACAAAGGGCTCTTTTATAATTAAACAAACTAAAAATATAATGTTATAATGTATATAATATAAAATTTTATATAACCGAAAGGAGAAAATATGTCAGAGAAAATATCTATCCAAGAAACATATGGCGAAAGATTTCAACATTGTTGGGGTTGTGGTCCAAAAAATGAACATGGTATGCATATAAAATCTTATCCAAGTGCTGACGGCAGTAAATGTATCACAAAAGTAATTCCCGATTCAGTTTATACTGGCGGCGTGCCACAAAACTTATTTGGTGGAATGATTGCGATGATTTTCGATTGCCATGGAACAGCTTCAGCAGCATGGTTTAAGCATAAAGATTTAGGACTTGAACTCAATAAAGATACTGTAATAGGTAGATTTATTACTGCAAGGCTTGAAGTTGATTTCAAAAAGCCCACACCAATGGACAAAGAAATTACTGTAACTGCAATAGCTGAAGAGATTGGAGAAAGAAAAGTAATAGTAATTATGACAATGGAATCAGATGGCGAAATAAGAGCAGAAGCTAAAATGGTAGCCGTTGGAGTAAAGGATAATATGTAAAAACAAAGACTGATACGGAATCATTAAATTCCATATCAGTCTTATTTAAATACAACAAGAAATAGATTCATATTTTATAACTACTAATTGATACTTACTAAATCTATAATATAATATTTTTAGTATTTAAGTTGTGATAATATCTATTCAATTTAAATAGCTTAATAAATAATATAACTCATATTTTCAATAACTTTAAGTATTGGTATTAATTTTCAACCAATCAATTAGGATATAAAAAAATCTTCCATCTCAGGAAGATTTTTCTATCTTTAATAATATGTAATGAGCTTCGCCCATTAAGGAATAATTAAAGCAAAATATTTTACTAATTTTAAAAGGAGTATTTTTAAAAAATAAAAAGTCTATCAACGAAGTCTCTCTTGCGTCGGTAGACCTTTTAACTGGCAATAACCTACTCTCCCAGGCCGTCTCCAGCCAAGTACCATCAGCGGATTAATGCTTAACTTCTGTGTTCGGTATGGTTACAGGTGTTTCC